>NZ_VATT01000003.1:0-135418 GCF_005781225.1 Escherichia sp. E4736 | reverse complement strand
AACTGCCAGGCATCAAATAAAGCGAAAGGCCATCCGTCAGGATGGCCTTTTTGCGTTGATGCAGAAAAAATGCCGGATGCGACGCTGGCGCGTCTTCTCCAGCCTACTCTTGCTTATCCGGCCTGCTTTTGCATCCACTCCACCACAAAATCAGCCAGCCCCTCAATATCATTAATATCCAGTAACGCGACATCAAGATTAAGCGGCACATCACTGGCTACAGCAATAACATGTCTGTCTATCACTAATTCTTCTGGTCGATGTCCGGCACCATCGCGAAACAGCACAATCTTCGCGATCTCTTCATGCTTGAACCCTTCAACCAGAATCAGATCCAGCTTTGAGGTATCCATGCGACTTGCAAGAAAATTCAGATCCAACGCTTCTTCGTCTGGCGTCTCCGTTATTAGCGCCCAACGCTGCTGGCTGGCAACGATGGTTTGCGCCGCGCCAGCCTTGCGCAGCTCATAGCTATCTTTGCCCGGTTTATCGACATCCATATCATGATGCGTATGTTTAATCAGCCCCGGGCGGATCCCTCTGGCGCATAATACCGGGATAAGTTTTTTCAACAGCGTCGTTTTTCCGGTGCCGCTCCACGCGGCAAAGGCGAGTAGCGGTATCATTGTTTTTCCTGCCATCGGGCAAGCTCCTCTGGCGTATTCACGTTCACAAATGCTTCTTTACGGTCGCTAAAATCAACCGCGTGACCGCCAGCAAGATTCATAAATGCCATTACCCGGCGTTCTCCTGCTTGCAGATATTCCTGCAGCAACGGCTCAATAGCGCGATTTACCAGAGCAATAGTTGGATGATCGCGTTCACCGTCATGGACCCACACAACAGGTGCATCTTTGCGCTGATGATTAAGCCGGGAGACTAAATCCTGGGGAATATAAGGCGTATCGCACGGACAAAACAGAAACCACTCACCTGCTTCCTGCTGCATTACCGAAAGCATTCCCGCCAGCGGGCCAGGATAATCCGCCAGTGAATCCGCTATTACTTTCAGACCACTTGCCTGATAGATTTCCTGATGACGATTGGCATTAACCACGACGTGAGACAGCTGCGTCATAAGCGCGTCAGCGACATGTTGCCATAATGGTTTGCCGTTTAATTCAAGCAATCCTTTATCTACGCCGCCCATTCGTCTGGCTTTACCGCCCGCCAGTATAACGCCTGTTATCGTCGTCATCAGATTCACCGATATCGCCTCTTTTATTGTGGGATTGACCCTGCTAACGTGTCTGTCTCAAGAGTAAGGAGCATTACTATGAAATGTAAACGTCTGAATGAAGTTATTGAACTCCTCCAGCCAGCCTGGCAAAAAGAGCCAGACCTTAACCTGCTGCAATTTTTGCAGAAACTGGCGAAAGAGTCAGGTTTTGACGGCGAACTGGCGGATTTGACGGATGACATTCTGATCTATCACCTGAAAATGCGCGATTCCGCGAAAGATGCGGTGATCCCAGGGCTGCAGAAAGATTATGAAGAAGATTTCAAAACGGCGCTATTACGTGCGCGTGGCGTAATTAAAGAGTAAAAGCTTGTAAGCGCTACCAACAAAATCATTGTGAAATGATATCCTTCATCATTCGTAATGTTTTCCGGATGATGGGATGAACAACAGCGCTTTTACTTTCCAGACACTACACCCGGATACCATCATGGACGCTCTGTTTGAGCAAGGGATCCGGGTGGATTCCGGTCTTACCCCGCTTAACAGCTATGAAAACCGTGTCTATCAATTTCAGGACGAAGATCGTCGGCGTTTTGTCGTCAAATTTTATCGCCCTGAACGTTGGACAGCAGATCAAATCCTCGAAGAGCATCAATTTGCGCTGCAACTGGTAAACGACGAAGTTCCTGTCGCGGCCCCTTTGGCTTTTAACGGCCAGACCTTATTGATTCATCAGGGATTTTATTTCGCCGTTTTCCCAAGCGTCGGTGGTCGTCAGTTCGAAGCCGATAATATTGATCAGATGGAAGCGGTTGGGCGCTATTTAGGGCGCATGCACCAGACGGGGCGCAAACAGCTTTTTATCCATCGCCCGACCATCGGTCTGAATGAATATCTCATTGAACCACGCAAGCTGTTTGAAAATGCTACGCTGATACCTTCTGGGCTGAAAGCGGCCTTCCTTAAGGCAACGGATGAGCTTATTACCGCCGTTACAGCACACTGGCGGGAGGACTTCACCGTTCTGCGATTACATGGTGACTGCCATGCCGGAAATATTCTCTGGCGCGATGGTCCAATGTTTGTCGATCTGGATGATGCGCGTAATGGCCCTGCAATTCAGGACCTGTGGATGTTGCTGAATGGCGATAAAGCTGAGCAGCGGATGCAGTTAGAAACTATTATTGAAGCTTATGAAGAATTTAGCGAGTTCGACACCGCTGAAATCGGACTGATTGAACCTTTACGCGCCATGCGTTTGGTTTATTATCTTGCCTGGCTAATGCGGCGTTGGGCTGATCCCGCGTTCCCGAAAAATTTCCCGTGGTTAACCGGGGAAGATTACTGGCTGCGACAGACGGCGACTTTTATAGAACAGGCAAAAGTTCTACAAGAACCCCCTTTGCAATTAACACCTATGTATTAATCGGAGAGAGTAGATCATGAAAAAAATTTGGCTGGCGCTGGCTGGTTTGGTTTTAGCGTTTAGCGCATCGGCGGCGCAGTATGAAGATGGTAAACAATACACCACGCTGGAAAAGCCGGTTGCTGGCGCGCCGCAAGTGCTGGAGTTTTTCTCTTTCTTCTGCCCACACTGCTATCAGTTTGAAGAAGTTCTGCATATTTCTGAGAATGTGAAGAAAAAACTGCCGGAAGGTGTGAAGATGACTAAATACCACGTCAACTTCATGGGCGGGGAGCTGGGGCAATCTCTGACACAAGCGTGGGCTGTGGCGATGGCGCTGGGCGTAGAAGATAAAGTGACTGTACCACTGTTTGAAGGCGTACAGAAAACACAGACCATTCGCTCTACGGCCGACATTCGTGATGTCTTCATCAACGCAGGTATTAAAGGCGAAGAGTATGATGCAGCATGGAACAGCTTTGTTGTTAAATCTCTGGTCGCACAGCAAGAAAAAGCGGCTGCAGATGTACAATTGCGTGGCGTTCCAGCGATGTTTGTTAACGGTAAATATCAGCTGAATCCGCAGGGTATGGATACCAGCAATATGGATGTTTTTGTTCAGCAGTATGCCGATACAGTAAAATATCTGTCTGAGAAAAAATAATTTATTGTAACTTACATAAAGCCCGTGAATATTCACGGGCTTTTTTATTGTTTAATCAATATAAATACTTTCTGATAATTCACCTCGTTTCTGGACATTTTAATATCAAGCGCGGATATTAAAAGTTTTGCTGTTTTATCAGGGAATAATAGAGATGATACGTAAGTCAGCCACAGGTGTTATTGTTGCATTAGCCATTATCTGGGGCGGTGGAACATGGTATGAAGGGACTCAAATCCAGTCTGGCGTCGAAAAATTTATTAAAGATTTTAACGACAGTAAAAAGAAGGGAGAGCATGCCTATGATATGACCGCCAGCTATAAAAACTTTGACAAAGGTTTTTTTAGCTCTCATTTTCAAATGCTTATTACCTTTGATAAAGGTGCGCCAGATCTCAATATCAAGCCAGGACAAGGTATTGCATTTGATGTGGATGTCGATCATGGCCCCTTGCCCCTATCAATGTTAAAAAGTGGCAATATCTTACCTGCTATGGCGGCAGCAAAAGTTAAATTAGTCAATAATGAACTGACACAACCGCTATTTATTGCCGCAAAAGATAGAGCGCCCGTCGAAGCAACATTGCGATTCGCCTTTGGCGGTTCTTTCTCTACAACTCTGGACGTTGCCCCAGCAGAGTATGGAAAACTCTCCTTTGGTGAAGGTCAGTTTACTTTTAATGGTGATGACAGTTCATTGTCTAATCTCGATGTTGAAGGCAAAGTCGAAGATATTGTTCTGGAATTATCGCCAATGAATAAAGTCACGGCGAAAAGTTTTACCATTAATTCTCTGACGCGATTAGAAGAAAAGAAATTTCCGGTTGGTGAAAGCAAGTCGAAATTTAATCAGATTAGCATTGTCAATCACGGTAACGAAGTTGCCAAACTCGACGCTTTCGTCGCGAAAACCACACTAGAGCGCGTAAAAGATAAAGATCATATCAATGTCAATCTGAGTTACGAAATTGATAAGTTAACAAAAGGGAATCAGCAACTCGGTAGCGGTCAATGGTCATTGATTGCTGAATCTATTGATCCCTTAGCAGTTCGCCAGTTTATCATCCAGTACAACATTGCGACGCAGAAGCAACTTGCAGCACACCCTGAGTTAGCAAATGATGAAGATGCACTGGAAGCAATGAATACTGCATTGTTCAAAGAGTATTTAACGTTATTACAAAAAAGTGAGCCGATCATTAAACTACCTGTAAGCTGGAAGAACGCTGCCGGTGAACTAAATGCTAATCTGGATATTAGTATTGCCGAACCAGCCCAATCGTCATCATCCACAAACAAAGATATTAAATCTTTCAATCTGGATATGAATGTACCGATTAATGTCGTCACTGAAATAGCTAAACAGCTTAATTTATCTGAAGGAATGGATGCTGAAAAAGCTCAAAAGCTGGCTGATAAACAAATCGGCGGAATGGCAACATTAGGTAAGATGTTTCAGTTAATCACAATTGACAACAATATCGCCTCGCTGCAACTGCATTATTTGCCAGGCAAAGTTGTTTTTAACGGGCAGGAGATGAGCGAAGAAGAGTTTATGTCTCGTGCCGGACGTTTAGTGCATTAAAATGATAACTCGCCTCTGCTAATACGGAGGCGAGTTATAGCTACTTATCATGATGCTGTGATGACATCAGTGAAGTCAGAAGTCGGTCTTTTTCCTGCCACAGTGTGTTCAGCCACTGCTGAAAATGACGTTTGAAGCTTTTGTCATTGATATAGTCGCCATGCAACTCTTCAGCAAT
Organism: Escherichia sp. E4736; assembly: GCF_005781225.1. Classification (NCBI taxonomy): domain Bacteria; kingdom Pseudomonadati; phylum Pseudomonadota; class Gammaproteobacteria; order Enterobacterales; family Enterobacteriaceae; genus Escherichia; species Escherichia sp. E4736. The sequence continues at coordinate 130,403 of NZ_VATT01000003.1, read as the reverse complement.
AGGTTGTAAATCCACATGCACGACAATCCGCGTCAGTTTGCCACTTAACATATCGAAGAATGGCTGGCGGTTATTGTCCGGATAACACAGCGTAACATTGAGTAGTTTATCGAATTGTTTACCCAGCACATTCAGCGTCATCGCGATACCGGCGGCTTTGGGAGGCAGGAGATTTTTAAATGTCGAGTGGGTTTGCTGGTGTTTCTGTTCAGTAAAACGGGAGCCTTCAACAAAATTCACAATTGTGGTGGGATGCAGGCGAAACTTTTCGCAAGACCGACGAGTGGTTTCAACATCTTTACCGCGCCGTTCCGGATGACGTATCAAATAAGCGCGGGAATAGCGCTTCATAAACGGCATATCCAGCGCCCAGCACGCCAGGCCCAGGAAAGGCACCCAGGCCAGTTGCTGCTTGAGAAAATATTTGTTCATTGGAATATGCTTACGAAACAACACGCATAGTACAACAATATCAGCCCAACTGCGGTGGTTACAAATAAGCAGATACCAGTTCTTCTTACTTAGCCCTTCCAGTCCGCGAACTTCCCATTGCAGGTGTGGGTTAAGGTGCAGTAATAGCGCTAATCCTTCACACCAGCAATACATCATAAAATCACAAAAAAGCGATACCTTTCGCCAAATCACTGGCACTGGTAACAATAGTTTTACGATCCCGGCAATGATGATCGGGACAGAACAAAAAATGGTGACCAAAATGGTCAATACGATACTCACCAAAAGTGTTATCGCAGCGAGTATTCTCGTCATAATTAAATTATTCAAAAGGTTAGCCATAGACAGTGCGCTAAAGAAGCGCAAGGCGCAGATTTTAGCAGAAAACGGCCCAAATAACGGATGATCCTTAAAGAGAAAAATAATTCATATCTATCCACATTAGAAAAAATCCCTATTACTCAATCACCAGCAATGCTTTTATTTTTAACTTTATGAAAAACAACAACAAACCTAATGCTGTAACAAGCATGATAATAAATTAAAAGTGATGTAAATAATTTATACACAAAGTTATCCACATGACGATTTGCGAGCGATCCACAAGATCTACAAAAGATTTTCACGAAAAGCGGTGAAAAACTCATGTTTTCATCCTGTCTGTGGCATCCTTTACCCATAATCTGATAAACAGGCACGGACATTATGGTTCAGATCCCCCAAAACCCACTTATCCTTGTAGATGGTTCATCTTATCTTTATCGCGCATATCACGCGTTTCCGCCGCTGACTAACAGCGCAGGCGAGCCAACCGGTGCGATGTACGGTGTCCTCAACATGCTGCGTAGTCTGATCATGCAATACCAACCGACGCATGCAGCGGTGGTCTTTGACGCCAAGGGAAAAACCTTTCGTGATGAACTGTTTGAACATTACAAATCACATCGCCCGCCAATGCCGGACGATTTGCGCGCGCAGATCGAACCCCTGCACACAATGGTAAAAGCGATGGGGCTGCCTCTGCTGGCCGTTTCTGGCGTAGAAGCAGACGACGTTATCGGTACTCTGGCGCGCGAAGCAGAAAAAGCTGGGCGTCCGGTATTGATCAGCACCGGTGATAAAGATATGGCGCAGCTGGTGACGCCAAATATTACGCTTATCAATACCATGACGAATACCATCCTCGGCCCGGAAGAGGTGGTGAATAAGTACGGCGTACCGCCAGAACTGATCATCGACTTCCTCGCGCTGATGGGCGACTCCTCTGATAACATTCCTGGCGTACCGGGCGTCGGCGAAAAAACCGCACAGGCACTGCTACAAGGTCTTGGCGGCCTGGATACGCTGTATGCCGAGCCGGAAAAAATTGCTGGATTGAGCTTCCGCGGCGCGAAAACAATGGCGGCGAAGCTTGAGCAAAATAAAGAGGTGGCCTATCTCTCTTACCAGCTGGCGACGATTAAAACCGACGTTGAACTGGAACTGACCTGCGAACAACTGGAAGTACAACAACCGGCGGCTGAAGAGTTGTTGGGGCTGTTCAAAAAGTATGAGTTCAAGCGTTGGACTGCTGATGTCGAAGCGGGCAAATGGTTACAGGCCAAAGGGGCAAAACCAGCCGCGAAGCCGCAGGAAACCATTGTTGTCGACGAAACACCCGAAGTGACTGCAACAGCGATTTCTTACGATAACTACGTCACTATTCTGGACGAAGAAACTCTAAAAGCATGGATTACGAAGCTGGAAAAAGCGCCTGTATTTGCGTTTGATACCGAAACCGACAGCCTCGATAACATCTCCGCCAACCTGGTAGGGCTTTCTTTTGCTATCGAACCTGGCGTAGCGGCCTATATTCCGGTTGCTCATGATTATCTTGATGCGCCCGATCAGATCTCCCGCGAGCGCGCACTCGAGCTGCTAAAACCGCTGCTGGAAGATGAAAAGGTGCTGAAGGTCGGGCAAAACCTGAAATACGATCGCGGCATTCTGGCGAATTACGGTATTGAGCTGCGGGGGATTGCGTTTGATACTATGCTCGAGTCCTACATTCTCAACAGCGTTGCCGGTCGCCACGATATGGACAGCCTCGCGGAACGTTGGTTGAAGCACAAAACCATCACTTTTGAAGAGATTGCTGGTAAAGGCAAAAATCAACTGACCTTTAACCAGATTGCCCTGGAAGAGGCCGGACGTTACGCCGCTGAAGATGCAGATGTCACCTTGCAGCTGCATCTGAAAATGTGGCCGGATCTGCAAAAACACAAAGGGCCACTGAACGTCTTCGAAAACATCGAAATGCCGCTGGTGCCGGTGCTTTCACGCATCGAACGCAACGGTGTGAAGATCGACCCGAAAGTTCTGCACAATCATTCTGAAGAGCTCACCTTGCGTCTGGCTGAGCTGGAAAAGAAAGCGCATGAAATTGCAGGTGAAGAATTTAACCTTTCTTCCACCAAGCAACTGCAAACTATTCTTTTTGAAAAACAGGGTATTAAGCCGCTGAAGAAAACGCCGGGTGGTGCGCCTTCAACGTCAGAAGAGGTACTGGAAGAGCTGGCGCTGGACTACCCGCTGCCAAAAGTGATTCTGGAGTACCGTGGCCTGGCGAAGCTGAAATCGACCTACACCGACAAGCTGCCGCTGATGATCAACCCGAAAACCGGGCGCGTGCATACTTCCTATCACCAGGCAGTAACTGCGACGGGGCGTTTATCCTCAACCGATCCTAACCTGCAAAACATTCCGGTGCGTAACGAAGAAGGCCGCCGTATCCGCCAGGCGTTTATTGCGCCGCAGGATTATGTGATTGTCTCGGCGGACTACTCGCAGATTGAACTGCGCATCATGGCGCATCTTTCACGAGACAAAGGCTTGCTGACCGCATTTGCAGAAGGAAAAGATATCCACCGGGCAACGGCGGCAGAAGTGTTTGGTTTGCCACTGGAAACCGTCACCAGCGAACAACGCCGTAGCGCGAAAGCGATCAACTTTGGTCTGATTTATGGCATGAGTGCTTTTGGTCTGGCACGGCAATTGAACATTCCACGTAAAGAAGCACAGAAGTACATGGACCTTTACTTCGAACGTTACCCAGGCGTACTGGAGTATATGGAACGCACTCGTGCTCAGGCGAAAGAGCAGGGATACGTTGAAACCCTGGACGGACGTCGCCTCTATCTGCCGGATATCAAATCCAGCAACGGTGCGCGTCGTGCCGCGGCTGAACGTGCAGCCATTAACGCACCAATGCAGGGAACCGCTGCGGATATCATCAAACGGGCGATGATTGCCGTTGATGCCTGGCTACAGGAAGAGCAACCGCGCGTGCGCATGATCATGCAGGTACACGATGAACTGGTGTTTGAAGTTCATAAAGATGATGTCGATGCGGTAGCGAAGAAGATCCATCAGTTGATGGAAAACTGTACCCGCCTGGATGTGCCTTTGCTGGTGGAAGTGGGTAGTGGCGAAAACTGGGATCAGGCGCACTAAGATTTGCCTTAACAAGCCTTTTTTTCGTAACTAAGCAACATAACCAGCCACGATTTGTGATGGGTATTAGAAATTCCTATGCAACAACTGAAAAAAAATTACAAAAAGTGCTTTCTGAACTGAACAAAAAAGAGTAAAGTTAGTCGCGTAGGGTACAGAGGTAAGATGTTCTATCTTTCAGACCTTTTACTTCACGTAATCGGATTTGGCTGAATTTTTTAGCCGCCCCAGTCAGTAATGACTGGGGCGTTTTTTATTGTGCGAAAGAAAAGATCCGTATTGCCGGATACATTGTGCTTAACAGGCCTACGGTAGAAAATAGCTCATTGAATTTGCATGATTTTATGTGCCAGATACGCGATATCCGGCACATGCATAAGGGCTAGAAAATTATTCGCCGTCCTGCGTTTCTTCTACAGGCTGCATCTCGCTGAACCAGGTATCCAGTTTCTGGCGAAGCTTATCCACGCCTTGCTTCTTCAGAGAAGAGAATGTCTCTACCTGCACATCACCGTTAAACGCCAGCACTGCTTCACGCACCATATTCAATTGCGCTTTACGTGCACCGCTCGCCAGTTTGTCCGCTTTGGTCAGCAACACCAGTACGGCGATATTGCTGTCCACCGCCCACTCAATCATCTGCTGGTCGAGATCTTTCAGCGGATGGCGAATATCCATCAGCACGACCAGGCCTTGTAGACTCTGACGTTTTTCGAGGTACTCACCGAGCGCGCGCTGCCATTTGCGCTTCATCTCTTCAGGAACTTCCGCGTAGCCATAGCCAGGCAAGTCGACCAGACGTTTGCCCTCAGCCACTTCAAACAGGTTGATAAGCTGGGTACGTCCTGGTGTTTTCGAGGTACGCGCCAGGCTTTTCTGGTTAGTCAGCGTGTTCAGCGCGCTGGATTTACCTGCGTTGGAACGGCCTGCAAAAGCCACTTCGATCCCGGTATCGGAAGGTAAGTGGCGAATATCAGGCGCACTCATCACAAAATGCGTCTGTTGATAATTCAAATTAGTCAAAGCGGTCGTCTCCGTCAGTCAAAGCTTTGTGGCGATTATACCTGAACCACAATAAAAGACGGATTTTTCGGCGTGAACGGTGTAAGTAAATACCATGTACTTTGTGAGACATTGCCGATTGTTTTTATGCGAAATCGAAGAGAAATTTCTGCGACACATGTCAAATAGGCTAAATAAATCATGTGATTAGTTTTATACAATAATCTGAAAATGAGTAAATACTGATGATAGTTTATTGTTTGTTTAACACAGAAGCGTAAAGTAGCACCCATAGAGCGAGGACGCTAACAGGAACAATGACTCAGGATGAGGGTCAGGAGCGCCAGGAGGCGAAGACAGAGGATTGTCAGGAAGACAAACGTCCGGAGACGTCACTAAAGGGAAATGGAATCAACACGGAATGTTCCGGCTAATGGAAAAACAGGGTGTGTTGGCGGCCTGCAAGGATTGTAAGACCCGTTAAGGGTTGTGAGTCAGGAAAAAAGGCGACAGAGTAATCTGTCGCCTTTTTTCTTTGCTTGCTTTCTGTTAGATTCCGCCGCAAATCTATACTAAATAAAACGGCTAAAAGACGAATTGATATGAAACCATCATCTTCAAACTCACGCAGCAAAGGTCATGCAAAAGCGCGTCGTAAAACCCGCGAAGAGCTGAATCAGGAAGCTCGTGATCGCAAGCGCCAGAAAAAACGCCGTGGTCATGCACCAGGCAGCCGCGCAGCGGGCGGTAGCGCTACTTCGGGTAGCAAGGGCCAGAATGCACCGAAAGATCCACGTATTGGCAGTAAAACCCCTATTCCATTGGGCGTGACTGAAAAAGTCACCAAACAGCACAAACCGAAGAGTGAGAAACCTATGCTTTCACCGCAGGCGGAGTTGGAGTTACTGGAGACAGATGAGCGTCTGGATGCGCTGCTGGAACGTCTGGAAGCAGGCGAAACCCTGAGTGCCGAAGAGCAATCCTGGGTAGATGCCAAGCTGGATCGTATTGATGAGCTGATGCAGAAACTTGGCCTCTCTTATGACGACGACGAAGAAGAGGAAGAAGACGAGAAGCAAGAAGACATGATGCGTCTGCTGCGGGGCAACTAACGGATTGCCTGCGTGGGCCTTCCCGTTCTGCTGATAACCCTTCCGGTTATATGTTATCTGGTGTGGTTATTCGTTAAACTACAGCGGTTGTCGCGGCGACAAAAGTGGCTGCGCAACCGGCTGATGACCCGAAACGGGCATCCGCCGGTACGCCGTAGCCGCCAGAGACGCCATCGGAAGGAGTGAGCATGTCTGTACAGCAAATCGACTGGGACCTGGCCCTGATCCAGAAATATAACTATTCCGGGCCACGATACACCTCGTACCCGACCGCGCTGGAGTTTTCAGAAGACTTCGGCGAACAGGCGTTTTTACAAGCCGTGGCGCGCTACCCTGAGCGTCCCTTATCTCTCTACGTACATATTCCGTTCTGCCACAAACTTTGCTACTTCTGCGGTTGCAACAAGATTGTGACTCGTCAGCAGCACAAGGCCGACCAGTATCTGGACGTGCTTGAGCAAGAAATCGTCCATCGTGCACCGCTTTTTGCCGGGCGCAAGGTGAGCCAGCTGCACTGGGGCGGTGGAACGCCAACATACCTGAATAAAGCGCAAATCAGCCGCCTGATGAAGCTGTTGCGCGAAAACTTCCAGTTCAATGCCGATGCGGAAATCTCGATCGAAGTCGATCCGCGCGAAATCGAACTGGATGTACTCGATCATTTACGCGCGGAAGGCTTTAACCGCCTGAGCATGGGCGTGCAGGACTTCAACAAAGAAGTACAGCGTCTGGTTAACCGCGAGCAGGATGAAGAGTTCATCTTTGCGCTGCTTAACCATGCGCGTGAGATTGGCTTTACCTCCACCAACATTGACCTGATTTACGGCCTGCCGAAACAGACGCCGGAGAGTTTCGCCTTTACCCTGAAACGCGTGGCGGAACTGAACCCTGACCGTCTGAGCGTCTTTAACTACGCGCATCTGCCAACTATTTTTGCCGCCCAGCGCAAAATCAAAGATGCTGACTTGCCGAGTCCGCAGCAAAAACTCGATATTCTGCAGGAAACCATCGCCTTCCTGACACAATCGGGCTATCAGTTTATCGGTATGGATCACTTTGCCCGCCCGGATGACGAGCTGGCGGTGGCCCAACGTGAAGGCGTGCTGCATCGTAACTTCCAGGGCTACACCACCCAGGGCGATACCGATCTGCTTGGGATGGGCGTTTCCGCCATCAGCATGATTGGTGACTGCTACGCGCAGAACCAGAAAGAGTTGAAGCAGTACTATCAGCAAGTGGATGAACAAGGCAATGCGCTGTGGCGTGGTATTGCGCTAACGCGCGATGACTGTATTCGCCGCGATGTGATTAAGTCGCTCATCTGCAACTTCCGTCTGGATTACGCCCCCATTGAGCAACAGTGGGATTTGCACTTCGCTGATTACTTTGCGGAAGATCTCAAGCTGCTCGCCCCATTAGCAGAAGACGGGCTGGTGGATGTGGATGAGAAGGGGATTCAGGTGACGGCTAAAGGTCGCTTGCTGATCCGCAACATTTGCATGTGCTTTGATACTTATCTGCGCCAGAAAGCGCGAATGCAGCAGTTCTCACGGGTGATTTAAATAGTGAATGGCGCTTCGTTTACAAAGTAGAAAACGAAAGCGCCATCAATGTGCTGAGAACAAGATTGCCTGATGCGCTACGCTTATCTGGCCTGCAAAACCTGTTGAAATTATTGCTTTTGTAGGCCGAATAAGGCGTTCACGCCGCACCCGGCATGAACAAAGAGCACTTCATCAGCAATCTGAAACTCAGCTAAACAGCCCAATCATTGCGGCACACAGCACAGCAGCAACGGCAGTTTGCGGCGTGTGGCTGTTAACTGCGCCACTTGATAGCAGATTAATTATTGATTCCAGCATAATGACACTCCCCCCGTTTTTCGGGCATGATCATACTGAACTTACCGGAACAGTAAAGCGCAAAATAACAGCAATTTGCGCTCAATAATCAATCTTTACATGGCGAGCCTGAATCACTCCATTCCAAGCTCTTTTAACTTACGCGTCAGGGTGTTACGCCCCCAGCCAAGTAAGCGCGCTGCTTCCTGTTTATGTCCCTGCGTATGTCGCAACGCGGTAGTCAGTAATGTCCGCTCCAACTCTGGTTGCGCTTCAGACAGCAAGTTTTGATGACCGGAACGTAGCGCCCGATCTGCCCACTGTGCTAACAGCGTTGCCCAACTGTCCGGCTGCATTTGTGAAGTGCTTTCCGGTACGGTTGATTCAAACAGTTCGCCAGGCAAATCCTGAATCAACACTTCCTGTCCGGCAGCCATTACCGTTAGCCATCGGCAGGTGTTTTCCAGCTGGCGCACGTTGCCTGGCCACGCCAGACGCGTCAGAGCGGCTTCAGTTTCCGGATGCAGCAACTTTGCTTCTACGCCCAGCTCGCGAGCGGCAACTTGTAAAAAATGGCGTGCCAGACGGGGAATATCTTCCCGACGCTCACGCAGCGGCGGCAGATGAACACGGATAACGTTCAGGCGGTGGAACAAATCCTCACGGAACTTGCCTTCCTGCACCCGCTGTTCGAGATTCTGGTGAGTGGCAGCGATAATCCGCACATCCACTTTCACCGGCGCATAGCCGCCAACGCGATAAAACTGACCGTCTGCTAGCACGCGCAGCAAACGCGTCTGCACATCCAGCGGCATATCGCCAATTTCATCGAGGAATAATGTGCCGCCATCGGCCTGTTCAAAACGCCCCTGACGAATGGTATTCGCGCCGGTAAACGCGCCTTTTTCGTGACCGAACAGTTCTGATTCGATCAAATCCTTCGGGATAGCCGCCATATTGAGCGCGATAAACGGCGCTTTGGCGCGCGGGCTGTGGCGATGCAGGGCATGAGCGACCAGTTCTTTACCGGTGCCGGATTCGCCGTTGATCAGCACGCTAATCGAAGAACGCGAAAGCCGACCGATAATACGGAACACGTCCTGCATGGCTGGCGCCTCGCCGATGATATCGGTCGTTGGGCCGTTAAGCTGAACATTACGCGGCTGCTGCTGTTCCTGGTAATGACTGATGGCGCGCTCAACCAGCGCCACGGCTTCGTCGATATCAAACGGTTTAGGCAGATAATCAAACGCCCCTTGTTGATAGGCGCTGACGGCAGCATCCAGATCGGAATGTGCGGTCATAATGATGACCGGAAGCATCGGATGGCGCTGTTTAATCTGCTTGAGCAGCGCCAGCCCGTCCATTCCCGGCATACGGATATCCGACAGCAGCACATCCGGCGTTTTGCTCGCCAGTGCTTCCAGCACCTCCGCGCCGTTCTCAAACGTCGTACAGGTTAAACCTGCCCCAGCGAGCGCACGTTCAAGCACCCAACGGATGGAACTATCGTCATCGACTACCCAGACTATCCCTCGTTGCATAAACGTCACCTTTATTTCCTGATAGGCAGGTAAACCGAGAACTCGGTATGACCTGGCCAACTGGTAAATTCAATTTTGCCTGAATGCTGATCAATCAAATTACGGGCGATGGATAAGCCAAGCCCGGTGCCACCTTCGCGGCCGCTGACCATCGGGTAAAATAGCGTATCCTGCAAATGAGGCGGAATGCCCGGCCCGTTATCTTCCACATCAATTCGCGCCGCCAGCCGATAGCGCTCGCCGTGTAAGGTCAGTTGAAACGCGGTGCGGGTACGCAGAATGATTTCACCGCCTTCCGGCCCCAGCGCCTGTAGCGCATTGCGCACAATATTCAGCAGCACTTGCTCAATTTGATCCGGGTCGTGCGCCAGTTCCGGCAGGCTGGGGTCGTAATCACGAATCAACCGCACGTTGTCGGGCAGTTCCATCGACACTAGCGTCACCACGCGTTCAGCCACTTTGTGAATACTTTCGGTAACGCGCGTACCGGGCAGCTGCGGCCCCAACAGACGGTCGACCAGATTTCGCAGCCGGTCCGCCTGTTCGATAATCACTTTGGTATATTCCAGCAGTGACGGGTCAGGTAATGCTTTGCTGAGCAGCTGTGCCGCGCCACGTAAACCGCCAAGCGGATTTTTAATCTCATGCGCCAGGCCGCGGACTAAATCACGGGCAGCAACCTGCTGGGCGTGCTGTAGCTGTTCCTGACTTAAGCGGCGCTGGTTATCCATCGGTGCCATCTCCAGCAGGATCATGCCGTCTGGCATGCGCTGGGCGGTCACAGAAAGAATATGCGAGCGACCGTCGATGACCAGCGTCACTTCGTTATCGGTAAAACCTTGCCCCGCCTCCAGACTTTCTTGCATCAGCTCGATATTTAATGAGAAGTAGCTCAACAGTTCCGGTAACGGTGTACCAAACAATTTGCGGGAGCTTTGGGCGAGCAGTTGTTGCGCGGCGGGGTTGGCGTAATGGATCGCCAGATTGTCATCAATTAACAAAATACTGTTAATCAGCGAGTTGAGGATCTGCCCAGCATCGGGCTGCGTGCCTGTTGCCATAAAGCAGTCTCCTGAACAGGTTGCACCATTTTAGTGCATTATAGCTTTTTACGGATAAAAAGCGCGAAGCATCACAGAAGTTACGGAGAAAAAAGCCCATGCAGAGATGGGCTACAGATAGCTGACAAACTTCACGTTGAAGAGCGACTTCACCTGCTCCGGCCTACCACATCATCACCGTGTAGGCCGGATAAGACGCATTTGCGTCGCATCCGGCGTGATGTGCTTGCCATCGATCCCAAGCCTGCCAGAGACAGGCGAAAAGTTTCCACGGCAACTAAAACACTTAGACGCTGTAGTACAGCTCAAACTCTACCGGATGCGGAGTCATACGCACGCGGTCATCTTCTTCGCGACGCAGAGCGATGTACGCATCGATCGCTTCATCAGTGAACACGCCACCGGCTTTCAGGAACTCGCGGTCCAGATCCAGTTCGTTCAGTGCTTCTTCCAGAGAGCCTGCAACCTGTGGGATCTCTTTCGCTTCTTCTGGCGGCAGGTCATACAGGTTTTTGTCCATGGCTTCGCCCGGATGGATCTTGTTTTTGATGCCATCAAGACCGGCCATCAGCAGGGCAGCAAAGCACAGGTACGGGTTAGCCGCCGGGTCCGGGAAACGGACTTCGATACGACGTGCTTTCGGAGAAGAAACCACCGGAATACGGATAGACGCAGAACGGTTACGCGCAGAGTAAGCCAGCATGACCGGTGCTTCGTAGCCCGGGACCAGACGCTTATAAGAGTTGGTGGTCGGGTTTGCCAGGGCGTTAATCGCTTTAGCGTGTTTGATTACGCCGCCAATGTAGTACAGCGCCTGTTCAGACAGACCTGCGTATTTGTCGCCCGCGAACAGGTTAACGCCGTTTTTAGACAGCGACATGTGGCAGTGCATACCGGAGCCGTTATCACCGAACATCGGTTTTGGCATAAAGGTCGCGGTTTTACCGAAGCGGTGCGCCACGTTGTGCACGACATATTTGTAGATCTGAATTTCGTCGGCTTTTTTGGTCATAGTATTGAAGCGGGTAGCCACTTCGTTCTGACCAGCAGTCGCTACTTCGTGGTGATGGGCTTCAACCACCAGACCCATCTGTTCCATCACCAGACACATTTCAGAACGGATATCCTGAGCCGAGTCTACCGGAGGCACCGGGAAGTAACCGCCTTTCACTGCCGGACGGTGACCTTTGTTACCACCTTCGTATTGGGTGGAGGAGTTCCATGCGCCTTCGATATCGTCGATAGCAACGTGAGAACCGGAGATAGATGATCCGAAACGGATGTCATCGAACAGGAAGAATTCAGGTTCTGGCCCGAACAGTACGGTGTCGGCAATGCCAGTAGAACGCAGGTAATCTTCAGCGCGCTTCGCGATGGAGCGCGGGTCACGGTCATAGCCTTGCAGGGTGCCAGGTTCAAGGATGTCGCAACGGATAATCAGGGTAGAGTCGGCGAAGAACGGGTCAATCACTGCGGTGGATGCGTCTGGCATCAGCACCATGTCGGATTCGTTAATGCCTTTCCAGCCGCCAATCGAGGAGCCGTCAAACATTTTGCCTTCTTCGAAGAATTCAGCATTCACCTGATGAGCAGGGATAGTGACGTGCTGTTCTTTACCTTTGGTATCGGTGAAGCGCAAATCAACAAACTTCACTTCGTGCTCGTTCAGCATCGTCAGTACGTGTTCAGCGGACATACTTTAACTCTCCTGGATTGGTCATTGTCGTCGTGGTAACGAAATCTGCAATTATTTTGGCCGTGTCGCCGTAAAAAAGATAAAGCGAAATCTGTGCCAACTTTTAAATTGCCCCTAAAAGGCGTTATCATGCTTAACATCGTGCAAAAGGGCTGCACCATGATGTGAATGTTGCACCAATATAGTGCTTCAATGGAAACATTAAGCACCATGTTGGTGCAATGACCTTTGGATAACCCTTTTTATGCTCCGTGAAAGCGATCACAAAGGGACTCTGCAATACTTGTTTGCGGAGGATGTTTGTGATCCTGTTTTGTAGTGCGATTAATCCGTGTACAATAACGCGCTATTTCTAATGCCTGAGGCAAAGTTGTGATCGAAAAATTGCGTAATATCGCCATCATCGCGCACGTCGACCATGGTAAAACCACCCTGGTAGACAAGCTGCTCCAACAATCCGGTACGTTCGACTCTCGTGCCGAAACCCAAGAGCGCGTGATGGACTCCAACGATTTGGAGAAAGAGCGTGGGATTACCATCCTCGCGAAAAACACCGCTATCAAATGGAATGATTACCGTATCAATATCGTTGATACCCCGGGGCACGCCGACTTCGGTGGTGAAGTTGAACGTGTAATGTCCATGGTAGACTCAGTGCTGCTGGTGGTTGACGCATTTGACGGCCCGATGCCGCAAACGCGCTTCGTAACCAAAAAAGCGTTTGCTTACGGCCTGAAGCCGATTGTTGTTATCAACAAAGTTGACCGCCCTGGCGCGCGTCCTGACTGGGTTGTGGATCAGGTATTCGACCTGTTCGTTAACCTCGACGCGACCGACGAGCAGCTGGACTTCCCGATCGTTTACGCTTCTGCGCTGAACGGTATCGCGGGTCTGGACCACGAAGATATGGCGGAAGACATGACCCCGCTGTATCAGGCGATTATTGACCACGTTCCTGCACCGGACGTAGACCTTGACGGTCCGTTCCAGATGCAGATTTCTCAGCTCGATTACAACAGCTATGTTGGTGTTATCGGCATTGGCCGCATCAAGCGCGGTAAAGTGAAGCCGAACCAGCAAGTTACTATCATCGATAGCGAAGGCAAAACCCGCAACGCGAAAGTCGGTAAAGTGCTGGGCCACCTCGGTCTGGAACGTATCGAAACCGATCTGGCGGAAGCTGGCGATATCGTGGCGATCACGGGCCTGGGCGAACTGAACATTTCTGACACCGTTTGCGACACGCAAAATGTTGAAGCGCTGCCGGCACTCTCCGTTGATGAGCCGACCGTTTCTATGTTCTTCTGCGTTAACACCTCGCCGTTCTGCGGTAAAGAAGGTAAGTTCGTAACGTCTCGTCAGATCCTGGACCGTCTGAACAAAGAACTGGTACACAACGTTGCGCTGCGCGTAGAAGAAACCGAAGACGCCGATGCGTTCCGCGTTTCTGGTCGTGGCGAACTGCACCTGTCTGTTCTGATCGAAAACATGCGTCGTGAAGGTTTCGAACTGGCGGTATCCCGTCCGAAAGTTATCTTCCGTGAAATCGACGGCCGTAAACAAGAGCCGTATGAAAACGTGACTCTGGACGTTGAAGAACAGCATCAGGGTTCTGTGATGCAGGCGCTGGGCGAACGTAAAGGCGACCTGAAAAACATGAATCCAGACGGTAAAGGCCGCGTACGTCTCGACTACGTGATCCCTAGCCGTGGCCTGATTGGCTTCCGTTCTGAGTTCATGACCATGACTTCCGGTACAGGTCTGCTGTACTCCACCTTCAGCCACTACGACGACGTTCGTCCGGGTGAAGTAGGTCAGCGTCAGAACGGCGTACTGATCTCTAACGGTCAGGGTAAAGCGGTAGCGTTCGCGCTGTTCGGTCTGCAGGATCGCGGTAAGCTGTTCCTCGGTCACGGTGCAGAAGTTTACGAAGGTCAGATTATCGGTATTCACAGTCGCTCTAACGACCTGACTGTAAACTGCCTGACCGGTAAGAAACTGACCAACATGCGTGCTTCCGGTACTGACGAAGCCGTTGTTCTGGTTCCGCCTATCCGCATGACTCTGGAACAAGCTCTGGAGTTCATCGATGATGACGAACTGGTAGAAGTGACTCCGACCTCTATCCGTATTCGTAAACGTCACCTGACGGAAAACGATCGTCGTCGCGCTAACCGCGCACCGAAAGACGATTAATTTCGCTTTTCAGTCATAAAAAACCTGCCAGCGATGGCAGGTTTTTTTTTGTCTGTCGTGAGCGCTCACCAATGCGAGTATCTCCCTTATAAGTCTGTGGTTACGTCAATAGAGAGCTTTGTCACAATTATCTGCAAAGTCATACGCCGTTAATTGCTTTCTTTTTTGGCGTAAGCGTAAGATGCCTCATCTGGTTTAAACCAAAAGGATTAAACAATGACGGGAAATCAATCCACCGTAGAAAATGCAAAAGAGAAACTGGATCGGTGGTTGAAAGATGGCATCACCACGCCGGGTGGAAAACTCCCTTCAGAAAGAGAGCTGGGAGAGCTGCTGGGCATTAAACGTATGACGCTGCGCCAGGCGTTGCTGAACCTCGAGGCAGAATCCAAAATCTTCCGTAAGGATCGTAAAGGTTGGTTCGTGACTCAGCCGCGATTTAATTACAGCCCGGAGCTGTCGGCGAGCTTTCAGCGGGCCGCTATTGAACAAGGGCGGGAACCTTCCTGGGGATTTACTGAGAAAAAACGTACCCGCGACATTCCTGAAACGCTCATGCCACTGATTGCAGTGACGCCGTCAACCGAACTCTACCGCATTACCGGTTGGGGGGCGCTGGAAGGACATAAAGTTTTCTATCACGAAACGTATATTAATCCTGAAGTTGCCCCAGGTTTTATTGAACAACTTGAAAACCACTCATTTTCTGCAGTCTGGGAAAAGTGCTACCAAAAAGAGACGGTAGTAAAAAAATTGATTTTCAAACCCGTCAGAATGCCGGGCGATATCAGCAAGTATCTTGGCGGTTCTGCGGGTATGCCTGCGATCTTAATTGAAAAGCATCGCGCTGACCAGCAAGGCAATATTGTCCAGATAGATATTGAATATTGGCGATTTGAGGCCGTAGACCTCATCATTAATCTGTAGGTGTTTTATGGTGACAATAAATAACGCAAGAAAGATTCTACAACGTGTCGACACTCTTCCTCTTTATTTACATGCCTATGCCTTTCATTTAAATATGCGGCTGGAAAGAGTGTTGCCTGCTGATTTACTTGATATCGCGAGTGAAAATAATCTGCGGGGCGTCAAAATTCATGTTCTGGATGGCGAGCGTTTTTCTCTTGGCAATATGGACGATAAAGAACTCTCTGCCTTTGGTGATAAAGCCCGCCGTCTGAACCTTGATATTCATATTGAAACTAGCGCCTCAGATAAGGCATCTATTGACGAAGCCGTCGCCATCGCGTTGAAAACTGGGGCATCGTCCGTACGTTTTTATCCACGTTATGAAGGTAATTTGCGCGACGTATTATCGATCATCGCTAACGACATTGCCTATGTACGGGAAACGTATCAGGACAGCGGCCTGACTTTTACGATCGAGCAGCATGAAGATTTAAAAAGCCATGAGCTGGTGTCGCTGGTCAAAGAAAGTGAGATGGAATCTCTTTCCTTACTGTTTGATTTTGCGAACATGATCAATGCAAATGAGCATCCCATGGACGCTTTAAAAACGATGGCGCCGCATATTACCCAGGTGCATATCAAAGATGCATTGATTGTTAAAGAACAGGGTGGTCTGGGCCATAAAGCCTGTATTTCAGGTCAGGGAGATATGCCATTCAAAGCGTTATTAACGCACCTTATCTGCCTGGGCGATGATGAGCCGCAGGTGACGGCATATGGCCTGGAAGAAGAGGTTGATTATTATGCTCCGGCGTTCCGCTTTGAAGACGAAGATGATAATCCGTGGATCCCTTATCGCCAGATGAGTGAAACACCACTACCAGAAAATCATTTACTGGATGCGCGGTTACGTAAAGAAAAAGAAGATGCAATTAATCAGATAAATCATGTGCGTAACGTACTACAACAAATCAAACAAGAGGCAAGCCATCTTCTGAACCACTAATAAGTTTTAACCCATACGCAGTTAATAAAACCATTCCATAAGAATGGTCGATATCTTATTGCCTTTAAAACAGTGATTTTAAAAATCGCTTAGGGGATGTTATGCTCACGAAAAAGAAATGGGCGTTATTTAGTCTATTAACACTGTGTGGCGGTACAATTTATAAATTACCGTCGCTGAAAGATGCGTTTTATATCCCGATGCAGGAATATTTCCATTTGACTAATGGTCAAATTGGTAATGCTATGTCGGTAAACTCATTTGTCACCACAGTGGGCTTTTTTCTGTCTATTTATTTTGCCGATAAACTACCGCGCAGATACACCATGTCATTCTCCCTCATTGCGACGGGATTACTGGGTGTTTATTTGACGACAATGCCAGGTTATTGGGGCATCCTCTTTGTCTGGGCGCTATTTGGCGTTACCTGCGACATGATGAACTGGCCTGTCTTGCTCAAGTCGGTAAGTCGATTGGGCAATAGCGAACAACAAGGTCGTTTGTTTGGCTTCTTCGAAACAGGGCGTGGCATTGTTGATACCGTGGTGGCATTTTCTGCGTTGGCAGTATTTACCTGGTTTGGCAGTGGCTTGTTGGGCTTTAAAGCGGGTATCTGGTTCTATTCCCTTATTGTGATTGCCGTGGGCATTATCATTTTCTTTGTACTGAATGACAAAGAAGAGGCACCGTCCGTGGAGGTGAAAAAAGAAGACGAAGCATCGCAAAACACCAGTATGACCTCGGTGCTGAAAGACAAAACCATTTGGCTTATCGCTTTCAACGTCTTCTTCGTATACGCGGTTTACTGTGGCCTGACATTCTTCATTCCATTCCTGAAAAACATCTATCTACTGCCCGTTGCACTGGTGGGGGCTTACGGCATCATTAACCAATACTGTCTGAAAATGATCGGTGGACCGATTGGTGGCATGATTTCAGATAAGATCCTGAAATCACCGAGTAAATATCTATGCTACACCTTTATCATCAGTACCGCTGCGCTCGTACTGTTGATTATGCTGCCGCACGAAAGCATGCCGGTCTATTTAGGGATGGCCTGTACGCTGGGCTTTGGCGCGATTGTCTTTACGCAGCGCGCCGTATTCTTTGCACCTATCGGCGAAGCAAAAATTGCTGAAAATAAAACAGGCGCGGCGATGGCGTTGGGTAGCTTTATCGGTTACGCCCCGGCGATGTTCTGCTTCAGTCTGTATGGCTACATTCTGGATTTAAATCCGGGGATTATTGGCTACAAAATCGTGTTTGGCATTATGGCCTGCTTCGCATTCTGTGGTGCGGTGGTTTCCGTAATGCTGGTTAAGCGTATTAGCCAACGTAAGAAAGAGATGCTGGCGGCTGAAGCTTGATTAATGGCCGGATGTGTTTAATCCGGCCATTGAAAACAATACCAGCCTTATCAACCGTAGCCCGTATCCAGCAAAACAAAATTTTTTGCACCAGACTGATTGAGCTGGCCCTTGGGACGACTGTTTTGTCTTTTATGACGGGGTGAAGGTTAAGTTACGGTGGCTTGGTTAACTCGCGATGACCATGACCTCTTCTGCAAACAGTCTGGTGGTATTTGATAAACAGCCTGATGCCACCTGTGTTAATCCACTTACCCAGGCAACTAACGCCGGAATTAGCGGCACCAGAAAAGCCGCTGGTCATCGAAACTCGTTGGCAATTTATGCCTGAATCTTAACCATTCATCTATTGCGAAAAAGCCAGTGAAATTACTCTGCTTTTTCGCAATCAGCATCACAAGATTACCCTTATTGTCACATAGCCAAACCCATCCTTTCCCGCTACAGTTAATTTCTTGTGGCGAGAAAGGAGGCAAAAATGCTCTATATCTTTGATTTAGGTAATGTGATTGTCGATATCGACTTTAACCGTGTGCTGGGAACCTGGAGCGATTTAACGCGTATTCCGCTGGCATCGCTTAAGAAGAGTTTTCATATGGGGGAGGCGTTTCATCAGCATGAGCGCGGGGAAATTAGCGACGAAGCGTTCGCAGAGGCGATGTGCCATGAGATGGCTCTACCGCTAAGCTACGAGCAGTTCTCTCACGGCTGGCAGGCGGTGTTTGTCGCGCTGCGCCCGGAAGTGATCGCCATCATGCATAAACTGCGTGAGCAGGGGCATCGCGTGGTGGTGCTTTCCAATACCAACCGCCTGCATACCACCTTCTGGCCGGAGGAATACCCGGAAATCCGTGATGCTGCTGACCATATCTATCTTTCGCAAGATCTGGGCATGCGCAAACCTGAAGCACGAATTTACCAGCATGTTTTACAGGTGGAAGGTTTTTCACCCAGCGATACAGTCTTTTTCGACGATAACGCCGATAATATAGAAGGAGCAAATCAGCTAGGCATTACCAGTATTCTGGTGAAAGATAAAACCACCATCCCGGACTATTTCGCGAAGGTGTTATGCTAAAAACCATCCATGAAAAAGCCAGGTATCGTACCCGTCCGCTATGGGCCTGGCTGAAACTACTCTGGCAACGCATTAATGAGGACAACATGACCACCCTGGCAGGTAATCTTGCCTATGTGTCGTTGCTCTCATTAGTGCCGCTGGTTGCCGTTGTTTTTGCGCTTTTCGCCGCTTTTCCCATGTTTTCCGACGTCAGCATTCAGTTGCGTCACTTTATTTTTGCCAACTTTCTGCCTGCCACTGGCGACGTTATCCAGCAATATATTGAACAGTTTGTTGCCAATTCCAACAAGATGACCGCCGTCGGGGCATGCGGCCTGATCGTCACGGCGTTATTGTTGATGTATTCCATTGATAGCGCATTGAATGCCATCTGGCGAAGTAAACGGGTACGGCCAAAAATTTACTCTTTTGCTGTGTACTGGATGATCCTGACGTTAGGGCCGCTGCTGGCAGGGGCCAGTCTGGCGATCAGTTCCTATCTGCTCTCCCTGCGCTGGGCGAGCGATCTCAATACTGTCATCGACAATGTGCTGCGTATTTTTCCGCTGCTGTTGTCGTGGATCTCCTTTTGGTTGCTTTACAGCATCGTTCCCACCATCCGCGTACCGAATCGCGACGCGATTGTCGGCGCGTTTGTCGCCGCACTCCTGTTCGAAGCAGGAAAGAAAGGTTTCGCGCTTTATATCACCATGTTCCCGTCATATCAGCTCATTTACGGCGTGCTGGCGGTGATCCCCATTCTCTTTGTCTGGGTCTACTGGACATGGTGTATCGTCTTGCTTGGCGCGGAAATTACTGTCACTCTCGGGGAATACCGCAAACTAAAACAAGCAGCTGAACAAGAAGAAGACGACGAACCATGATTGCATTAATTCAACGCGTAACCCGTGCCAGCGTCACCGTGGAGGGAGAAGTGACGGGCGAAATTGGCGCGGGACTTTTGGTGTTATTGGGTGTCGAAAAGGATGACGACGAACAGAAAGCAAACCGTCTGTGCGAGCGTGTGCTCGGCTATCGCATTTTTAGCGATGCCGAAGGCAAGATGAATCTCAACGTGCAACAGGCGGGCGGCAGTGTGCTGGTAGTTTCCCAGTTTACCCTTGCCGCAGATACCGAACGAGGGATGCGCCCAAGCTTCTCCAAAGGCGCATCACCGGATCGCGCAGAGGCGTTATATGACTATTTCGTCGAACGCTGCCGTCAGCAGGAGATGAACACGCAAACAGGACGCTTCGCTGCGGATATGCAGGTATCGCTGGTCAATGATGGTCCCGTGACATTCTGGTTGCAGGTATGAGCCAGCTTCCAGGGGTGTCACGGGAAACAAGAGAGAGTATCGCTATGTATCACCTTCGGGTTCCACAAACAGAAGAAGAATTAGAGCGCTACTATCAGTTCCGCTGGGAGATGTTGCGTAAACCCCTGCATCAACCAAAAGGTTCGGAACGCGACGCGTGGGATGCGATGGCGCATCACCAGATGGTCGTCGACGAGCAGGGTAATCTGGTGGCAGTAGGGCGGCTGTATATTAATGCCGATAACGAAGCGTCCATTCGCTTTATGGCCGTTCATCCTGACGTGCAGGACAAAGGGCTGGGAACGCTGATGGCGATGACACTGGAGTCTGTAGCGCGCCAGGAAGGCGTTAAGCGCGTGACCTGTAGCGCCCGTGAAGACGCGGTAGAGTTTTTTGCCAAGCTGGGGTTTGTTAATCAGGGAGAAATCACCACGCCAACCACCACGCCAATCCGCCATTTTTTGATGATTAAACCCGTCGCCACTCTGGATGACATTCTGCATCGCGGCGACTGGTGCGCGCAGTTGCAACAAGCGTGGTACGAACATATCCCGCTGAGTGAAAAAATGGGCGTGCGCATTCAGCAATATACCGGGCAAAAATTTATCACCACCATGCCGGAAACCGGCAATCAGAATCCGCACCACACGCTGTTTGCCGGGAGTTTATTCTCGCTGGCTACGCTCACCGGTTGGGGGCTTATCTGGTTGATGCTGCGCGAACGCCATCTCGGCGGAACGATTATTCTTGCCGATGCGCATATCCGCTACAGCAAGCCGATTAGCGGCAAACCCCACGCGGTAGCCGACCTTGGTGCGTTAAGCGGCGATCTTGACCGTCTGGCGCGCGGACGAAAAGCGCGCGTGCAGATGCAGGTCGAAATCTTTGGCGATGAGACGCCGGGTGCAGTGTTTGAAGGCACGTATATCGTTCTGCCCGCGAAGCCATTTGGCCCGTATGAAGAGGGCGGGAACGAAGAAGAGTAGGGCGTTTTAATTATCAATAAACGCTTCAGCCGGGAGATTAAAACGCTCGCTTAACGCCTTGATATGACGAACGGTGAGCGCCCGGCGACCATTAAGAATATTACTCACATTGGATTTAGAGCCAAGTTCTTGTGCCAAATCAGCCGCCTTAAGCCCATGTTGATCCATGAGGATCCGTAACAGACTTACGCCGCGTGGGGTCGATGCTAACCGCTGATTGAAATGCTGAAATTCCGGAGCGTTATTTTCATATTTGCGGATCCGCGCGCTGAGCAATTCAAATAAAGGGTTTTCCAGATCGTCACGATCGACTAAAAACTCGATCAGTTTCAGCGCATTATGGTATTCCTCTTGATCTGCTTTAGGGCCACATAATGGGATGCCTTTTACTGCGTGGGCGAAGGTACTGACGAGCGTTTCAAAATTGGCCGAGTCTTCTGCTGGTGTGTGATGTGTTCTCATTTTTATGGCTCCGATACCAGGTGGTGAGTCGGTCGTATTCATTGTGGGTAACAATATGTTTGACAAAACATTTTTGGAGCCTGAAATCTATATAGGCTATAAGTCGTAAATGATTGCCTGCAATATTAATCACCCACCATTTATCTCTGTACTTAAAGTTATCCAGAGAGGAAATATATCTTTTCATCTCACCCGGATCGCTAAACGTTGTTTTTTCAAGAAGATTTAATAAATCAATAAGGGCATCTTCATAAAGTGGAAAACGTTTTATCGCCTCGTTAAAAGGCTTGTGGCTGATAACATGCATGGTGTAATTCCATTACGAGTTTTCAACCTGAAAACACTGTAAGGCAGACCTGTGATGTTTTCAAGTTGAAAATAATTTTTATCTGAATCCGGAGCTACCTTCCCGCTCTCCAGGCCACATCCCGTAGCGCCGTACGCGCGGCCTCGCTGATACCACCTAACTGAAAAATCCGTGGATAACGCCAGGGTAGCGTTGGCAGGTACATTGCACTCCTTGCTCGGTCATGTGGTGATACAACGCTTCGCCTTCATCACAAAGCGGATCATATTCTGCGGTAATGATATGAACAGTCGGCAAGCCATTAAAATCATCGCGCCATAGAGGACTGGCTTCAGGATGCTTGCGATCAATATCTGGCAGGTACATCTCAAAGCCGCTCAGTAGAGTATCGCGTGTAATGATGTAATCGTGACCATTGCGTATGTAGCTTTCGAAATGCGCAGTCGCATCAAGCATGGGATAAATTAAGATGAGTTGTGCTGGTTGCCACTCGCCAGCACGCTTTAATCGCAAAGCAGTTACCAGCGCCAGATGTCCGCCCGCACTGTCACCGGCAAGAGTTATCCGTTGTTTATCAACGCCGAGTCGTTCGGCGTGTTGCCAGACTAATTCTGCACCTCGTTGCGCATCATCATGGGCGGCGGGGAAAGTATGTTCCGGTGCCAGCCGATACTGGACGGCAATAACACGACATTGCCCGTAATAGGCTAACTGGCGCAGCTGGTTGTCGTGAGTTGCGAACCCGCCGCTAACAAAACAGCCACCGTAGTAATAAATTATCGTCGGGAGTAATGTCGGGGCATTCAGCGGTGACACTATTCGTAAGGTCATCCCTTCAAGTTCGATAGTCTGAATATCTACCCGCGTTTCTGTCTCACCCGCAAGGACAGCGCTGGCGATATAGCCCTCCCTGCGCTGCGCAATACTTTGTTGACGCGATGAGGGGCGACCCGCAGCGATAAATTCTTCGACTAACTCTGCAATTCCTTTTTCCAGTGTCATAGTAGAACTCATTTTGCTGTATGAATGTACAGTTTTATACACCCGTTTTTGCTGGATGGATACAGGGAAATTCACGGGCGTGAAAAATCTGGAAAGCGTCTCGCAAATGTAAAGACAAACCCGGCAGAGACATGGTTTTGCTGGAGCACTATCAGTAAGCTAGTGGTTTCAAGGGTACGTCAATGACGTACAAAAATGATTGTTAGTCTAAGCCAATGGCGTATAGTTTTGCTTTAACAAAAAGGCAGTAAAGATCTCAAAAATTAATCGTTGGTGGTAAATGGATAAGGCACTTTTTGAGCGGTTGACTCACAGCATGACCCAGATGAATGAAATTATTGAAGGAACGCGACAGCCTTCACGGACTTTTGAAATTGATGCTATGAAAATCAAAGAAATACGCCGCGCTTCAGGGTTGTCACAATCTAAATTTGCCGATCTTATTTCCGTAAGCGTAGACACGTTGCGTAACTGGGAGCAGGGGCGGCGTTCACCGACCGGGCCTGCAAAGGCTTTGCTGCGAGCGATTGCCAATGATCCGCAACATGTGCTGCAAGCACTTAACCGTTAGAGGCATGGTTATGCCATACAGAAAGCACCAGCATTCAGAACTCCTATGAAAGCGGCATAGTGCCGCCTGCTCAGGAGTTTTGCTATGACCCGTAATCGTGCTGAACGTCGCCATCATATGGCGCGATTAAAAAAAATCCGCCGTCGTTATCGCACAGCAGGCGATGGAAGCAAAAAAGCATCAGGTGTTTGCTTTCGTACTCCCTGTATTTGTTCTTGTTGGATGTGTGGGCATCGACGCTATCATAATGGTCCCCGCATATCGGAAATTCGTGCAAAAGCACGCTATGCGAATTAAGGGAAAATGATGAACTATTTTAAGGAAGCACATTTTTAGAACTCTCAACAGGAGACTAAAAATGTCCACCTTTAATACGCGTAAAGATAGGGATCGTAATGGTAAAGCGAAGCCGCATAAGCATTCAGGGATCCCAACACTGACAGGTAAATGGCGTCCCCCTTCAATGGGTTGTTGGGTAAACTACAGTACACCGGGCGATCATGAATGGAAGCGACTCTATACCACGCTTCGCCGTCGCGCAGATGATCGACGCCAATGTTATCGGGTAATGCAGGGGGATGATCCGGAAGGAATCGTCTGGTTCCCGGACTGTTATCCACAAATTTACTACTACTAACAATTAAAGACCGGTTGGTGGCAGCACTGACCGGTCAGTTATGGATGGTAGATTTCACCTTAAACCTAGTGCGGTAAAGATGCTGACTTTTTTCAGGTGCACCATCCTGATGAAGCAAATGAAGACCCAATCAAAAAAAGATTCTTGAATATAAAACATTTATAGCACCCATAATTCATCCTTATTATTTGTTGTTGCTTTTCTGTAGATATTCCCCCGCTTAATTAAAAGTAATAAACCATCCTTGGCTATAACTAAACCATTTTTGATTAACAATTGAAATAACTGCAACTATTACATTATCTTTGGAAAGCGCCTCGCAAAAACAAAACAATATGAAAAAATCCGCTTTCGTTAATTAACTTTCCGGCGTAATTTTCGCACATACATTAATGAGTAATATATGTAAGGTGGTGGCAATGGCGATGAATACGGTTTTTCTTCATTTATCAGAAGAGGCAATTAAACGGCTGAATAAACTCAGGGGCTGGCGTAAGGTTTCACGATCTGCAATTTTACGCGAAGCGGTAGAGCAATATCTGGAGCGGCAGCAATTCCCGGTGCGTAAAGCAAAAGGCGGCAGGCAAAGGGACGAGGCAGTTGGTGTTGAAGAACTATGTAAGCAGCATAAGGAATGACAAAAAGATTTTTTCATTCTTGAATATAAAAACAAAAAGCCAGATGCTCTTATTCTGGCATTAACACAAGGCTGTTTTACCTGAACTTATAATAACTGCAACTGTTACATCATATCTGGAAAACGCCTCGCAAAAATAAAAAGTGATGCGTAAATGGGCTTTCTTTAAAGGTTTTGCAAGAGTATTTTGCTCATCATGCATTCAAAAATGATATACTGGAGGTATATATGAGCGCTATGGCAGGTATGGATATGGGCAGAATTTTACTCGATTTATCCGATGAGGTGATTAAGCGACTTGATGATCTCAAAGTGCAGCGCAATCTTCCTCGCGCAGAGCTGTTACGAGAAGCGGTAGATCAATATCTGGAAAATCAATCGAAAACGACAATATCCAGTGCTCTTGGTATCTGGCAAGGGTGTGATGAAGATGGTGTCGAATATCAGCGTAAGCTGCGCGAGGAATGGTAATGGCAAAAAGAACTGCGCTTTTTGATACCAATATCCTTATCGATTTGTTCAGCGGACGAATTGAGGCAAAACAGGCACTGGAGGCATGGCCCCTACAGAATGCGATTAGTCTGGTCACCTGGATGGAGGTGCTAGTTGGCGCTAAAAAATATGATCAAGAACATCGCACACGGATTGCAATGAGTGCGTTTAACGTTATTGGGATTTCGCAGGATATCGCGGAACGAAGCGTTGCTTTAAGGCAGGAGTATAGAATGAAACTTCCAGATGCCATAATTCTGGCAACAGCACAGATTTATGGCTTTGAACTAGTAACGCGAAATACGAGAGATTTTGCGGGAATAGCAGGTGTCGTCACACCCTATGAGCTGTAATCCGGGCGACCTGCGCCACCCGGAAAACGTCAGAGATTACTCCCCTTCACCCGGAAACAGGAACGGGTTAATGGAACTGCGGGCGTAGCCTTCTTGCTCCATTCGCGCGTCCAGTACCAGAGAGGCGAGGTCATCTGCCACGGCTTCAACTTTCGGCTCTTTTTCCTGATAAAGAATCTTCAGGTAAGTGCCGCAGTCATCGCAGCTTTCGGCTTTAATCGCGGCCTGTTCGTCATCCAGCGACCAGTAGTGCAGTTTGCCGCTCTGCTCGCAGTTGCTGCATTTTACGCGCACCACGTGCCATTCGGTTTCACACAGGTTGCAGTGCAGGTAACGCAGCCCCTGAGTGGTGCCAATTTGCACCATGCTGGACACCGGCATAGAACCACAAACCGGGCAATATTGACGCTGTTCGCCGTATTCAGCGCGGGCTTTGCCGGGGATCAGATTGGCCATCTGCGCCCAGTAGAGCGACAGTGCAGCCCAGATAAACGGCGCTTTATCGCTGCTGACGGAAGAGAAATCAGAGGCAAA
Source organism: Escherichia sp. E4736 (assembly GCF_005781225.1). NCBI lineage: Bacteria > Pseudomonadati > Pseudomonadota > Gammaproteobacteria > Enterobacterales > Enterobacteriaceae > Escherichia > Escherichia sp. E4736. Next base: position 104,365 of record NZ_VATT01000003.1, on the reverse strand, counting down.
CAGTGCGCTGGCCATATCTTCCAGCTCCTGGGTCGATGCCTTCTCCAGATTCTCAATCACCGCCAGCGCCGGGCCGCTCATTTCAGGTTTCAGTTCAGCAATCAGCGCCATCAGCAGTTTTTGCCAGTGCTTATCACGCGGCAGAACGTGAATATCCAGCGGTGGCTTGCCCTGTGCGCTGGCTTCTTTAATGCGCGCGGTCAGATCCATCTCCAGCGGATGGTCGTACAGCACCACTTCCTGGGCGTGGGCGATAAGCGCAGCAAAGCGCAGGTAATCACCCAGCGGATTATTTTCTGCCAGCTCGCGCAGACGCTCGGCGCGGCGGTTGTATAAATTTTTGAGCCGAGGGAACAATAACGGCGGAATCATATCCGCCGTACGTTTCTCGCTCGAACCCAGCTCATCTTGCGGGATTATGCGAATACTCATTCAGCTTTCTTTTCCGTTGTCTTGCGGACCTCACGGTACCAGCGCGGGTGATGTTTCTTCGCCCAGGCGCTGGTAACCCATCCTTCCACCATGGCGGTAATCGTGCCTTTCACCCAAAGGGCGGCGTAGATATGCACCATGATAACCACAATTAACGCCACTGCGGCAAATGAATGCAGCATTAACGCGAATCGGATCACCGGGATTGAGAAAGCAGGCGCAAAATAAGGACGCCAGATAATCACGCCGCTCACCAGCAGCAGGACCAGGAAAATAATCGCCGCCCAGAAAACGCATTTCTGACCGAAGTTATAACGCCCGGTGTCACCTACTTCCTCGTTGACGACGATCTTACGAATATTCTTCGCCCAAAAGATATCATCCCGATTGATTAGGTTGTGATGCCAGTAACGGAAAAACATGATGATGAACGAGGCAAACATAACCACGCCGACAAACGGGTGCAGAATGCGCGCCAGCTGCGGTGTGCCCATGATTTGCATCAACCAGTTGAAGGAGGGGAAGAAAAACCCCAGCCCGCTCACCGCCGCCAGGATGAAACAGAAGGCGGTGACCCAGTGGTTAATACGTTCCGGCGCGGTGTAGCGCACGATGGTGTCACGTCGTTTCATTTGCGCTCCTCGTCTTTCTCTTCGTGCAGATTGTTCTCTTCCTCATCCGCACGGTTCGGACCGACACCCACGTAGTGGAAGATACTGGCCGCAAAGGTAGCCGCAAAGCCAACAGCCGCGAGCGGTTTCCAGATGCCTTTCCAGAATTTCACGGTTTGGCTGATTTCCGGGTTCTCCGGCAAGCCATGATACAGATTCGGCTTGTCAGCATGGTGCAGCACGTACATGACGTGTGTACCACCAACGCCAGCCGGATCATACAGACCCGCATTGTCGTAACCACGGGTTTTCAGCTCAGCCACGCGCTCGCTCGCCAGCGTTTTCATCGACTCTTTCGTACCGAAGTGAATCGCACCCGTCGGGCAGGTTTTCACGCAGGCCGGCTCTTGCCCAACCACCACGCGGTCAACGCACAGCGTACATTTGTAGACGCGGTTGTCTTCCGGGTTGAGGCGCGGAATATCGAACGGGCAGCCCGCAATGCAATAACCGCAGCCAATGCACTGCTCGGACTGGAAGTCGACGATACCGTTGGCATACTGAATAATTGCCCCTTCCGCCGGGCACGCTTTCAGGCAGCCTGGATCGGAACAGTGCATACAGCCGTCTTTGCGGATCAGCCATTCCAGTTTGTCGTTCTGCTCCACTTCCGAGAAGCGCATTACCGTCCACGATTTGGCGCTTAAATCATTGGGGTTGTCGTACACCCCAATGTTATTGCCGACGGTATCGCGAATGTCGTTCCACTCTGAACACGCCACCTGACAGGCTTTACAGCCGATGCAGGTGGTGACGTCGATGAGTTTCGCCACTTCTTCCTGGAAGTCCCGCGCCTGAGGCGCGGGGGTCAGACCGTTAGTCGCGGAGCGACGAATAATGTCTTGCGATTGATAAGCCATATGTCGTCTCCGTTATACCTTTTCCACATTCACAAGGAAGGACTTAAACTCCGGCGTCTGCGTGTTCGCATCACCAACGAATGGCGTTAACGTATTGGCAATAAAGCCTTTTTTTGCAACGCCTTCATAGCCCCAGTGAATTGGAATACCGATGGTATCGATATCTTTGCCGTTCGCTTTCAGCGTGCGAATACGTTTGGTCACCACCGCTTTGGCTTTGATATAGCCACGGTTGGAGGAGACTTTCACGGTATCGCCCTGGGCAATGCCAAGTTTATTCGCCAGCGACTCACCGATTTCCACAAACTGCTCTGGCTGCAAAATCGCGTTCAACAGCGCGTGTTTGGTCCAGTAGTGGAAGTGCTCGGTCAGACGATAGGTGGTTCCGACATATGGGAACTTATCGGCTTTACCCAGAGCTTCGGCGTCGTCTTTAAAGATACGCGCAGCCGGGTTCGAGATAACGTTTGGATGCAGTGGGTTAGTTCCCAGCGGCGTTTCAAACGGCTCGTAGTGTTCCGGGAACGGACCTTCCGCCATCTTATCGAGGGCAAACAGACGTCCCATGCCTTCCTGCTGCATGATAAACGGCCCGACGCCACTGCCCGGAGGCGCTGCGCTGTAGTCCGGAATATCCCAGCCGGTCCACTTAGTGCCGTCCCATTTCAGCAACTGACGCTTCGGATCCCACGGGTTACCCTGCGGGTCTGCGGAGGCGCGGTTATACAGAATGCGGCGGTTAAGCGGCCATGCCCATGCCCAGCCCAGCGTGTTACCGAGGCCAGACGGATCGGCGTTATCACGACGCGCCATCTGGTTGCCTTCTGGCGTCCAGCTACCGGCGAAAATCCAGCAGCCACAGGAGGTCGTACCGTCATCGCGCAGTTGGGCGAACGAGCTAAGTTGTTGGCCTTTCTTGACGATAACCGCACCGGTTGCCGGATCGGTAATATCGGCCAGCGCCTTACCGTTACTCTCCATCGCCACTTCTTCTGAAGATGGCTCATGCGGAATGGCGTAGTTCCAGGTCATGTTCAGCACCTGGTCCGGGTTCGCGCCACCCTGTTCGGCATACATCTTGCGCAAGCGCAGGAAGATACCGGAGAGGATCTCGCCGTCAGTCAGCGCAATCCCCGGGGCGTCCGCACCTTTCCAGTGCCACTGCAACCAGCGACCGGAGTTAACGATTGAACCGTTCTCTTCCGCGAAGCAGGTCGATGGCAGACGGAACACTTCGGTCTGGATCTTCGACGAGTCAACTTCGTTCAGCTCACCGTGGTTCTGCCAGAAGTTGGAGGTTTCAGTATTCAGTGGGTCGATGGTCACGAGGAACTTCAGTTTCGACAGACAACCGATCACTTTGTTTTTGTTCGGGAATGAGGCAACCGGGTTAAAGCCCTGGCAGATATAGCCATTGACCTTGCCCTCTTTCATCATCTCGAAGTATTGCAGGACGTCGTAGCCTTTATCCCACTTCGGCAACCAGTCAAAGCCCCAGCTATTTTCCGCCGTCGCTTTATCACCAAAGAAGGCCTTCATCATGGAGACGAAGAATTTCGGGTAGTTGCTCCAGTAGTTAACCTGTCCTTCCAGCAGCGGTTTCGGCGTGCTGGCGGCGAGGTAGGTTTGCAGATCGGTCTGCTTCTCGCTTGGCAGCGTCATGTAACCTGGCAGGCTCTGCGACAGCAGCCCCAGGTCCGTCAGCCCCTGAATGTTGGAGTGACCGCGCAGGGCGTTAACGCCGCCGCCTGCCATGCCCATATTGCCGAGTAGCAGCTGGATCATCGCCATCGTACGAATGTTTTGCGCGCCAACGGAGTGTTGCGTCCAGCCGAGCGCGTAGAGGAACGAGGCAGTTTTATCGTGAGCACTGGTTTCGGCGATATATTCGCAGACTTTCAGGAATGCGTCTTTTGGCGTACCACAGATGTTTTCAACCACATCTGGCGTGTAGCGGGAAACGTGCTGTTTCAGCAAGTTCCACACGCAGCGCGGATGTTGCAGCGTGGTATCGCGTTTGGCGAAGCCGTTTTCGTCCAGTTCGTAGGTCCAGCTGGATTTATCGTACTTGCGTTTTTCCGCGTCGTAGCCGGTGAACAGGCCATCTTCAAAGCCGTAATCCTCACGCACGATCAGGCTGGCGTTGGTATAGGCTTCGGTATATTCGCGGTTGAATTTTTCATTGTTCAGTAGGTACAGCAATACGCCTGACAGGAAAGCAATGTCAGTACCGGAACGAATAGGGGCATAGTAGTCAGCTACCGCCGCCGTACGCGTAAAGCGAGGATCGATCACAATCAGCTTCGCGCCATTGTGAATTTTGGCTTCCATCGCCCAGCGGAACCCGACCGGGTGAGCTTCAGCGGCGTTACCGCCCATCACCACGACGAGGTTGGCGTTCTTGATGTCGACCCAGTGGTTGGTCATCGCACCGCGACCAAATGTTGGAGCAAGACTTGCTACCGTTGGTCCGTGTCAGACACGCGCCTGGTTGTCGACCGCGAGCATACCCAGCGCGCGGGAGAATTTTTGCGTTAAATAGCCGGTTTCGTTACTCGACGCGGAAGCACACAGCATCCCGGTGGAGAGCCAGCGGTTAACAGTCACGCCTTCGGCGTTTTGCGCAATGTAGTTAGCATCGCGGTCTTCTTTCATCAGTTTGGCGATGCGATCAAACGCCTCTTCCCAACTGATTTGCTGCCATTTATCAGAACCTGGCGCACGGTATTCCGGAAACTTCAGACGGCTTTCGGAGTGGATGAAATCCACCAGGCCAGCGCCTTTCGGACAAAGTGCACCGCGGTTGACCGGGTGATCCGGATCGCCTTCGATATGGAAGATAGATGCTTTGGCGTTTTTTGCTCCGTCACCGAGGCTGTACATCAACAGCCCACAGCCTACGGAACAATAGGTGCAGGTATTACGGGTTTCGCGGGTGCGCAGCAGTTTATACTGCCGGGTTTCCGCGAGTGCTACGCTGGGTGCAAAACCCAGTGCCGCTGCCGTGGTGCCTGCCATACCGCCAGCGCAGATCTTAAAGAACTGCCTTCTGCTGACCTGCATGGATTGCTCCTTGTTTCGACATTGTCACGTCCCATTTACATTCGCTTGCTGAGTGTGCAGGGAGTGGGAGTTATTTTTCTTTGCGGAAGGGGCCGCAAAGGTCCAGAATTGGCTCAATTTCCCTCCATCCAGGAAGGGTTTGTAACAGAATACCATAATCTTGGTGTGTGTGTTCTTATCTGGTTAAGAGAAAGTGAAAAAAACACAGCAAAAAGAAATCAAAAATGTGACAAATATCACAGGGGTGCGTCAAATTGAGTTATGGCGCCGTGATGATTTACAACACCCACGGTTAGACGAGGTGGCGGAAGAAGTTCCCGTTGCGTTGGTCTACAACGGCATTTCGCACGTGGTGATGATGGCGTCGCCCAAAGACCTTGAACTGTTTGCGCTCGGTTTTTCGCTTTCCGAAGGAATTATCGAAAGCCCACGCGATATCTTCGGCATGGATGTTGTTCCTTCCTGTAATGGTCTGGAAGTGCAAATCGAACTTTCCAGTCGCCGCTTTATGGGGTTGAAAGAGCGTCGTCGGGCGCTGGCGGGGCGCACGGGCTGTGGTGTATGCGGCGTGGAACAGCTTAACGACATCGGAAAACCGGTGCAGCCGCTGCCGTTCACCCAGACGTTTGATCTCAACAAACTGGATGATGCATTACGTCATCTCAATGATTTCCAGCCAGTGGGGCAACTGACCGGTTGTACCCACGCCGCCGCCTGGATGTTGCCATCTGGCGAACTGGCAGGCGGACATGAAGACGTGGGCCGCCATGTGGCGCTGGATAAACTGTTAGGCCGCCGGGCGCAAGAAGGTGAAAGCTGGCAGCAAGGTGCGGTGCTGGTTTCCAGCCGTGCCAGTTATGAAATGGTGCAAAAGTCGGCGATGTGCGGCGTAGAGATTTTGTTTGCGGTATCTGCCGCGACCACACTGGCCGTAGAAGTGGCTGAACGCTGTAATCTGACGCTGGTGGGCTTTTGTAAACCGGGTCGGGCAACGGTTTATACGCATCCGCAGCGTTTGATTCATAATTAAAGAAATACCGCAATTCTGATTCTGGATTGCGGTTTTATTTTTTTATTAAATAATCCTCAATATATTATTCACCATTTAAATAATAATTTCACCACAATAAATTATCTCGTTAATTCCGGTTCATATCGATATACTCCAGCCGCATTAATCCTTTAAGAATTAATCATTATTTATATAAGACATTTTGTTTTAATCATCGCGTCAATAAATAAATGTTTCTGATGAATGAATGCAAATAACAAACCTTGCACCGGTTGTAAAAACAGCAATGTATTTTCAATAGTGGGTGATGGATTATGAGTATTGAAAAATGAGTACATTACAGTTACCTGGCAGTTCATATTCTACTGAAGTTAATTTAAACGGCTTAATTGAGGTGCTCAGTAAGCATCTTTACTCCACACCCGTGGTTGCCGTGCGCGAGCTGGTGCAGAACGGCCATGATGCGATTGTGCGCCGCAGGATTGAGCAGCCCGATGCGCCAAAGGATAACCAAATTCGTGTGGTGGCTGACGTGGCGAAGTCCACCATCACCATTACCGATACCGGTGCGGGTCTGACAGAAAGCGAAATACACGGCTTCTTGGCGACAGTAGGGGTGGGTTATACCCGAATGTTGCGCCAGCAGGATGATAACACCGGTTTAATTGGTATGTTCGGCCTCGGTTTTTTGTCGGCCTTTGTACTGGCAAAAGAGGTCACGGTGTTGACCACATCCTGGCAAACGCCGGATCAGAGCTGGAAATACCACTCTACTGACGGGCAAAAATATACCGTTACGCCGCATCAGTCCTCGGAAACGGGTACGCAGGTGATTCTGACGCTCAAAGAAGAGTACAGCCATCTGGCGAGTAACAATTTGCTGAACCGCGTTCTTTCCCGCTACTGCATATTGCTGCACGAACCGGTCTATGTCGGCGATGCCAGCGAGCCGGTAAATAAACTTCAACCACCGTGGCGTGAAGTTGCTCCCGAAGGCGTAACCATGCACCGCGCGCTGGTACAGCGTAAAAATCTCGCCTTTGCCGCGCAGTTTGAATCCTCCTTCGAACCGATTTGCACCATTCCGGTTGTGCCAGCGGGAATGAGCGACGCGGTCGGGATTTTATGGATTCAGGATGGCGCAACCTACGGCACCAGCGATAACCGCAACCTGTCGTTGTTTTTGCGCGGCATGTTACTCGATGACGAAGCGCGTGAGTTGTTACCGCCCTGGGCCGGATTTATTGGCGGCGTGATTGAGTCATCGAAACTGACGCCGACGGCGAGCAGGGAAGATCTCCAGCGGGACGAAACCTGGGTCGCGGTGCAGGAGGCGTTAAAAGAGGCGCTGATCTCTGGTTTGTCCGATCTTGCACAAAACCAGCCAGAAATCTGGCGGCGTGTGTTAGCGCGCCATAACGAAGCGTTGCTGGGCGCGGCATTGTGTGATGACCGCCTGTTTGATTTGCTCAAAGATCGCTTGCAGGTGCCAACGTCAAAAGGCGCGCTGCTGGCGAAGGACTTACGCGTTAATAACAGCATTCATATTCTGTTAAGCCGCGACGGCGGTTTTGAAGAGATGTTGTTCCACATTCTGCAACGGCCTGTAGCCCGTGGCGATCGCTATGCGGTGGTGCCATTTTTACGCCGTTGGGCGCTGTTATATCACTGCCGGATTATCGAAGTCGGTACGCAAACAGGTAATGAGCAGTTGTTCAGCCTGGCAGAATTACCCGAAGAGCAGGTGGCTTATCTGGAAGAGCATCTCTGCGATGGCGAGCAATTAATTATCTCTCGCTTCGAACCAGCGGTTTTACCGCTCGTGGTCACGCCAGACCGGGAAGCAGAATTAAAACAAATTCTCGAACAGGATGACGCAGATAAACGCATCAGTACCGCAGCGTTAATGCTGGCGCGGCAATTTACCTCGCAAATCCAAAAAACGAAAACCTCAAGTCTGTATATCAATCTTAATAACCCCTGTGTCATGCAACTGGTGACGGCCTTACAACAGCATCAGCAGCCAGCGGCAGCATTACGGTTATTAAAATCGCTGAAAGTGATTTTGTGCTCCAGCGGTAATAAAGAACAGCAGTGGGATTTACACCAGGCACTGGAAGATTTTACTCAGGTTATTCCTGTCTTAATTAATCAAGGAAAATAAAATGGATACATGGGAGTGGTACAACAAATATAGTCAGGAGTTGCGCGATACCGGGCAAGAATATATTCCGCAGCTTATTGATGATTTTTCAGAAAGTGTTTTGCACCTGCAAATAGAAAAATGCGATTCGCTATTGCCGGAAATGAAAGCGCTGAATCAAGTAGCTAAAAATCCGTGGCTGGAAATATTTATCGGTCACTGGGAGATGCGTCATCGCCTGACTAACTATGAAGAAGGCGAAAAAGTGCTGCCAGACGTGGTAGCGCTGTTTGAAAAAGCGCACCGGGAAGAGGCAAAAGATTGCCCGCAATCCATTTGCGTTACCCAGGATTTATCCGCCTGCTACGAAAATATCGATGGCCCAGGCTGGGCGAATGAACGCATGGCGGTATGTGAAGAAACCATTGCGCGCATTGATCCGACCTGGAGCTGTTTTCAATGTTTGTCCACCGAATATGCCAGCGCACTGATAGATTCCAAAAGGGTAGAAGAGGCACTGGCGTACCTGGATCGGCAAATCGACGCGGTTAAAGCATCCGGTGATGATGAGATTGAAGCATTATTGAATACCCGTGCCGATATTTTGATTGAACTGCAACGTTACGATGAAGCACGTAAATTAATTGATGAACTGGCAAAAGAGAACGATTACTGGGGACGTGATCGCATCAGTTATCACCTCAAAAAACTGTACATCATGGCGTTATGTGGGCAGGACGAAGAGGTCTGGGAGGAATTGCCTCGTTGGTCAGATCTGACCCCCTATTCGTGGGGCATGTGGGTGAAGATAATCACCGTGTTACTTCCCCGTCATCCACAAAGAAACAGCTGGCAACTGGCGCGCATCATCCAAAAAATGCTGGAGCACCGCTCACAGGCCGGGGCGCACCGCAAAGTGGTTGATCTGGCGAAACTGCAAATTACCCTGGCGCTGGAGCGTGAATCCGTCTGGGTTGCCAAAATAGCGATGAAACTGGCCCAGCGACACATGCCAAAATTACGCGCGTTACTGGGCGTCGATCGCGAATTTCTCGAACTGAGTGAAAAAATTGCCGCCAAAGAAGCAGAGTTGCTGGCTCGTCCGGTTGTAGAAGTACCTGAAAATAGCGATGAAGAAACGCAACCAGATCCAGAAAAAGACGTAGAAACATTCCGCCGCGCTTATCTGAACACGCCTGATGATGCGGAATTGCTGGGCAAGCTGGTCAATGCGTTAAACGCCTGCAATGCGATTGATGAATCGATTGAACTCCTGCAACGCTACGTTGAAAGCCATCTTCAGGAAGATAATGGACTTTGCTTCGATCTGTTGGATCTCTTGCTCCACCGTGACGATCTGCAAACTATCAAGCATCTGGCGAAGCAGTATGAACAGGCGGGGCTGCTACATATGGCCTTGTGGTTCCGCGCGCGAGTGATCAACCAACAGGAAGACTGGAGTGAACTGGAGTCGATTGGGCAACAGTTGCTGCAACACGAAAAAGGGCGTGAGTGGGTTGGCGTTTATCGCATGTGCTCCTGGGCAGCACAAAAACAGGAAGCCTGGGATCGACAGCTCGATTATTTACAACAATTGCAGCAACTGATGATTAGCCGTGAAGAAGATATTCGTAATCTCCAGTGGGATATCATGGCGACCGCCAGCATCCTGCAACAATGGGATCAGGTGCGTGCTATTGCTACTGAACTGGAAATCGAACTCACGGAAGGCGAAGGTTTTATTGATGAAAAATGGGGGTTGTTAAACATCCGCTTCCGGGAAAATTATGAATACCGCTATTACTATGCTCAACGTATTGGGCCGGTAACAGCAAGGATCATTGAGCCAACTTACCGCACCGATTATCCGCAACATGTTGATGAGGTTGTGGTTTTCGATGCAGAAATGTTGAACACCCGACCTGAAGACGAAGAAGAGCAGAATAATTTCACGCCACTTTATGGGTGTCTGAAAACCATTATCCCGACCGAGTACGGCGAGTCCTGGTTCTGCGAAGGTGTCATGCCTGGTGAAGAACAGTTTAATGCCTTCCGTGAGGCGCTTCGTGAACGAAACTGGTACTACTGGAGCAACAGTAATGATGACTATACGTTAACCGATAGTCATCAGGGAGAAGGCGCTGATCCGCTGCCCGCATTCTATTTTGTTATTAGCGCACCGCGTTCAGTTTCTAAAGGTGATATCGATAAGACCTTGCACGAATTGACCGCTGACTGGGAACATCCGTTGTGCTGGTGGCGTCTTGCCAAAGAAGTCGGAGCGAATGAAGAGAAACATGCTGCTATTTCTGAACGTTATGGGATGTAATGCAGATTTAAATAACGGGGGGCAGAAACTTCTCTCCCGCAGCGGTTAAACTGTTAATTGAATTAAGTCCTGTAATTTATATATGAAATTACAGGACTTATTCATTCAGTGAATTGTATCTATTTATTTATAAACAAAACGCGTGTAGTGACGCTTTCTTTTTTCCTTTATTATATTCACTCTCTTCTTTATCTATTTATAAGGCAATTAAATGAAAAGGAATTTATTATCTTCAGCTATTATTATCGGCATAATGGCCCTCGGTATCACCGGATGTGATGATAAAAAAGCCGAAACAGAAACTCCCCCGCCCGCCAATAGTCAACCTGCCGCTCCAGCTCCTGAAGCGAAACCTACTGAAGCTCCCGTTGCAAAAGCAGAAGCTAAACCTGAAACGCCTGCGCAACCGGTGGTCGATGAACAAGCGGTTTTCGACGAAAAAATGGATGTCTATATTAAGTGCTACAACAAGTTACAGATCCCTGTACAGAGCAGTCTGGCGCGTTATGCCGACTGGCTGAAAGATTTTAAACAGGGGCCAACGGGTAAAGAGAGCATTGTTTATGGCATCTACAGCATTAGTGAATCCAATCTCTCTGAGTGTCAAAAAGGAATAAAAAGAGTCGTGGCGTTAACGCCTGCGCTGCAACCTATTGATGGCGTGGCGGTGAGTTATATTGATGCTGCCGTGGCGTTGGGTAATACCATTAACGAAATGGATAAATATTACACCCAGGAAAATTATAAAGACGATGCGTTTGCCAAAGGGAAAACGCTGCACCAGACATTCTTAAAAAATCTTGAAGCCTTTGAACCTGTAGCAGAATCTTATCATGCGGCAATTCAGGAAATTAATGATAAGCGTCAGCTTGTAGAACTGAAAAATATTGAACAAAGAGAAGGGAAAACATTCCACTACTACTCTCTGGCTGCCATGATTTCAGCGAAACAAATTAATAACCTGATATCGCAAGAGAAGTTTGATGCAGAAGCGGCAATGAAGAAAGTGGCTGAACTTGAAACGCTGGTGGCGCAAGCCAAAGAAGTGAGTAAAGACAGTATGAATTCTCTCTTCACAGGGGCAGCAGACCGATATCAAATTGCATCTAAAAAATATGTTCGTCGTATCAGAGATAAAGTCCCGTATTCTGACTGGGATAAAAAGAAACTTCAGGACGCAAACACAAGCTGGATGGTCGAGGACTCATATCCGAAATCATTACAAGCTTATAATGAACTGGTCGGTAACTATAATCGCCTGCGTTAAACGTTTCTGATTTTTGTGCGCAATGTAATCGGGAGCATATCAATTCATAGTACCGGGGCGATGAAGCCCCGGCGTGAGAGATTATTGCCCGTAATAAGCATTGGCCCCATGCTTACGCAGGTAGTGTTTATCCAGCAGTTCGTTTTGCATGGCAGGAAGCTGCGGCGCAAGCTGGCGCGAGAACAGGCCCATATAGGCGCATTCTTCCAGCACCACGGCGTTATGCACTGCATCGGCGGCGTTTTTTCCCCAGGCGAACGGGCCGTGAGAATGCACCAGCACCGCAGGGATTTGCGCTGGACTCCTGCCGCGTTCTTCGAAAGTTTCAATGATCACTTCGCCGGTCTGGTATTCATACTCGCCGTTGATCTCCTCTGCGGTCATCAGGCGCGTGCAGGGGATTGCACCATAAAAATAATCGGCGTGTGTGGTGCCCCAGGCGGGGAGATCCAGCCCGGCCTGTGACCAGATAGTGGCGTGGCGCGAGTGGGTATGCACAATGCCACCGATTTCTGCATATCGACGGTAGAGCGCCAGATGCGTTGGTGTGTCGGACGAGGGCTTTTTGCTGCCTTCCACCACCTTGCCGCTGGCTATCTCAACCACCACCATATCATCGGCGGTCATCACGTCGTACTCGACACCGGAAGGCTTGATTACCATCCATTGCCGCGTGTTGTCTACCGCGCTGACATTGCCCCAAGTGAACGTCACCAGATGGTGAGCGGGAAGTGCCAGATTCGCCGCCAGCACGTCGGCTTTCAGTTGCTCTAACATGTAAATCCCGCCTCCTGCATACGCGCTTCAATCCAGCGCCGCGCCTGAATAATCTCCAGCACCGGCTCTTTGGCTTTTTCGGTCCACATCTCAATCAGAAATGATCCGCGATAGTTCAGCTCATGCAGCGTTTTGAAGATGCCAACAAAATCGACACAGCCTTCGCCAAACGGCACGTCGCGGAACTGTCCGGGGCTTTGCTCGGTAACGGGTTGAGTGTCTTTCAGGTGGATTGCGGCAATACGGTCAATGCCCAGTTTTAGTTCAGCGGGAACATCATTGCCCCAGGCACTGAGGTTGCCGACGTCCGGGTAGACGGTGAACCACGGCGATGCGAGCATCTCGTCCCATTTTTTCCATTTGCTGATGGAGTTCATAAACGCGGTATCCATAATCTCCACCGCCAGCATCACTTGCGCGGCAGCAGCCTGTTCGACCGCCCACGCCAGCCCTTCAGCAAAGCGTTGCTGCGTGCCTTCGTCATGGTCTTCGTAATAGACGTCATAACCTGCCAACTGAATGGTGCGAATGCCGAGATCACGCGCCAGGCGAATCGCTTTACTCATGATCTCCCGTGCTCGCTGGCGTACCGCGTCGTCACGGCTACCAAAAGGAAAACGGCGATGGGCAGACAGACACATTGACGGGATCCCAACACCCGTTTCGATCATCGCGGCAACCAGCGAAGCCCTTTGTGCGGCACTCCAGTCAAGGCGTGAAAGCCGTTCATCGGTTTCATCCACCGACATTTCGACAAAATCAAAGCCACAGCTTTTTGCCAGCACCAGCCGCTCAGGCCAGGAGAGATCTTTCGCCAGCGCTTTTTCATAAATCCCTAACGGATGATTACGCACGCGCACCTCCCCAGATAGCGTCGATTTGCGCATGGAAATCGCCAGCCACCTGCGCCGGATTTGCTGCGCCTGCCAGGGCCCGCCCAGCAATAAACGCCTTCACGCGGATCTCTTTAAACAGCGGCAGGTCAGCAGGGGTAATCCCGCCAGTAATGGAAAGCTCAAGGCCGATATCGGAAAGCGCTTTCATGCGTGCCAGATCGGCCTCGCCCCACTGTTGCCCGCTGGCCTGTGCATCACGACCACGATGATAAATGGCCTGCCGCACGCCAATACGATGCCAGTCACGGGCGTCGTCCAGTGTCCAGTTACCAAACAGCTCTATCTGGATTTCACCGCCGCAGCGTTGCGCCATCGCGTGGCCTTTTTCTACCGTGGCGAGCGGCGCGGCGCAGATGATGGTCATCCAGTTAGCGCCTGCGCCAAAAGCCTGTTGCGCGAGTGTTTCACCAGCGTCGGCGACCTTCCAGTCAGCAACGATGATTTTGTCCGGGCACTGTTCGCGCAAGGCTTTCACCGCGCCAAGCCCTTCGTTTAAGCAGAGAATGGTACCCGCTTCAACAATATCGACGCTGTCTTTTAACAGCGTCACGTCGCGCTGCGCGGCTTCAAGTGATGAGTGGTCGAGGGCCAGTTGCAGAAGTGGTCGGCTCATAATGTGTGCTCCTTAATGCGGGCGTGATAACCCTGAAGTGCGGCAATGAGATGCTGATAGCGTTGGTATTTTTGTTGGTAAAGCTGATGGGCGGTCATATCCGGCAGCAGGGTGCGTACCGGGTGCTGTAAGTCACGTTGGGCTTCGCTGAAATTGCGATAAACCCCGGTGCCGACGCGGGCGGCAAGTGCTGCGCCAAAACAGCCGGTTTCTTCCACCTGCGGCAGCTCGATACGTAAGCCGCTGACGTCCGCCAGCATTTGCATCCAGACATCGGAGTGCGCCGGGCCGCCAGTCACGCGCAGGGTGTGAACATCAGTAAAACGTTCGCGCATTCGGTTGAGGTGAGTCATATGGCTGAACACCACGCCTTCATAGATGGCCTGCAACAGGTGCGCGCGGGTATGAATGGCCTGCATCCCGTAGAAACCGCTGGTCATCTCAAGTCCGGCGTTGCTGCCGTACAGGAACGGCAAGAAAAAGAGATCGCCACCGGCTTTCGGCAAGCTGGCAACCGCCTGGTTGATCTCTGCAAACGAGATTTCTCCCCACTGTGCGGTAAACCATTCGAGGTTGCCGGAAGAAGTAGGGCTGGCTTCGTGCACGATAAATTCACCGTCATTAACGTAGCGACCATAGACATACGGATGCGCTTCACCGTCACGTAGACCGCTGGTTATGCCGCTGGTCACCGCCCAGGTGCCCATCACCGCATTGAGGGTAAATTCGTCTTCGATCCCGGCGCAGAGTGCGGTAGAAACCACATCAAACAGACCGCCGACAACGGGCGTACCCGCTTTCAGACCAGTCAGTGCGGCTGTCTGAGCGGTGATTTCCCCGCAGATTTCGGCAGATCCCACAACAGGTGGCAGGGCGTGGTTGATTTCACCGATCCCCAGCCAGTCGGTGAGACACGGGTCATATTGACCGCTGCTCATATTGTAGAGATTGGATTCGGAAATATTGCTCTCTTCGCAACCTTTGACGCCGGTTAAACACCAGCGCAGGTAGTCGTGCGTCATCATCACGCAGCCAATTTGCGTGTAGCGTTCCGGTTCGTGCGCTTTCAACCAGCGTAACAATGACACCGGATGCCCGGTCCATAAGGTCTGTCGGGTCAATGGGTAGAGTTTTTCCGGGATGCCATCTTCCTGCCAGCGACGAACGATTTCCATCGCCCGGCGATCCGAGGACAAAATAGCATTACCGAGCGGCTTGTTGTTTTTATCCAGTAAAAACAAGCCTTTTCCCTGAGCGGAGATACCGATGCCGACAATTTGTTCCCCGCTGACGCCGGAATGGGTAAGCAGGGCGCGAATGACGGCAGTGCAGCATTGCCACAGTTCTGCCATATCGCGCTCTGCCCAGCCTGGCTGCGGGCTTAATGCGCATAGCGGCAGGCGCTGCACGCCTGCCTCCCGGCCTTCGCGGTCATACAGCCCGGCTTTCAGCCAGCTACCGCCACAATCTAACCCCAGCCAGTATTGCGTCATGGTTTATTGCACCTCATCCACGGCTTTCAGCAGATCGGCGCCCTGCGGAACATCTTTAACAAACATGTCGCGAACCTGGTTCCCCAGCGCATCGCTAAAGGCTTTGCGATCGAGATCGGTGATGACTTCTACGCCCGCGTCTTTCATGCCATCGATGATTTTTTGCTGATTTTCGGCGACCAGTTTGCGCTGGTAATTGCCCGCTTCTTGCGCAGATGAGATAAGCACTTGCTGGAACTCCGGGCTTAAGCCATCAAACTTCGCTTTGTTGATTACCACCAGAAGCGGTGAATAGGCGTGGTGTGTCAGAGAAAGATACTTCTGCACTTCATAAAATTTTGCCGACCAGACGACGTTGATCGGATGCTCCTGGGCGTCGATGGTGCGGGTTTCCAGCCCGGTATAGACTTCGGCAAACGGCATCGGGATCGGGTTAGCGCCAAAGACTTTGAATGCTGCGATATTCATCGGGCTATTGTTGGTGCGGATTTTCAGCCCTTTCAGGTCGGCAGGCGTTTTAACCGGTGCGCGCGAGTTGGTGACATCGCGCCAGCCGTTTTCCCAGTAGGCCAGTACTTTCAGTCCTTTACCTTCAAGGGAGGCTTTCAGGTCATCACCGACTTTACCATCAAGCGTTTTATGCGCATGGGCGGTGTCGCGGAACAGGAAAGGAACGTCGAGCAGGTTCATCACCGGCGACAACCCGGCGAAGTTATTCGAGCCGGACATCTCCATATCAATAGTGCCGCCGCGCACGCCGCTAATCATCGCCTGTGCGTTACCGAGAGTGCTGTCCGGGAACAGTTTTAATTTCAGTTCGCCTTTGGTTCTCTCCTGTAATAATTCATTGAATTTTTTCGCCGCAATATGTTGTGAATCGGTTTGTGAGGTTTCATAACCGAAACGTAATGATTGCGCCGCCAGTGAAGATGTACTGAATGCAGCCAGGCCAGCAATGAATAATGCGTAGGTTACAGAGCGTAATTTCATAATATTTTCCTTTTAATTAATCCATTTCGAAGGGAGGATGATGAGATCGGGAATAAAAATAAATGCGGCTAATAAAGAATATAAAACCAATACGTAAGGGAAAACGCCTCTGACTGCATCATCAAATTTTAATCTCGCCACACCTGAAATAACGTTAAGTACATTACCGATGGGGGGTGTAATTAAGCCGATTGAACAGTTGATGATAAACATGACACCGAAATAAATCGGATCAATGCCAGCCTCTTTAACTAAAGGCATTAATACCGGAGTGAGAATTAACACGGTTGGTGTTAAATCCATAACCATGCCGACGATCAAAATTGCCAGCATAATCACGATAAACAACAAACGTGGTGAATCGACCAACGGTTGCAGTAAATCAGAAACCATCATCGGCAGTTCAGCAATGGTAATCAGCCAGGCGGAAACTTGTGCCGAGGCCACCAGAAACATGACCACAGAGGTCGTTTTCGCCGCGCCAATTAGCACATGCCAAAGTGTGGCGAAGGTCATTTCACGGTAAATAACTGTGGCGACAAACAACGCATAGAAAGCAGCAACGGCCCCGGCTTCGGTAGGGGTAAACAGACCGGAGCGAAAACCCCCAATAATGATGACCGGAAGAAACAGCGCCCAGATACCGGAGACAAAAGAGTGCCAGATTTCCTGCATTGTCGCTTTTTGCTGGCGGGGTAAATTAAGACGACTGGCCTGCCACCACCAGGTGAGCATCAGCGTTGCGCCCATCATAATGCCTGGGGCAATTCCTGCCATAAACAGTTTGCTGATGGACAAACCACTGGAAACGCCAAAAATAATAAATGGAATGGAAGGTGGAATAATGGGAGCGATAATCCCGCCTGAGGCAATTAGCCCCGCGGCCCGGTTGACCGGGTAGTTGGCGCTGCGCATCATCGGCACTAATAGCGCGGCAACGGCGGCGGTATCCGCAACGGCAGAACCGGAAAGACTTGCCATAATCATTGCCGCCAGAACACCCACGTAGCCCACCCCGCCAGGTTTATGCCCAACCAGTTTCATCGGCAGGTTAACAATGCGTTTTGACAAGCCGCCCGCATTCATGATTTCACCCGCCAGCACAAAGAATGGTATCGCCAGCAGGGAGAAACTGTCGGCTCCGTTCACCAGCGTTTGCGCCATAATCTGGACATCAAACATCTCCAGCCAGAACATTAACGCTGCGCCACATAACAAAAGTGCCCAGGCAATAGGCAAACCGATAGCAATGCCACCCAACAGGCAGCCCAGAAAAATCAGCACAGCCATGATTAAGCTCCTTGTGGTGGTGGCGTAACAGAATCGCTGCGCGAGATGAGTTGATATAAATGACGCAGTTCAAAGAAAGCGATAACAAGGCTGGTGGGCAGGCAAGCGGCATACATCAGGCCGATGGGCAAACCGAGGATCGGTGAATAATCGCTCCAGTCCTGAATTGTTTTTAGCGTTGCGCCCCAGGCCAGTGCACCACAAATAAATAAGATTAAGGAATGGGTGACCAGAGCGACTCGTCGCTGCCAGGCTGGAGAGAGTTTCTCTACCAGAAAGGTGACCTGAACGTGGGCGTTATCCATAAAAGCCACAATTGCGCCAATAAATGTTAACCAGACAAATAAATAACGCGATAATTCATCTACAGATAAAATACTTGTCTGAAAACCATATCTTAAAATAATATTTACAAACACAATACAGGAGAGCACGGCGAGATTAATCGCCAGTATTGCTTCAAGTATTTTCTTCATAGCTATTCCTTTAGGCTATACCCGTCATACTTCAGATTGCATGTGATGCGATTTGAAATATTTAGGGTATATATATTTAGCGCAATGACATTACCTTGTCGTTCTGGCGTAGAAGAGTCTTCGGTTAATCCAGCGCCGTTAATGCAACCTTAACCACAACTTTTCGTATCTCAGAGGCTGCTTCCAGAATACAACCTGGTCGATGAACATCCTGAGGGAAGAAAATAGCGTAACTGCCGGGCGCCATTTGAATAAATGATTCTTTTTCACAATGGTGATAAAAAATAATATCACGCTGTTCTAATAGGGATTCGCTGACTTTATTATTTCCGGTATCAATAGCAATGCCGATTTTCTCTTCGCCCCATGCCAGATATTGAATATCAATATAGCGACGATGTACTTCTGGGCGATTTTCCTCCACCTGGCGCGTCGTTAAGTCGATAATTTGCGCAAAAATATTCTTGCCGTCGATTTCGACAACGCCCGGTTCCAGGGCGTTGAAGTCGGTAGCGCGCAGAAAATCGAGCGCCTTTTCAATGGCAGCGGGTAAACGGCACGGATTAGGCTGCGTGATATGTCCAGATATCATGGTCTATCTCCTTATAACGCCTGAATTTTTGCCCATACGCTGTCGTCAACGGTAATACCGTTACGGCGGTTTTCTGCCAGCAAAGTAGTAAATTCGTGTCCGGGTAAACGAATAGCCTGGTTTTCGTCAGCGCGTTCGGCGGTGGTAACGTAATCCATGATGCGTTGCAGCTTGGCGTCGCGGGTGGCGCCGTCGATCAATTTATCCACTTCAATGGCAATAAAGATTTGTGAAACACCGTATTCGTCGCTGTTATCCTCGGTGACTTCAGCAACCGATGCGCCATCAGAAAGGAGAGTAGCGATCATATCCAGCACAATCGACATGCCCGAACCTTTCCAGTAGCCCATCGGCAAAATGCGGCGATTTTTCTCGATAACGCCAGGTTCTTTGGTCAAATTGCCCTCATCATCAAAGCCACCATCTACCGGGAGCTGACGACCTGCCAGGCGGTTAACTTCTAACATGCCGTAGGAAAACATCGACATCGACATATCGACCATCGTAATGGGTGAGGAAGGAATGGCTACGATCAGCGGGTTAGTGCCGATGCGACACTCTTTTGCGCCCCACGGCGGCATCACGGCGATGGAGTTGGTCCAGCAAATGCCAATATAGCCTTTTTCCGCCGCCTGCCAGCCGTAGCTGCCGCCGCGCATCCAGTGATTGGCGTTACGTAACGCCACCAGGCCAATTCCGTGACTGGCAGCCAGTTCGATGGCGCGATCCATCATCTTTTTCGCCGTCAGGTTGCCGATTGAGCGCTGAGCGTCCCACTGCTCAATCGCACCGAGGCTGGTCACGCGTTTGGGTTGGGCGTCAGGAATGATATCGCCGTTATCCAGTTGTTGAATGAAACGGGGGAAACGATTTACACCGTGGGAATAAACGCCGGACTCGGTGGTGCGGGCGAACATTTCCGCGCAGGCATCGGCAGTTTCGCTGTCAACGCCACGTGAAATTAAGACCTGATTAAAGGCCGCTTTTAACTGCTCAAATGTCACTTTCATCCCTGGCTTCCTTGTTTTTTTGAACGCTTTTTTAGCTTAAAATTCCACTATGCGAAATTTGATTTCAAATATATCGATCGCTTTTTAACAAAGCAATCCGCGCCATGATTTTCAAAAATCATATAAATCAAAATGTTATAAATTATCTGTCGAGATCGTGAACTACGACACACTTTGCGCTACCATCAGGACGCGACAAAATGGGGAAAAAGCGATGGGAAAAAATGAGAACGAGATGGCACAGGAAAAAGAGCGTCCAGCCGGAAGTCAGAGCCTGTTTCGTGGGTTGATGCTGATTGAGATTTTGAGTAACTATCCAAACGGTTGCCCACTGGCGCATCTCTCAGAACTGGCAGGTTTAAACAAAAGTACCGTCCATCGTTTATTGCAGGGATTACAGTCCTGTGGCTATGTGACCACCGCGCCTGCCGCAGGGAGTTACCGCCTGACCACCAAATTTATTGCCGTCGGTCAAAAGGCCTTGTCTTCGCTGAATATCATTCATATCGCAGCCCCGCATCTTGAGACGCTCAACATCGCCACCGGCGAAACCATTAATTTCTCCAGTCGCGAAGATGATCACGCTATTTTGATTTATAAACTGGAACCCACCACGGGTATGCTGCGTACTCGCGCCTATATTGGTCAGCATATGCCACTCTACTGTTCCGCAATGGGCAAGGTCTACATGGCGTTTGGTCACCCGGACTACGTGAAGTCGTACTGGGAAAGCCATCAGAATGAAATCCAGCCGTTAACCCGCAATACCATTACCGAGTTACCTGCGATGTTCGACGAACTGGCGCACATTCGTGAAAGCGGAGTAGCGATGGACAGAGAAGAAAATGAGCTCGGTGTCTCCTGTATTGCTGTTCCGGTATTTGATATTCATCGACGGGTGCCGTATGCCGTGTCGATTTCGCTTTCGACATCACGGTTGAAACAGGTAGGGGAGAAGAATCTTCTGAAACCACTGCGTGAAACCGCTCAGGCCATCTCTAATGAACTGGGATTTACTGTCAGAGACGACCAGAGTGCAATCACATAACGCTTTAGACAGGTGACAAAAGTTTAACATTTCCTTCGTTGGATCAAAGCAGTAGAGGGGCGCTCTCTGGCACTCTGCTGTTTTAGTGCAAAGGAGTGATCATGAACCGGTTTATTATTGCGGATGCGACGAAATGTATCGGTTGCCGTACCTGTGAAGTGGCTTGCGCGGTGTCGCATCAGGAAAATCAGGATTGCTCTGCGTTGTCGCCGGGCGAGTTTATTTCGCGAATTCGAGTCATCAAAGACCATACCTGGACCACTGCAGTAGCCTGTCATCAGTGTGAAGATGCTCCGTGTGCGAATGTCTGCCCTGTGGAGGCGATTCGCCGCGAACATGGGCATATCTTTGTTGAACAATCACGTTGTATTGGCTGTAAAAGCTGTATGCTGGCTTGCCCGTTTGGTGCGATGGAGGTGGTTTCGGCGCGCAAAAAGGCGAGGGCGATTAAGTGCGATCTGTGCTGGCATCGGGCGACGGGACCGGCCTGTGTTGAAGCCTGCCCGACACAGGCGTTGCAATGTATGGATGTCGAGAAAATCCAGCGTCAGCGGCTACAGCAGCAGCCTGTTTGAAACGTTTTTCCGGCGTTATTCAACGCCGGAATTGTGCGCTTTGTTTATGCCGGATGCGGCGTAAACGCCTTATCCGACCTACAAATTCAATTGATTGCAGAAATTATGTAGGTCTGATAAGCGCAGCGCATCAGGCAATTTTTAATGGCTTTCAGCCCAGGCGCGTTCAATCTCTTCCGCCAGAATCTTCACACCCGCCTCAATTTTCTCCGGCTCTGGTACGTAGTTCATGCGCATACATTGATGTGTATGCGGCCACGGTTTATCCAGCCCTGGGAAGAAGTTGTGGCCCGGCACCATCAGCACGCCGCGCGCTTTCAGGCGCTGATAGAGCTGCTCGGTGGTAATCGGCAAATCCTTAAACCATAACCAGAGGAATATTGCCCCTTCTGGTTTATGAATCAGGCAGCGATCTTCCGGTAAATAGCGGCGAATGATAGCGATAGTCTCCTGAACACGCTGGTAATAGAACGGCTTGATGACCGTTTCTGACAGGCGCAGTAGATCGTTACGCTTAATCATTTCACACATTATCGCCGGACCAATGCCGCCAGGCGCGAGGCTGATAATGCCGTTCATATTGGTGATGGCGGTGATGATTTTTTCATTGGCGATGATAATGCCGCAGCGCGAACCTGGCAGACCCAGCTTGGAAAGGCTCATGCATAGCACGATATTCGGATTCCACAGCGGGCGCGCTTCGCTAAAGATGATGCCCGGGAACGGGACGCCATAGGCGTTATCAATCACCAGCGGGATCCCGTGCTGATTCGCCAGCGCATCCAGCTTCAGCAACTCTTCATCGGTTATCACATTACCTGTTGGGTTCGTCGGTCGCGAGACGCAAATCATCCCCGTCTCTTCGCCAATGCGCAGATGTTCGAAATCGACGTGATATTTAAACTGGCCCTCTGGCAGTAGTTCGATATTCGGACGCGTAGAAACAAACAGATCCTCTTCCAGCCCGGCATCCGCGTAGCCAATGTATTCCGGTGCCAACGGGAACAGTACTTTTTTGATCCGGCCATCGGCACGGCGTCCGGCAAACAGGTTAAATAAGTAGAAAAACGCGCTCTGGCTACCGTTTGTTAGTGCAATATTCTGTGGTTCGATATCCCAACCTAGTTTCTCACGTAGCATCCCGGCAAGTAGCGACAGTAGCTCCGTCTTTCCTTGCGGGCCGTCGTAATTGCACAGCGCATCCGTTGCTTTACCGCTTTCCAGCATGTCGGTCAGCAGTGTCTGGAAGTAATCCTGCATTTCCGGGATCTGCGCCGGATTACCGCCACCGAGCATAATCGCGCCGGGCGTGCGTAAACCGTCGTTCAGATCTTCCATCAGCAGCGTAATGCCGGAGTGGCGGGTAAATTTGTCACCAAAAAGGGAGAATGTCATAGCGGGATATCTGTCGAACTCTGTAGCATGGACGGTAACAATAACGCTACATTTGCCAGGGTGCAAATCACGCTGTTGACGGTGGATTGACACTTTATGCTGTGGTTTTCTGTTAGGATGGTATTTTAGTCTGGGTGGCTTCCCGACGTACTGCCGCACGGGAAGCCGGAAAAGTTACTGTTGCCCCGCCCAGACGACCATTACTTTATCGTCGCCGTGTTCACGGACAAATCCGTACCCCTGTTTCAGCGAAAGCGCCGTTTGTTTGCCTGCGCCAATGGCTGGATGCCGTGCGCGGAACTGACTGATGCGCTGCCAGTGCGCGACGCTGGCGGCAGATTTACCACTGATATCCTGCCAGTTCATATCAGAACGTGTGCCTTGTAGGGGATCAGAACCGGTGGGACCGAACGGACGTAAGGATTCATCACCGTAAAAGATTTGCACTGCACCTGGCGCGAGTAACAATAACTCTGCTGCTTTGTCGCCCCCTTCGCGGAACAAGCGGGTATCATGCGAGGAGAGATAGCTCAACACATTGAAATCTTGCAATTTCTCGGCCATTTGCTGCCAGGTGGTATCCATCTGCGCCAGGCAATCGACCGCTTTCGCCGCCTGTTCCTGATAATCAAAATTGATCATCGCGTCGAATCCGTGGCGATAGTAGTCGCTTTGCATTACACCATGGCCCCAGGCCTCGCCGGTCATCCAGAAAGGTTTGTCATCTAATGCTTTCTCGGGGTTAGCTTTTTTCCATTCGCGAAGTGCGGCGCTGGCCTGAGTTTTCAGTTGCTGCCAGGCGGGCAACTCAACATGTTTGGCGGTATCGACCCGAAAACCATCAATACCGTAGTCGCGGACCCATTGGCTTAACCAGTGGGTTAAGTAATCGCGCGGCGTATAGCCGTCAATGGCTTTGGCGTGGGTATCCGGTTTGTTTTTATAGAATACCGGCAGACCAGAAGCGGTAGTTGATTCGGTTTTGATATCCGGCAAAAAGGCTAGCGACATGGTGAGATCGTCGAATCCAGGATTGTCGTAATCGCCGATATCCGTTCTGATCCAGTTTTTTCCCCACCATTTATCCCAGCCTGCTTTGTCGCTGAAATTAATGTAATCGTTAAAGCTATGCCAGGTTTGCCCGGCGGCGGGTTTCCAGTTGCTCCAGTGGTCGCCCAGCGTTTTTTTCAGCTCGTCACCAGAAAGATATAACGCGCCGAACTGAAACTCCTGCATATCCGCCAGCGTGGCATAGCCGGTGTGGTTCATCACTACATCAAACAAAATGCGGATACCGCGTTGATGCGCGCTATCAACCAGCGTCCGTAGATCGGCTTCGTTGCCCATATTGGCATCAAGATTCGTCCAGTCCTGTGTGTAATATCCGTGGTAGGCATAATGTGGGAAATCGCCTTTTGTACCGCCGCCGACCCAGCCGTGAATTTGCTCAAATGGGGCGCTTATCCATAAAGCATTGACGCCCAGCTGCTGGAAATAATCCAGTTTGTTGGTCAGGCCGCGTAAATCACCGCCGTGGAAAGTGCCAATTTCCTCCATGCCGTCTTTATGACGTCCGTAGCTCTGGTCATTGCTGGGATCGCCGTTTTCGAAACGGTCTGTTAGTACAAAATAAATCGTGGCG
Source organism: Escherichia sp. E4736 (assembly GCF_005781225.1). Lineage (NCBI taxonomy): Bacteria > Pseudomonadati > Pseudomonadota > Gammaproteobacteria > Enterobacterales > Enterobacteriaceae > Escherichia > Escherichia sp. E4736. The sequence continues at coordinate 79,791 of NZ_VATT01000003.1, read as the reverse complement.
TTATGCCAGTTGAAAGGGGCAGGTGCGTCAGTTGCCGCGCGTTCCAACAGAAGTAAACCATTGCTGGTGGCGGCAGGTTGTAACGTTATTTGGCCGTTCTTCACCGTCGCGATTTGCTGGCTGTAATAATCCCGGACTACCGTACCTTCCGGGAAAGTGCCGCTGACATTAAGCGTCAGTGGTTTTCCATCCCATTTGGGGCATTCACGAGCCAGGTTCGCTACCGGTTCGGCGGTGTTCTGGACCGAAATCATCAACGTTGGTGTGCCGGAGCGGGTATCTATTTGCAACGTATATTCACCGTTCCTGAACAATCGCCACTGAGGGGGCGTGCTGTCGCAAGGTTTGAGAGAAAGCATCTGATTGAGTTTTATCGCATCCGCAGGCTGCCAGCATTGTTGGTTAAAATTTAGCGTCAGCGGTCGCGTACCTTTGGTCAGCTGGGCATGACTAACAAATGTTCCTGCACTTTGTTCAGCAAAGGTGGGAAATCCCTGAGATGTCCAGTTGGCGGCAATGGCAACACTGGGCAGGAGTATCAGAAAACAGGCGGCAAGTTTCATAACGGATGAGTCCTTGTTGCTGCGAATTTCACCAGTTTGCCAGTGATAATACTGGTAAAACTCCTCCCTGATGAGGATTGCGCCAGGATGAGACGAAAGGGGGAGTATTTCACCTGAGATTTAAGCTTATTTTTTGCGATAAACCCCACATTTTCTGCGATTTAGCGCCAATCTGAACGGTTAACACGTGACATAGTTTCAGATTTGGACTATTCCTTGGGGTGCTCTTGACAGCTATTTTTGATATGATTTGAGATTCAACTCTCAAATTTGTGAAAAATATAAGGTGTTGGAATGATTAAATCCGACCAGGAGAACTGATGATTTTGACTCCCATACGACGATATGGGGCGATGATTCTTATGTTACTCACTCTGATGTTTTCGAGTGAGGTGTTAGCGAAAACGCACACGACAACAGCGAGTCAAAAGTCCCACATAACCAAAGCTAGTAATAAACAGGTAAGCAGTAAACAAGAGTATTCTCGCAATAGTGCAAAGAGCAGTTCACTTCCTGATTTGCGAAAATACCCTTCCGGAACACCAAGGAAAAAAGCGTTTCTCCGGACCGTAATGCCTTACATTACCAGCCAAAATGCTGCCATTACGGCGGAACGTAACTGGCTGATTTCAAAACAGTACCAGGGCCAATGGTCGCCTGCAGAGCGTGCGCGTCTGAAAGACATCGCCAAACGCTATAAGGTGAAGTGGTCTGGTAATACACGAAAAATCCCGTGGAATACGCTGCTTGAACGCGTAGACATTATCCCGACCAGTATGGTGGCGACGATGGCTGCGGCAGAAAGTGGTTGGGGTACGTCGAAGCTGGCGCGTAACAACAACAACCTGTTTGGCATGAAGTGCATGAAAGGGCGTTGTACCAATGCACCGGGTAAAGTGAAAGGCTACTCACAGTTCAGTTCTGTCAAAGAATCGGTGAGCGCCTATGTCACTAACCTGAATACGCACCCGGCTTACGCTTCGTTCCGTAAATCACGTGCACAATTGCGTAAAGCTGATCAGGAAATCACCGCCACAGCGATGATTCACAAGCTGAAAGGTTATTCAACGAAGGGACAGAGTTATAACAACTACCTGTTCGCGATGTACCAGGATAACCAGCGGTTAATCGCTGCGCATATGTAATTGCATTCCCTCGAGCCTTATCCGACTTGTTGGTCGGATAAGGCTTTTGCTCGCATCAGGTGGTTGTGCTGCGTTACCTGATGCGACGCTGGCGCGTCTTATCATGCCTGGCGGCTTTTCTCCTCCTGCTACAGCAGGACCTCGCTGTTTACATCGCGATACTCTTTCGGCGTTGTGTCATATGCTTTTTTAAATACAGAGTAGAAATATTGCAACGATGGATAACCGCACATTTGCGATATCTCGTTTATTGATAAGGTTGTTGAAATTAGCAGGCTGCGCGCTTTCTCCAGCTTCTCGGCATGAATCATTGCGTGTATGGTTTCGCCCACCTCTTCTTTAAAACGCTTCTCAAGATTGGAGCGTGATATGCCGACAGCGTCCAGTACCTGATCCACTTTAATCCCTTTGCAGGCGTGATTGCGGATGTAATGCATGGCCTGAATAACAGCCGGGTCGGTCAACGAACGGTAATCCGTAGAACGTCGTTCAATGACGCGTACTGGCGGGACCAAAATCCGCTGCAACGGCATCGCTTCTTTATCTAGCAACCGATGCAGAAGTTTTGCCGCCTGATAGCCCATTTGCCGTGCGCCCTGGGCAACCGAAGAAAGCGCGACGCGAGAAAGATAGCGGGTCAGCTCTTCGTTATCGATGCCAATTACGCATAATTTTTCCGGTACGGGAATATGCAGATGCTCGCAAACTTGCAGAATATGCCGCGCCCGGGCGTCAGTAACGGCAATAATCCCGGTTTGCGGTGGCAGCGTTTGCAACCAGTCGGCCAACCGGTTTTGCGCGTGCTGCCAGTTTTCTGGCGCAGTTTCCAGTCCCTGATAAACGACACCACGGTACTTTTCTTCGGCGACAAGCTGGCGAAAAGCATATTCGCGTTCGGCTGCCCATCTTTTGCCACTCGACTCCGGCAGACCATAAAAAGCAAAGCGGTTAACGCCTTTTTCTTTTAAATGCAAAAATGCGCTTTCAACCAGCGCATAGTTATCAGTGGCAATGTAATGTACGGGCGGATAGCTTTCTGCCAGGTGATACGAGCCGCCAACCCCGACAATGGGGACGTCGACATCAGCCAACGCTTGCTCGATTTGTTTATCGTCAAAGTCGGCAATAACGCCATCTCCTAACCAGTCCTTGATTTTATCAATGCGGGCGCGGAAATCTTCTTCAATGAAAATATCCCATTCCGATTGTGACGCCTGTAAATATTCCCCCACACCTTCTACAACTTGACGGTCATAGGCTTTATTAGCATTGAACAGTAATGTGATTCGGTGACGTTTAGTAAACATGGTTCTTTTCCTGCTGAATCATGCAAAAACTCAAAACCGGCAACACGTTACCGGTTTTGAGAAAATTTTTATCAAAATCAGGAACGGCGTTTGGTTGCGGAGTCCATCCATACTGCCAGCAACAGAATCGCACCTTTGACGATATACTGCCAGAAGGTCGGAACATCCATCATACTCATGCCGTTATCCAGCGAAGCCATGATGAATGCCCCCATCACAGCCCCCGCAACACTCCCTACGCCGCCAGCCAGACTGGTGCCGCCAATCACGCAGGCTGCAATGGCATCCAGTTCGGCGATATTACCGGCAGAAGGCGAGCCTGCACCAAGCCGTGAACTGAGGATTAACCCCGCGATGGCCACCATCAAACCGTTGATAGCAAACACGACAAGTTTGGTGCGTTCTACGTTAATCCCGGAGAGTCGCGCCGCTTCCAGATTGCCGCCAATAGCGTAAATGCGCCGCCCGAAAGCTGTCCTTGTTGCCATAAACATGCCGCCGAGTAACAGCAACGTCAGCAGCAGGACAGGAGTAGGAACGCCACGGTAATCATTCAGTAGCCAGATTGCGCCTAATACGATGATGGCGGTCAAAGCCTGGCGACCGACCACCGCTGTAGATGCCGGAGACTGTAAACCCAAAGCTTGTCGGCGCATTCTTCCACGCCATTGCCAGCCGACAAAAGCCATTAAGCCAAGCGCGCCAATAATGAAACCGGTGCTGGCGGGTAGATAACTCTGTCCAATTTGTGACATCGCGGCGCTGGTGGGGGAAACCGTCGTACCGTTAGTGATGCCAATGAGGATGCCGCGAAATGCCAACATGCCCGCCAGAGTGACAATAAATGAAGGCACTTTGCGGTACGCGACCCACCAACCATTCCATGCGCCGAGAAGCAGGCCCAGAACCAGCGTCACAATAATGGTGAGCGGCAGAGGCCAGCCTAACCAGACGTCGCAGATAGCGGCGACGCCGCCTAATAGCCCCATCATCGAGCCGACCGAGAGGTCGATTTCGGCAGAAATTATGACGAACACCATCCCTACCGCAAGGATGCCGGTAATCGCGGTCTGGCGCAGCAAGTTGGAGACGTTACGGGCGCTTAAATAGGCGCCGTCAGTAGTCCAGGTAAAGAACAGCATGATGGCGATGATTGCTGCAATCATCACGAAGACTTGTAAATTCAGTGACTTCAGCACAGAGAAGCCACCGGATGTCGGTACGGCTAATTTCACTTCAGACGGATTGCTTTTCGACATGATGTTCGCTCCTCAATGCGGCTTCCATCACCTGCTCCTGAGTCAGGTTATGATTTATCAGGTTGGCTTTTAGTTTTCCTTCATGCATCACCAGTACGCGATCGCTAAGACCAAGTACTTCAGGTAATTCAGAAGAGATGACAATGACGGCTATACCCTGCTGGACGAGTTGGTTAATTAATTTGTAGATCTCGTATTTCGCGCCAATATCGATACCCCTGGTAGGTTCATCAAGAATGAGAATGCGCGGGTTGAGTAACAGACAGCGTGCCAGGATCGCTTTTTGTTGATTGCCGCCGCTTAAACGTCCAATAGCAAGTTCCGGAGACGACGTTTTCACTTTGAGTCGCTGGATTGATTCCAGAATACATTTTTGCTCTGCGGCATCATCAAGCTGGCTAATACCCCCGGTAAATTTACTGAGTGCGGCGAGGGTAATATTTTTACCAACTGCCATTACCGGAACGATGCCATCACGCTTTCTATCTTCTGGCACCATTGCAATACCCTGGGCGATGGCGTGCTGGCAATTACGAATATCCACTTGTTTGCCATCAATATAGATTTTCCCTTCCCATTGTCCGGGCCAAACGCCAAAAAGGCATTGAATAGTTTCGGTGCGACCAGCGCCGACCAGTCCAGCAATCCCCAGTATTTCGCCACGTTTCAGGGAAAACGAGACATCGTTAACCCGTTTAATATGACGATTAACCGGATGCCATGCCGTCAGATGTTCTATGCGTAATATTTCATCGCCAGTGGTATGTGGTTCGTTTGGGTACAGTGCCGTTAATTCTCGCCCAACCATCATGGTGATAATATCGTCTTCGCTCATTCCGGCTGCATCACGCGTACCTATGTGCTGACCGTCGCGAATAACACAAATTGTGTCGGAAATCGCTTTGACTTCGTTGAGCTTGTGAGAAATATAGATACATGCGATGCCGTGTTGTTGCAGATCGCGAATAATATCCAGTAAAACTGTGGTTTCCAGCTCAGTTAATGAGGCTGTTGGTTCATCGAGAATTAATAAACGCACCTGTTTATTTAGTGCCTTGGCAATTTCAACGAGTTGTTGTTGCCCAAGCCCTAAATCACCCACGCGGGTATCTGGTGAAATGGATAAGCTGACTTGCGCTAACAGTTTCTGACAGCGTAGCGTCATCAGGTCATAATCCATGACCCCATTGTGGGTTATCTCATTGCCAAGAAAGATATTTTCCAGCACGGTCAACTCTTTCACCAATGCTAATTCCTGGTGAATGATGGCAATACCTTTGCGTTCGGTATCGCGGATGTGACTTGCCTGTATTACTTCACCAGCAAAAGTAATTTCGCCTTCGTAACTGCCAAAGGGATAAATTCCGCATAGCACTTTCATTAATGTTGATTTACCAGAACCGTTCTCACCGCAAAGTGAGACGATCTCACCAGCATTTAGCCGTAAACTGACGTTATCTATCGCCTTTACGCTGCCGAAAGTTTTGGTAATGCTCTTCATTTCAAGTAGATAAGACATAACGACTCCACCTAAGCCAATCAGTTCATGCGGCATGGAGAGAAATCACGTCCCCGTTGTCGACAGGGACGTAACGCTTAAAGCTCGCTCTCCTTGTGGAAACCGTCTTTAATCACCGTGTCTTTGATGTTGTTTTTATTCACATCAATAGGTGTCAGCAGGCGGGATGGAACATCTTTCAGCCCATTATTCAGCGTGGTATCTGCTTTAGGTTGTTGATCGTTACCCAGTTCAACGGCAATTTCCGCGGCAGTATTTGCCAGAAGAGTAATCGGTTTATACACCGTCATGGTTTGCGTACCCGCAGCAATACGTTTAATGCCGGCGAGATCCGCATCCTGACCGGAAATGGCGACTTTCCCTGACAAACCTTGCGCGCTTAATGCCTGAATAGCCCCGCCAGCAGTAGCATCGTTAGAAGCAACAACAGCGTCAATTTTGTTATTGTTGGCGGTCAACGCGTTTTCCATAATTTTCAGCGCGTTTTCTGGTAACCAGCCATCAACCCATTGGTCGCCTACGACTTTAATTTTCCCGGAGTCGACGTAAGGTTTTAATACTTTCATTTGCCCGGCGCGGAAAAGCTTAGCGTTGTTATCCACCGGAGAGCCGCCCATCAGGAAATAATTTCCTTGCGGGACGATATCGACCAGCGCTTTTGCTTGTAGTTCGCCCACTTTTTCGTTATCGAAAGAAATATAAAAGTCGATATCAGCATCATTAATCATGCGGTCGTAAGCTAATACTTTAATGCCTTCTTGTTTTGCTTCTTTTACAACGTTACTTAATACCTGTCCGTTATACGGAATAATGACAAGAACATCGACTCCCCGGTTAATCATGTTTTCAATCTGCGACATTTGAGTTTCTTCGTTGCCATTTGCAGACTGCACAAATACTTTTGCGCCGAGAGATTCAGCTTTTTTCACGAAAATATCCCGGTCTTTCTGCCAGCGCTCAAGACGGAGATCATCAATAGCCATACCAATTTTGACTTCTTTAGCATGTGCCGCAACGTTGGTTAGCAGAAGTGAGGTGCACAGGGTGAGTAAAATGTTCTTTATTTTCATGGTTCAGAGGCCTTCTTTTGTTAGAGGGTAGCTTTAAAAAGTAACAATCACCGCGTTAAACGTGACCAATTTTTAGCAACTAAATGGGGGAAAACAATTACAGATTTTTATCTTTCGATTACGATTTTTCGTTTATTTCTTGATTTATGACCGAGATCTTATTTTTGTTGGTTAATCGAATTTGTTGCATTTTTCTCTTCGAGTAATTACCCAATTTCATCATTCCATTTTATTTTGCGAGCGAGCGCACACTTGTGAATTATCTCAATAGCAGTGTGAAATAACATAATTGAGCAACTTAAAGGGAGTGCCCAATATTACGACATCATCCATTACCCGCGGCATTACCTGATTATGGAGTTCATTATGCAAGCTTATTTTGACCAGCTCGATCGCGTTCGTTATGAAGGCCCGAAATCCTCTAACCCGTTAGCATTCCGTCACTACAACCCCGACGAATTGGTGTTGGGTAAGCGTATGGAAGACCATTTGCGTTTTGCTGCTTGCTACTGGCACACCTTCTGCTGGAACGGGGCGGATATGTTTGGCGTAGGCGCGTTTAACCGTCCCTGGCAGCAACCTGGCGAGGCGCTGGCATTGGCGAAGCGTAAAGCAGATGTCGCATTTGAGTTTTTCCACAAATTACATGTGCCTTTTTATTGTTTCCACGATGTGGACGTTTCCCCGGAAGGCGCATCGTTAAAAGAGTACATCAATAACTTTGCGCAAATGGTCGATGTGCTGGCAGGTAAACAAGAAGAGAGCGGCGTGAAACTGCTGTGGGGAACCGCTAACTGCTTTACTAACCCACGTTATGGTGCGGGCGCAGCTACGAATCCCGACCCGGAAGTTTTCAGCTGGGCAGCAACACAAGTCGTTACGGCGATGGAAGCAACGCATAAACTGGGTGGTGAAAACTATGTATTGTGGGGCGGTCGCGAAGGTTACGAAACGCTGCTGAATACCGATTTGCGTCAGGAGCGTGAACAGATTGGCCGCTTTATGCAGATGGTGGTTGAGCATAAACATAAAATCGGTTTCCAGGGTACCCTGCTTATCGAACCGAAACCGCAAGAGCCGACCAAACATCAATATGATTACGATGCCGCGACGGTCTACGGCTTCCTGAAGCAGTTTGGCCTGGAAAAAGAGATTAAACTGAATATTGAAGCAAACCATGCAACGTTGGCGGGGCACTCTTTCCACCATGAAATTGCCACCGCCATTGCGCTTGGTCTGTTCGGTTCTGTCGATGCTAACCGTGGTGACGCGCAGTTGGGCTGGGATACCGACCAGTTCCCGAACAGCGTGGAAGAAAATGCGCTGGTGATGTATGAAATTCTCAAAGCGGGTGGTTTTACCACCGGTGGTTTGAACTTCGATGCCAAAGTACGTCGTCAGAGCACCGATAAATATGACCTGTTCTACGGTCATATTGGCGCGATGGATACGATGGCACTGGCGCTGAAAATTGCAGCACGCATGATTGAAGACGGTGAGCTGGATAAACGCGTAGCGCAACGTTATTCCGGCTGGAATAGCGAACTGGGCCAGCAAATTCTGAAAGGCCAAATGTCACTGGCGGATTTAGCAAAATATGCCCAGGAACATAATCTTGCACCGGTGCATCAGAGTGGTCGCCAGGAGCAGTTAGAAAATCTGGTAAACCATTATCTGTTCGACAAATAACGGCTAACTGTGCAGTCCGTTGGCCCGGTTATCGGTAGCGATACCGGGCATTTTTTAAGGAACGATCGCTATGTATATCGGGATAGATCTTGGCACATCGGGCGTGAAAGTCATTCTGCTCAACAAACAGGGTGAGGTAATTGCTTCACAAACAGAAAAACTAACCGTTTCGCGCCCACATCCCCTCTGGTCGGAACAAGACCCGGAACAGTGGTGGCAGGCAACTGATCGTGCAGTGAGAACACTTGCGCGACAATGTTCTTTGCAAGAGGTTAAGGCGTTAGGTATTGCCGGACAGATGCACGGAGCAACGTTACTTGATGCTCGGCAGCAGGTATTACGTCCAGCGATTTTGTGGAATGACGGGCGCTGTGCGCAAGAGTGCGCTTTGCTTGAAGCACGAGTCCCGGATTCGCGCGCTATAACCGGCAATCTGATGATGCCCGGATTTACCGCGCCTAAGCTGCTGTGGGTGCAACGCCATGAGCCAGATATATTCCGTCAGGTAGACAAAGTTTTATTGCCAAAAGATTATTTGCGTCTGCGTATGACCGGAGAGTTTGCCAGTGATATGTCTGATGCGGCAGGCACCATGTGGCTGGATGTCGCGAAGCGTGACTGGAGTGATGTCATGCTGCAAGCTTGCCAGCTGTCCCGTGACCAGATGCCAGCATTATACGAAGGCAGTGAAGTTACTGGGACTTTGCTACCCGAGGTGGCAAAAGCATGGGGAATGGCGGCAGTGCCTGTTGTCGCGGGCGGCGGCGATAATGCGGCTGGCGCGGTTGGTGTGGGTATGGTTGATGCCAACCAGGCAATGCTGTCGCTGGGAACTTCTGGTGTTTATTTTGCGGTGAGTGAAGGGTTCTTAAGCAAGCCGGAAAGCGCTGTACACAGCTTTTGCCATGCATTACCACAGCGTTGGCATTTAATGTCGGTGATGTTGAGTGCGGCATCGTGTCTGGATTGGGCCGCGAAATTAACCGGCCTGAGCAATGTTCCAGCCTTAATTACAGCTGCGCAACAGGCAGATGAAAGTGCCGAGCCAATCTGGTTTTTGCCTTATCTTTCCGGCGAGCGTACCCCGCACAATAATCCACAGGCGAAGGGGGTTTTCTTTGGCCTGACCCATCAACACGGCCCTAATGAACTGGCGCGAGCAGTGCTGGAAGGCGTGGGTTATGCGCTGGCCGATGGCATGGATGTCGTGCACGCCTGCGGTATTAAACCGCAAAGTATTACCCTGATTGGTGGTGGAGCGCGTAGTGAGTACTGGCGTCAGATGCTGGCGGATATCAGCGGTCAGCAGTTGGATTACCGCTCGGGTGGTGATGTAGGACCTGCACTGGGCGCAGCAAGGTTGGCGCAGATTGCGGTGAATCCAGATAAATCACTCAGTGAATTGTTGCCGCAACTGCCGTTAGAGCAGTCGCATATGCCGAACGCGCAGCATCATGCCGCTTATCAGCCACGACGCGAAACATTCCGTCGTCTCTACCAGCAACTTCTGCCACTAATGGCGTAAACTTATCCCCTGCCTGACCGGGCAGGGATAATTCCTGTCTATATAAATTATCAATTCATTAGTATTCAATATGAATTTATTCTGAAAATCATTTGTTAATGGTATTTTTCAGTTTTGTCTTTCGTTGGTTAATCGTAATGTATCGCTGGTAGATACGGAGATCATTATGAAAACCTCAAAGACTGTGGCAAAACTATTATTCGTTGTCGGGGCGTTGGTTTATCTGGTTGGGCTATGGATCTCATGCCCATTGTTAAGCGGCAAAGGCTATTTTCTCGGTGTGTTAATGACGGGAACGTTTGGCAATTATGCTTATCTTCGTGCTGAAAAACTCGGGCAACTGGATGACATGTTTATTCGCATCTGCCAGTTAGTTGCGTTAATCACTATCGGTCTGTTGTTTATCGGTGTTTTAAATGCACCTATCAATGCTTATGAAATGGTGATCTACCCCATCGCCTTTTTTGTCTGCTTGTTTGGTCAAATGCGTTTGTTTCGCTCGGCATGAGCAACATAAAGCTCTTACACATTCAGGAATGAAAGGAATACTGTGATGGAAAACAAAATATCAACCTATTCTCCAGCATTTAGCATTGTGTCATGGATAGCGCTTGGCGGCGGTATTGTTACCTATTTATTAGGGCTATGGAATGCGGAAATGCAGTTAAATGAAAAAGGATATTACTTTGCTGTTCTGGTGCTAGGACTATTTTCAGCCGCATCTTATCAAAAAACTGTGCGGGACAAATATGAAGGCATCCCCACTACATCCATTTATTATATGACCCGCCTGGTTGTCTTTATCATTTCTGTTGCATTACTGATAGTTGGTCTGTGGAATGCAACATTATTACTCAGCGAAAAAGGGTTTTATGGTCTGGCCTTCTTTTTAAGTTTGTTTGGTGCAGTAGCAGTGCAGAAGAATATTCGTGATGCTGGAGTTAATCCATCAAAAGAAACTGTGGTTGTTCAGGAAGAATATAGCGAATAATCCTTGTAAGCCCGGTCAGTGTGACCGGGCTTTTGCTCAACTTACGAATCTGTTGCGGTCGATTCGTTGCACCAGCACAGAAAGTAATAAGCTTGTGGCCAGCGTGGCGCAGAAGATCCAGATAATATCCAGTATTGGCCAGTTTTTAAGCTCAATCCCCCGGGTACGCAGCGCATGGATAATCAATGCGTGGAACCCGTATATACCTAAAGAATGGCGTGATATCAGCCCAAGCCCGGGAACAGTGCGTGTATCCAGCGTATTTTTTACCAGCGTCAGTAACGCGATTGCACAGATAAAAACCATCGGTCCGCAATAGAGATACCAGGTATCGGCAAAATTTCCTCGCCACTGTAATTCATATAATGTCCCGCGAGAGATAATAAATACCCCCGCAACAAACAGCGTGGCGCTCACCCACGACAGTGATTTATGTTGCGTATCCATCATGCCAATGGCGCGGCCCAACATGCCATACAGGATGTAGTAAAAAGTATCGCCATTGATATATAAGTTAATCGGTAGCCATTCGAAGCCGTCAATCTTCTGTGGCACTGTGTTTGGGTTAGCGATGATGCCAATCACCACCATTAGTACCAGCAACATTTTACTGCTAACGTTCTTCACCTGAATCAGCGGCGAAACCAGATAAATCACCGCAATCGCGAAGAAAAACCATAAGTGATAAAACACAGGCTTTTGTAGCAGGTTTTTCAGCGCTAACTCCACATTGATAGCGGTAAAAAGCGCAATGTAGATCAACGCGATGACACTATAAAACAGCAGACATAAGCCAATGCGCAAGAAATGACGTGGTTGGGCGCTACGTTCGCCAAAAAAGAGATAGCCGGAAATCATGAAAAATAGCGGCACGCTGACACGGGAGGCAGAATTTAGAACATTCGCGATATCCCAGGTTACGGGGCTAACGCTATGGGCGTTGGTTACATACCAGGTGGTGGTATGAATCATCACCACCATTAAACAGGCTATCCCTCGCAGGTTATCAATCCAATAAATTTTGGGCTGCATCTGTGTCTCTGTAACTGGTTAAAAAAAGGTCTGACCGATAAATCATTCAGCTGTTGCACTGGAATAATCCGAGTTTTATCTCTACAGCTTATAGAGGCTTGAGGAAATTCGTTAGATTCAGCCACTATACCGATATTAATAATAAGACTCACCTGCAAATAAGACGGTAATTTAATGATGATGAACTCTTTCTTTCCAGCAATGGCACTTATTGTGTTAGTGGGATGCTCGACACCGCCACCCGAGCAGAAAGCACAGCGGGTAAAGGTTGAGCCGCTGCGTTCATTGAATATGGAAGCATTGTGCAAGGGTCAGGCAGCAAAACGTTATAACACCGGCGAGCAAAAAATCGACGTCACTGCCTTTGAACAGTTCCAGGGAAGCTACGAAATGCGTGGTTATACCTTCCGGAAAGAGCAGTTTGTCTGTTCTTTTGACGCAGATGGCCATTTTTTGCATCTTTCCATGCGTTAAGCCCTGCTTTTTCCCGTTTCGTACTGTATATCTTCCATCCAGCGGGTATACTGATCCCTTCCTTTAAATCCACACGTATCCAGCACGAAATAATATGCAAAAGTTTGATACCAGGACCTTCCAGGGCTTGATCCTGACCTTACAGGATTACTGGGCTCGCCAGGGCTGCACCATTGTTCAACCATTGGACATGGAAGTCGGCGCGGGAACCTCTCACCCAATGACCTGTCTGCGCGCGCTGGGGCCAGAACCGATGGCGGCTGCTTATGTTCAGCCTTCTCGTCGCCCGACCGATGGTCGCTATGGCGAAAACCCCAACCGTTTACAGCACTACTATCAGTTCCAGGTGGTCATTAAGCCATCGCCGGACAATATTCAGGAGCTGTACCTCGGTTCTCTGAAAGAGCTGGGCATGGACCCGACTATCCACGATATCCGTTTCGTGGAAGATAACTGGGAAAACCCGACGCTGGGTGCCTGGGGGCTGGGCTGGGAAGTGTGGCTGAACGGCATGGAAGTGACACAGTTCACTTACTTCCAGCAGGTTGGTGGTCTGGAGTGTAAACCGGTTACCGGCGAGATCACCTACGGTCTGGAACGTCTGGCAATGTACATTCAGGGCGTAGACAGCGTTTACGACCTGGTCTGGAGCGACGGCCCGCTGGGTAAAACCACCTACGGCGACGTGTTCCATCAGAACGAAGTGGAACAATCCACCTACAACTTCGAATACGCGGACGTGGACTTCCTGTTCACCTGCTTCGAGCAGTACGAGAAAGAAGCGCAGCAGCTGCTGGCGCTGGAAAATCCGCTGCCGCTGCCAGCCTACGAACGTATTCTGAAAGCCGCCCACAGCTTCAACCTGCTGGATGCGCGTAAAGCCATCTCCGTCACCGAGCGTCAGCGCTACATTCTGCGCATTCGCACCCTGACCAAAGCAGTGGCAGAAGCATACTACGCTTCCCGTGAAGCCCTCGGCTTCCCGATGTGCAACAAAGATAAGTAAGAGGCGGCTATGTCTGAGAAAACTTTTCTGGTGGAAATCGGCACTGAAGAGCTGCCACCAAAAGCACTGCGCAGCCTGGCAGAGTCCTTTGCTGCGAACTTTACTGCGGAGCTGGATAACGCTGGCCTCGCACACGGCACCGTTCAATGGTTTGCTGCTCCGCGTCGTCTGGCGCTGAAAGTAGCTAACCTGGCGGAAGCACAGCCGGATCGCGAAATCGAAAAACGTGGCCCGGCAATTGCCCAGGCGTTCGACGCCGAAGGTAAACCGAGCAAAGCGGCAGAAGGTTGGGCGCGTGGTTGCGGTATTACCGTTGACCAGGCAGAGCGCCTGACCACTGACAAAGGCGAATGGCTGCTGTATCGCGCCCACGTGAAAGGCGAAAGTACCGAAGCACTGCTGCCGAATATGGTTGCGACTTCGCTGGCGAAACTGCCGATCCCGAAACTGATGCGCTGGGGCGCGTCTGACGTTCACTTTGTGCGTCCGGTTCACACCGTAACCCTGCTGCTGGGCGACAAAGTTATTCCGGCGACGATCCTGGGCATTCAGTCCGATCGCGTGATTCGCGGTCACCGCTTTATGGGCGAACCGGAATTCACTATCGACAATGCCGATCAGTATCCGGAGATTCTGCGTGAGCGCGGGAAAGTCATCGCCGATTATGAAGAACGTAAGGCGAAGATTAAAGCCGATGCCGAAGAAGCAGCGCGTAAGATTGGCGGTAACGCTGACTTAAGCGAAAGTCTGCTGGAAGAAGTGGCTTCTCTGGTTGAATGGCCGGTTGTTCTGACCGCGAAATTCGAAGAGAAATTCCTCGCTGTGCCGTCTGAAGCACTGGTTTACACTATGAAAGGTGACCAGAAGTACTTCCCGGTGTACGCGAACGACGGCAAACTGCTGCCGAACTTTATCTTCGTTGCCAACATCGAATCGAAAGATCCGCAGCAAATTATCTCCGGTAACGAGAAAGTCGTTCGTCCACGTCTGGCAGATGCCGAGTTCTTCTTCAACACCGACCGTAAAAAACGTCTGGAAGATAACCTGCCGCGCCTGCAAACCGTGCTGTTCCAGCAACAGCTGGGTACGCTGCGCGACAAAACTGACCGCATCCAGGCGCTGGCTGGCTGGATTGCTGAACAGATTGGCGCTGACGTTAACCACGCAACCCGTGCGGGCCTGCTGTCTAAGTGCGACCTGATGACCAATATGGTCTTCGAGTTCACCGACACTCAGGGCGTGATGGGTATGCACTACGCGCGTCACGATGGCGAAGCGGAAGATGTAGCTGTTGCGCTGAACGAGCAGTATCAGCCGCGTTTTGCCGGTGATGACCTGCCGTCTAACCCGGTGGCCTGTGCGCTGGCGATTGCTGACAAGATGGACACCCTGGCGGGTATCTTCGGTATTGGTCAGCATCCGAAAGGCGACAAAGACCCGTTTGCGCTGCGTCGTGCCGCACTTGGCGTGCTGCGTATTATCGTTGAGAAGAACCTCAACCTTGATCTGCAAACGCTGACCGAAGAAGCGGTGCGCTTGTACGGTGATAAGCTGACCAACGCCAACGTGGTTGATGACGTTATCGACTTTATGCTTGGTCGCTTCCGCGCCTGGTATCAGGACGAAGGTTACACCGTTGACACCATCCAGGCGGTACTGGCGCGTCGTCCGACTCGTCCGGCAGATTTCGATGCTCGTATGAAAGCAGTATCGCACTTCCGTACGCTGGATGCGGCGGCTGCACTGGCGGCGGCGAACAAACGTGTATCCAACATTCTGGCGAAATCTGCCGAAGTGCTGAGCGATCGCGTGAATGCCTCTACCCTGAAAGAGCCGGAAGAAATTAAGCTGGCGATGCAGGTTGTGGTGCTGCGCGACAAACTGGAGCCGTACTTTGCTGAAGGTCGTTACCAGGATGCGCTGGTCGAACTGGCCGAGTTGCGTGAACCGGTAGATGCTTTCTTCGATAAAGTGATGGTCATGGTTGATGACAAAGATCTGCGTATCAACCGTCTGACCATGCTGGAAAAACTGCGCGAATTATTCCTGCGCGTTGCGGATATTTCGCTGTTGCAGTAATAACACTGTTATTAAATAGCCTGCCACTTGGCAGGCTTTTTTTATAGCTAAATAATACAGCTACCTTTAATAATTTTCTGCTGAATAAAAATTATCTCATATATTAATTTCATGAGATTTTTTTAGGATTTTATTAAGGAGAGGAAAGGAATTTATTACGCTAGAATAGCTGTGGGTGCTTGAGACTGTTTGTCTCAGGTATTCACCGAAAGGCAGACAGAGAAAAGCCCCACCTGACTATAAATCAAAGTGAGGCTACCTCTATGCCTGAACACCATAAGGTTAGCCTCTTACTCGTTGGAAATCAACACAGGAGGCTGGGAATGCCGCAAAAATACGGATTACTTTCTTTAATAGTGATTTGTTTCACGCTTTTATTTTTCACCTGGATGGTAAGAGATTCACTGTGTGAATTGCATATTAAACAGGGGAGTTATGAGCTGGCGGCATTTTTAGCCTGCAATTTGAAAGAGTAAGAGTCTTCGGCGGGAAGTTATTCCCGCCTTTCTTACGGTGTTGGGTATTCTCAATGCACCCTAATTTATTTCCTTGATGAATATTATTTAAAAAATGCGAATGGATTTGGCTATTAAATAGGTTTTTAATTGAGAACAGGAATGGTTCGGAGCCTTCATGAATAAACTGCTTTTACTGTTGATAATGCTTTATCAACGACATCTTTCTCCTCGCAAAGGATATCGCTGTGCTTACAGTGTGTTGCACCAAACGCAGGGATGTTCGGGAGCGGTCAAAGAGATTATTCAACAGAAAGGTGTTATTGCAGGCTGGGGCGAGATACGTCAGCGTTTTGCAGATTGCCGGCTTGCGGCACAGACAATCAGGCAGAAGCAACACCTGAACGAGGTTACACGTAAAAAGAAGAATAATGATTGTGATTGTTCCGGGTGCGATGGTGCGGCCTGTCGTGATTGCCACATCCCGGTGCCGGATCTGGATTGTTCCTGCGACTGTTCTTCTCTACATATAAAGCGGTTTTTCCAATAAAAAAATCCCCGCCAAATGGCAGGGATCTTAGATTCTGTGCTTTTAAGCAGAGATTACAGGCTGGTTACGTTACCAGCTGCCGGGCCTTTAGCGCCGCTTTCGATGGTGAAGGACACTTTCTGACCTTCGTCCAGAGATTTGTAACCATCGTTCTGGATAGCAGAGAAGTGTACGAACACGTCTTTAGAGCCATCGTCAGGAGTGATGAAGCCGAAGCCTTTGTCAGCGTTGAACCATTTTACGATACCAGTCATTTTACCGGACATAGTGTATTACCTTTAATAATTAAGTGTGCCTTTCGGCGATATGGCGTGCTTTACAGATTTTGAAGCGTTAAAGGAAATGTGCACTACGAGGGGTATCAACGATAACTCTTGAAGGGACTTGCCTTACTACACTGCTTTAATGGTCTGTACGTCAAACCGTTGATGTGCATTAAGCCACGCATTGGAGGTGGATGCAACAATTATTTTTCAAATTTATGATTAATCGGTCGGAAAACGGCCCTGTCATCAGGACCGTAAACATCAAAAAAGTTAATAAAACTCTATTCCATCAACTGCTTACTTAATGCCGGATTGGCCTGAATCAGACGCATTAATTTTAGTTCAGCACTGGAAGGCTTCACTCGTCTGGATTCCCATTCCTTTACCATCGCAACGGATACGCCCAAAACACGAGCGAAATCATCAATTTTTAACCCCGTTCCTTTGCGTAATTGCTCAATCTCGGTACAGGGCGTAGGTCTGTGCATCAGGGTAATCTTCTGTGTTTCATCTTTAAAAACAATTTGTTCCAGGCTGCTCAACAGCTCAAGCATTGGATCTTTATATTCCATTGAAAACTCCTCAAATCACACTGCGGGATCGTGAATTGCATTGAAGCTCATTAAGAATAGTCGGGAAACACAGACTCAGCGGGAAGCAACCAGAGTGTGATTCGATTCAGCCTATCAATAACTGTGACTTATAGTTGCCTAACGATATGATTAATGCCGATATATTTCGCAGAATCCCGGATTGTAAAGATTCCGAAAATTTCACCTACCTAAGAGAAGTAAAGTCCTGGCTAAAAAACGCAATAGCAATGCCTGTTTTTAACAATGAAACAACAAATTAACCTTCCTTCATTTTCTACATCATTTTCCCAGGAAGATTATGCATAAAGGGTATCTTGCAAGCTTGTCCTGGACTATCCTTGTCACGTCAGACACGCGTGTGTCGTTGTGCGCTTTTTTTGGGTGAAAGGAGTAAGAAAATGGCGACAGGAAAGTCCTGCTCTCGCTGGTTTGCGCCTCTTGCGGCGTTATTAATGGTAGTTAGCCTGAGTGGGTGTTTTGATAAAGAAGGCGATCAGCGTAAAGCGTTTATCGACTTCCTGCAGAATACAGTGATGCGTAGCGGTGAACGTCTACCAACCTTGACTGCCGATCAGAAAAAACAATTTGGTCCTTTTGTCTCTGATTACGCGATTCTGTATGGCTATTCCCAACAGGTGAATCAGGCGATGGATTCCGGTCTACGTCCGGTTGTAGACAGCGTTAACGCAATTCGTGCACCACAGGATTATGTCACGCAAAGTGGTCCGCTGCGTGAAATGAACGGTTCGCTGGGTGTACTGGCGCAACAGCTACAAAATGCGAAGTTGCAGGCCGATGCTGCGCACTCTGCGCTGAAACAGACTGATGATCTGAAGCCGGTCTTTGATCAGGCATTCACCAAAGTGGTGACGACACCGGCTGATGCGTTACAACCGTTGATTCCGGCGGCACAAACCTTTACACAACAACTGGTAATGGTTGGGGACTATATTTCCCAGCAGGGTACTCAGGTAAGCTTTGTGGCGAATGGCATTCAGTTCCCGACTTCGCAGCAGGCGAGTGAATATAACAAACTGATTGCGCCATTACCGGCACAACATCAGGCGTTTAATCAGGCCTGGACCGCAGCAGTAACTGCAACCCAATAAAGAGTAAAAGCCCGAGAGATTTTCGGGCTTTTCTCCACGCAGTCGCGGTTATTCCGCGACTTGCGGATTCACACAGTTCTTCTCGACATTCCCTTGTAACGCATTAATCAAATTATCCACCGCACAGGCGGCCATGCCATAACGCGTCTCATGAGTAGCAGAACCAATATGTGGGACTGCGACGACATTTGCCATTGAGAGCAGCGGTGAATCCACTGACAGTGGCTCTTGTTCGAAGACATCCAGTCCGGCGGCGTGAATTTCCCCTTTCTGCAATGCCGCAATCAGTGCATTTTCGTCAACCACCGGTCCACGTCCTGCATTAATGAAGATGGCGGAGGATTTCATTTTGGCGAATTGTTCAGCGCCAAACAGGTGATGCGTTTCTTCAGTTAGCGGCAGGATCAGGCAAACGAAATCCGATTCTTGTAGCAGCGTATCCAGATCGCAATAACGGGCGTTAAAGCGTTCTTCAGCTTCTTTATGGTGGCGGCGAGCGTTATAGAGAATCGGCATGTTGAAGCCAAAGTGCGCCCGTTGTGCCAGTGCCATGCCGATCCGTCCCATCCCGACAATGCCAAGAGTTTTATGATGCACGTCGCTGCCGTACCAGTCCGGGCCAATGCTCGCGGTCCATTCGCCTGCTTTTACGCGTTCTGCTACCTCGACAACCCGACGCGCGGTACACAGCACCAATGCCATCAGTGTATCGGCCACCGTTTCCGTTAATACGGTTGGCGTATGCATTAGCAGGATTTTTCGGGCGGTAAGCGCATCGACATCGAAATTGTCGTAGCCTACAGAGATAGTTGATGTGGCACGCAGTTTCGGCATTTTGTCCAGCAACGCGGCATCAACATTTTCATTTGAACCTAACAAGCCCTCGGCTTCGGCAAAAATTTCCGCGTTTTGCGCGACGGTCTGTGGAGTGAGGTCTGTCACCTGGTGAACGGTGAAATGTGCTTGCAGGCGTTGCAGTAAATCATCAGGTAAGGCTTTGTAGAGGATAACGGACGGCTTCATGCTTCTCTCCATTCACTGATAAGGCGATCACCTTAGCCTGAAAAATGAAGCAGGAAAACCTAAGAATACCAGGTGATTGAATCACCACCTGGCATGAAAGTGATTACAGCGGGCTTAAGGTAATTTCTACGCGACGGTTTTGGGCTTTGCCTTCTGCGGTGCTGTTGCTGGCGATCGGGTTAGCCGGACCAAGACCCTGGGTACGAATACGGCTGGCGTCAACGCCTTGGGTAATCAACGCGCTGGCAACGGAATCTGCACGCTGCTGCGACAGACGCATGTTCAGGTCATGACCACCAGTGCTGTCGGTGTAGCCAATCACGTTAACCGCCGTTTTCGGGTACTCTTTCAGTACCATTGCAACACCGGTCAGGGTGTTAGCACCTGCTGGTTTCAGAGTGGCGCTGCTGCTGTCGAAGGTCACATTGTTCGGCATGTTGAGGATAATGTTGTCCCCGCTGCGCGTTACGCTAACGCCGGTGCCGCGCATTTTGTCGCGCAGTTTCGCTTCCTGCACATCCATGTAATAGCCAACGCCGCCGCCCAGTGCCGCGCCTGCTGCTGCGCCAATCAGTGCGCCTTTACCACGATCTTTCTTCGAAGAAGAGAGTGCGCCAATGCCCGCGCCAACGAGAGAGCCCAGACCCGCGCCAATAGCAGATTTACCCGCTTCGCGTTCGCCAGTGTAAGGGTTAGTTGTACAACCAGATACCGCCAGAGCGCCACTCACAACGGCGGCAATAAGATAAACACGTTTCTTCATTGTTAATCCTTAATAACCTTTTTATTCTTTGCCACGGGTTTCGTGGCGGAAGATTATGCCGTGTGAACATGAAGATTATTCCTGGGAATACTCGGAAATTTGTAAGTAATATTTAACTGCTCAATACATCTAACTTTTCAGGAGCCTTTGGTTTGGCCAACTCATCCTCACGTTATTCTGTTCTTACTGCCGCCCACTGGGGCCCAATGCTGGTTGAAACCGACGGTGAAACAGTTTTCAGCTCGCGTGGTGTGTTAACCACAGGAATGGAAAACTCTTTGCAGAGTGCGGTTCGCGACCAGGTTCATAGCAATACGCGGGTGCGATTTCCGATGGTGCGTAAAGGTTTTCTTGCGTCACCAGAAAATCCACAAGGAATTCGCGGGCAAGACGAATTTGTTCGCGTGAGTTGGGATGAGGCACTGGATCTTATTCACCAACAACACAAACGCATTCGCGGAACTTATGGTCCGGCGTCGATTTTTGCCGGTTCCTACGGTTGGCGTTCAAATGGCGTGCTGCATAAAGCGTCAACCTTGTTACAACGCTATATGGCGCTGGCAGGCGGCTATACCGGCCATCTGGGGGATTATTCGACCGGCGCAGCACAGGCGATCATGCCGTATGTTGTGGGCGGCAGCGAAGTTTATCAACAGCAGACCAGCTGGCCGTTGGTGCTGCAACACAGCGATGTGGTTGTGCTGTGGAGTGCTAACCCTCTAAATACGCTGAAAATTGCGTGGAATGCGTCTGATGAGCAGGGGCTTTCTTACTTTTGTGCACTGCGTGACAGTGGGAAAAAGCTGATCTGCATTGATCCAATGCGATCGGAAACCGTCGATTTCTTTGGCGACAAAATAGAGTGGGTAGCTCCACATATGGGCACCGACGTAGCACTGATGCTGGGGATCGCCCATACGCTGGTGGAAAATGGCTGGCACGACGAGGCATTTCTGGCACGTTGCACCACAGGTTATGACGTCTTCGCCGCTTATTTGCTGGGCGAGAGCGATGGCTTTGCGAAAACTGCCGAATGGGCGGCGGAGATTTGTGGTGTTGGCGCAGAGAAAATCCGCGAACTGGCGGCTATTTTCCATCAAAATACCACCATGCTGATGGCTGGTTGGGGAATGCAACGCCAACAGTTTGGTGAGCAGAAACACTGGATGCTCGTCACGCTGGCGGCAATGTTGGGGCAAATCGGTACACCAGGTGGCGGTTTTGGGCTTTCTTATCATTTTGCCAACGGTGGTAATCCCACGCGCCGCGCTGCGGTGCTTTCATCCATGCAGGGCAGTTTGCCGGAGGGCACCGATGCGGTAGATAAAATCCCCGTAGCTCGCATTGTTGAAGCTCTGGAAAATCCTGGCGGCGCGTATCAACACAACGGCATGAACCGACATTTTCCGGATATTCGTTTTATCTGGTGGGCGGGCGGTGCCAACTTTACCCACCACCAGGATACCAATCGCTTGATCCGCGCCTGGCAAAAACCGGAGCTGGTGGTGATATCGGAATGTTTCTGGACGGCGGCGGCGAAACACGCCGATATCGTCCTCCCCGCGACCACCTCATTTGAGCGTAACGATCTCACTATGACTGGTGATTACAGCAATCAGCATCTGGTGCCGATGAAGCAAGTAGTGCCACCGCGCGATGAAGCGCGTAATGATTTTGATGTTTTTGCTGAGTTAAGTGAGCGCTGGGAGAAGGGCGGCTATACACGGTTTACGGAAGGGAAAAGTGAGCTGCAATGGCTGGAAACGTTCTATAACGTTGCGCGGCAACGTGGGGCAAGTCAGCAGGTACACTTGCCGCCGTTTGACGAGTTCTGGGAAGCCAACCAGTTAATTGAGATGCCAGAAAACCCAACCAGCGAACAGTTTATTCGGTTTGCTGATTTTCGCCGCGCCCCACAGGCGCATCCGTTAAAAACTGCCAGTGGTAAGATTGAAATCTTCTCGCAGCGTATCGCGGATTACGGTTACCCGGATTGTCCAGGGCATCCCATGTGGCTGGAGCCGGATGAGTGGCAGGGCAACGCCGAACCGGAACAGTTGCAGGTACTTTCTGCTCATCCGGCGCATCGTCTGCACAGTCAGTTGAATTACAGTTCCCTGCGCGAATTGTACGCGGTGGCAAATCGAGAACCTGTCACCATTCATCCTGTAGATGCACAGGCGCGCGGTATACAAGATGGCGATACTGTTCGGCTGTGGAACTCACGCGGGCAAATCCTTGCCGGAGCGGTGATTAGCGAAGGTATCAAACCCGGTGTGATGTGCATTCACGAAGGGGCATGGCCGGATCTGGATTTTACTGCTGGCGGGATTTGTAAGAACGGTGCGGTGAATGTGCTGACCAAAGACCTCCCAAGCTCGCGGCTGGGGAATGGCTGTGCAGGTAACACGGCGCTGGCGTGGCTGGAAAAATACACTGGCCCTGAACTTACGCTTACGGCGTTTGATCCGCCTGCCAGTCCATAATCCAGGTAGTGAGTTGAGTTTCCTCCTGCCATGCGCAGTCGACAATGCGAAAGCCTTGCGCATGATAAAAACTTATCGCTGGTTGGTTTTTCTGGTAAACCTCCAGCAATAAATGGGGATGGCGTTGTTGCATATGTTGCATTAACGCCTTGCCGATACCGCGCCTGACAGCCTTCGGTGCGACAAACATCGCTGCCAGAAATCGCCCTTCCATTACGCTGACAAAACCGAGAAATTCACCGCTTTCTTCCCACACCCAGTTTTGTGCGTTAGCAAGATATGCATCACGCACCAGTGGAATGCAGTCACGCCAGTAACTCTCTTCTATAAAGGGATGTCCCCAGGTTGTGCTTTCCAGCCACAGTTCAAGGATCGCGGGCAGCTCAGAACGTTGCGCTTGTCTAATCATGCCTTATTCCCCGGATGGCAACAGCAGCCAACCACATGATCGTTCACCAGCCCACACGCCTGCATAAAGGAGTAACAAATCGTCGAGCCTACAAATTTAAAACCACGTTTTTTCAATGTCTTAGAGAGTGCGTCGGAGGCAGGTGTCGACGAGGGGATTTCGCTCAACGTTGTGGCTTGTGTCACCTGTGGCTGATGATTTACGAACGACCAGACAAAATCGGCAAATGGTTCGCCGTTCTCTTCCATTTGCAGGTATGCACGCGCATTGCCAATAATGGCCTGAATCTTCCCGCGATGGCGGATAATCCCGGCGTCCTGAACCAGTCTTTCGACATCCTCTTCCTGCATTGCCGCAACTTTTACTGGATCGAACTGATGAAAACAGGCGCGATAATTTTCTCGTTTTTTGAGGACGGTAATCCAGGACAGCCCCGCTTGTTGACCTTCAAGGCAGATCATTTCGAACAGTTTTTTACTGTCAGTTTCAGGCACGCCCCACTCTTCATCGTGGTAGGCAATATAAAGCGGGTCCTGACTCACCCAGCCGCAACGTTCCATACTTTCCCTCGCTATGTACCTGTTCGTAAAAATTTCACCGGCTTTTCTTGACGCACCGGTGAAAAAGTCAATATTTAATACAGGACTACTATGCCCGATATCTTTCATACAATGACAATAATAATGCCGAATTCGGCTCTTCCCTGGAGTCGTGTTAATGATCATAAAAAAATGTGGTGGTTGCCAGACGTTAAGTCTACTGGCGAGCGTGGTAATCAATTCCTTTTTTCTCAACACAGCTTACGCCTGGCAACAAGAATATATCGTTGATACGCAACCCGGACATACCACGGAGCGTTACACCTGGGATAGCGATCACCAACCGGATTACAACGATATTTTGTCGCAACGTATTCAAAGCAGCCAAAGAGTGCTGGGACTGGACGTTAATCTGGCGGAAGAAACGCCTGCGGATGTAACCAGCAGCATGAGTATGGGCTGGAATTTCCCTTTATATGAACACGTTACGACTGGTCCGGTTGCCGCATTGCATTACGACGGTACGACCACTTCGATGTATAACGAGTTTGGCGACAGCACGGCAATGCTGACCGATCCGTTATGGCATGCCAGCGTCAGTACGTTAGGCTGGCGTGTTGATTCCCGACTTGGCGATTTCCGCCCCTGGGCGCAAATCAGCTACAACCAGCAATTTGGTGAAAATATCTGGAAGGCTCAATCAGGCCTAAGTCGCATGACAGCGACAAATCAGAATGGTAACTGGCTCGATGTGACCGTAGGAGCCGATATGTTGCTTAACCAACATATTGCCGCCTATGCCGCGTTATCCCAGGCGGAGAATAGCGCCAATGATAGTGATTACTTGTATACCATGGGCGTTAGCGCCAGATTTTAACGAATTGGTCACAATCAAAGCCCGGCAATAACAATCATTGTAATGATAGTGGGTGCTAACTCACTCAAATAATAATTTTAATGAATGTTTGTCATGTCATTCATTCCTTAGTTAAAGCATTTCATTCCGTTCTGATGGCATTTCATGCCGTTTTTCCCCTGGCATAAAATGCACTTCGTTATGGTTGTCGGCAGAGAATCTTCCAATTTACTACTGCAGGACACTGCCATGACACCTTCAAACTATCAGCGTACCCGCTGGCTAACCCTTATCGGTACCATTATCACCCAGTTTGCGCTGGGGTCAGTTTATACCTGGAGCCTGTTTAATGGCGCGCTCTCTGCCAAACTGGATGCGCCGGTCAGTCAGGTTGCTTTCTCCTTCGGCCTGTTGAGTCTGGGACTGGCAATTTCTTCTTCTGTTGCTGGCAAGTTACAGGAACGTTTTGGTGTCAAGCGCGTCACAATGGCTTCCGGTGTTCTGCTGGGATTGGGGTTCTTTCTTACCGCGCACTCCAACAGCCTGATGATGTTGTGGTTGAGCGCTGGTGTGCTGGTTGGTCTGGCAGATGGCGCAGGTTATCTGCTGACGCTCTCTAACTGTGTGAAGTGGTTCCCGGAGCGTAAAGGGCTGATCTCCGCGTTTGCCATTGGTTCCTATGGTTTGGGTAGCCTGGGATTCAAATTTATCGACTCGCATCTGCTGGAGACGGTGGGTCTGGAAAAAACCTTTGTGATTTGGGGCGCGATTGCGCTGGTGATGATTGTCTTTGGCGCGACGTTAATGAAAGATGCACCGAAACAGGAAGTCAAAACCCATAATGGTGTAGTGGAAAATGATTTCACTCTGGCCGAGTCAATGCGTAAACCGCAATACTGGATGCTGGCGGTGATGTTCCTCACTGCCTGCATGAGCGGCCTGTATGTGATTGGTGTAGCGAAAGATATTGCTCAGAGTCTGGCGCATCTTGATGCAATTTCCGCGGCCAACGCAGTGACGGTTATTTCTATTGCTAACCTTTCTGGTCGTCTGGTGTTGGGCATTCTGTCTGACAAAATCGCCCGTATCCGCGTCATCACTATTGGACAGGTGATTTCGCTGGTGGGTATGGCAGCACTGCTGTTTGCACCATTGAATGCAGTGACATTCTTTGCGGCGATTGCCTGTGTGGCGTTTAACTTCGGCGGCACGATTACTGTGTTCCCGTCACTGGTCAGTGAGTTTTTCGGTCTTAATAACCTGGCTAAAAACTACGGTGTGATTTACCTCGGTTTCGGTATCGGCAGCATTTGCGGCTCGCTTATCGCCTCACTGTTTGGCGGCTTCTATGTGACTTTCTACGTCATTTTTGCCCTGCTGATTTTGTCTCTGGCGCTTTCTACTACCATTCGCCAGCCAGAGCAGGAAGTATTGCGTGAAGCACATATTTAGAAATATGTGGCTACTGAAATAAATCCCACAGGGAGACGTCAGCGTCTCCCTTTTTTATAATCGAATATTAAATGAGCAATAATATTCATATAAAGAATGTGTTTTGTTATTTAATATAAATCATAAATATAAATATATTCCTAAAAACACAGTGGCTATTTGATGTGTTATTTGTAATGCATTGAAGTTGAAGTAAATTTAACTTTGTTACCAAAATACACCTTCAGTAAAATAATTTTATTTTTTAGCACCGTTTGTATAATCTGCCCCCCCGTTGTTATGAACAACATCAAGCATATTTATCTATATAAATGGAGTTATAAATGAAA
Source organism: Escherichia sp. E4736 (assembly GCF_005781225.1). Taxonomy (NCBI): domain Bacteria; kingdom Pseudomonadati; phylum Pseudomonadota; class Gammaproteobacteria; order Enterobacterales; family Enterobacteriaceae; genus Escherichia; species Escherichia sp. E4736. Next base: position 53,302 of record NZ_VATT01000003.1, on the reverse strand, counting down.
AAGGTTCTGTTTGCCTTATCTGCGCTTGCGCTGACCTCTACTTCCGTATTCGCAGCTGATGCGGGCGACGGTACTGTTAAATTCACTGGTGAGATTGTTGACGCCGCTTGTGTTGTGTCTCCAGACACTCAAAAACAAGAAGTTGTTCTGGGCCAGGTGAACAAGTCTGTGTTTACTGCTACTGGTGATAAATCCACAGCAACTCCGTTCAAAATCAAACTGGAAAACTGCGATATCTCCACGTTCAAAAATGTGGATATCAGTTTTAACGGTGTTGGTGATGCAGACAACAGCAAACTGATTTCTGTGAGCACTGAACCAGGTGCGGCATCTGGCGTAGGTATTGGTATTTATGATAACACCAATACGCTGGTTGAACTGAATACTGGTAAATCCAAAACTACTCTGAAACAAGGCCAGACCGTTCTGTATTTCACCGCTAACTATGTCTCTACTAAAGATGCAGTAACCATCGGTTACGGTAACGCCGAAGTCGACTTCAACCTGACTTACAACTAATCGAGCCTGACGGAACGATCATCTCTCAATGGCAACAGATTATCTGTTGCCATTATTCGCACCAATGACTCAGGGACCGAATCATGAAACGTATTAGCCTTGCCGTGCTGGCACTTTTAATGACCGCACAACAGTGTTTTGCTGGTGGCATAGCCTTAAGCACGACGCGTGTTATTTATGATGGCGGCAAGAAAGAAGCGTCGCTGACCGTTGAAAATCACAATAAAAATGAAGAGTTTTTGATCCAGTCATGGATTGATGATGTGAATGGCAATAAAAAAACACCGTTTATTATTACACCGCCATTATTCAAACTTGATCCCGATAAAAATAACGTCTTACGTATCGTCAATATTGAAGATACTTTACCTAAAGATCGTGAATCTGTTTACTGGATTAATGTAAAAGCGATTCCTGCGAAAAGCGCTGAAAATGAAAATAAAAACGTCTTACAGATAGCCGTTCGCACCCGTCTGAAGTTGTTCTACCGTCCGAAAGGCTTACCGGGAAGTAATCTTGAGGCAATGAAGCAGTTACGTTTTCAACGTCAAAATAACCAAATTGTGGTTAATAACGACTCCGCTTATAACCTGACCTTTAATCAGTTTTCCGTTAATGGACAAAAGATTGAACGGGCGGGAATGGTTCTCGCGAAAGGAAAGTTAAACATTAACCTTCCAGCCGGTACAGGCAATGCGAACGAAGTGAAATACAGCATTATTAATGATTTCGGTGTTGCTGGCGAAATGCTGACGAAGCCGATTAACTGATCCTTTTACAAGGCGCTTTTACTATGCATTGGATGCATTTACCTCTCTATCACTACAGAGCGCATTTTTCTTTCTCACTGCTGGCATTAACGATTGCCAGCTCGTTACCTGCGTATGGCGGAAAATTTAACCCTAAATTTCTCGAAAACGTTCAGGGTATCGATCAACACGTCGACTTGTCGGTATACGACTCACCTGTCGGCCAGCAAATACCCGGTAAATACCGGGTTTCGGTGTTTGTAAACGAAGAAAAAATGGCTTCCCGGACGCTGGATTTTAGTACCGCCAGCGAAGCGAAACGCAAAGCCAGCGGTGAGTCGCTTATGCCTTGCCTTAGCCGGGTGCAACTGGAAGAAATGGGCGTGCGTGTTGACAGCTTTCCGGCGCTGAAGATGTCACCACCGGAAGCCTGTGTGGCGTTTGATGAAATCATTCCCCAGGCCACCAGCCGCTTTGATTTTAATACTCAGACGCTGCATCTTTCCTTCCCGCAGGCGGCAATGATGATGACCGCTCGTGGCACGGTTGATCCTTCTCGCTGGGACGAAGGAATACCCGCGCTGTTGCTGGATTACAGCTTTAGTGGCAGCAATGGGCGCAATGAAGGAACAGGTTCATCTTCAGACTCTACCAGTGACAGTTATTACCTGAACCTGCGCAGCGGTTTGAACGTCGGTCCGTGGCGTTTACGTAATAACAGTATCTGGAACCGTACCGATGGCAAAAACCAATGGGATAACGTTGGTACATCGTTAAACCGGGCGATTATTCCACTTAAGTCACAGATAACACTGGGTGATACCGCCACGCCTGGCGAGATTTTTGACAGCGTACAAATGCGCGGGGCGTTACTGGCATCTGACGATGAGATGTTGCCGGACAGCCAGCGTGGCTTTGCTCCGGTGGTGCGCGGCATCGCCAAAAGCAACGCTGAAGTCAGTATCGAACAGAACGGCTATGTCATTTATCGCACTTTTGTTCAGCCGGGCGCATTTGAGATTAACGATCTCTACGCAACCTCCGGCAGCGGCGACCTGACGGTGATCATTAAAGAAGCCGACGGAAGTGAACAACGTTTCATCCAGCCGTTTTCGGCGGTGGCGATTTTTCAGCGTGAAGGGTATCTGAAATATAGCCTGGCTGCCGGTGAGTATCGTGCGGGTAATTACGACAGCGATAAATCGCGATTCGGGCAGTTTACCGCCATGTACGGCTTGCCGTGGGGAATGACCGCCTATGGTGGTGCATTGTTATCGGCTGACTACAACGCCTTAGCGCTGGGGCTGGGGAAAAACTTCGGCACCATTGGCGCGGTATCGGTGGATGTCACCCAGGCGAAAAGTCAGTTACGCAACAATGAAAAAGAGGAAGGCCAGTCTTATCGTTTCCTCTATTCGAAAAGTTTTGACGGCGGCACTGACTTGCGCCTGCTGGGCTACAAGTATTCAACTAGCGGCTATTACACCTTCCAGGAAGCGACCGATGTTCGCAGTGACGCCGACAGTGATTACCGTCGTTATCACAAGCGTAGCCAGATACAGGGCAACATTACTCAGCAACTGGGAGACTACGGCTCTGTTTATTTCAATATGACGCAGCAGGATTACTGGAACGTTGACGGTAAGGAGAACTCCTTAAGCGCTGGTTATCACGGTCATATTGGTCGGGTGAATTACAGTGTGGCCTATACCTGGACGAGAAGCCCGGAATGGGAAGAAGACGATCGCCTGTGGTCATTCAGTGTTTCGATCCCTCTGGGGGGCGCGTGGAGCAGTTATCGCATGACCACCGACCAGAATGGCAGGACGTCGCAACAGGCCTCTGTCAGCGGCACGTTACTGGAAGATCGTAACCTGAACTATAACGTTCAGCAGGGTTACACCAGTAATGGCGTTGGCTACAGTGGCAGCGTCAATATGGGGTATATGGGTGGCTCTGGCAACATCGACATGGGCTATAACTATTCCAAAGATAACCAACAGGTTAACTATGGCGTGCGCGGCGGTGTCATCGTTCACAGTGAAGGTATAACGCTTTCGCAGCCCTTAGGGGAAAGTCTGGCGATTGTTTCTGCTCCGGGCGCGCGTGGTGGACATGTGGTTAATAGCAGCGGCGTAGAAGTTGACTGGATGGGTAACGCGGTGGTGCCGTATCTCACGCCATATCGTGAAACCATTGTGGAACTGCGTAGCGACACGCTGGGGCAAAACGTTGAACTACAGGAAGCGTTCCAGAAAGTCGTGCCAACGCGTGGCGCAGTTGTGCGTTCCCGCTTTGAAACGCGCGTTGGTTACCGCGTATTGATGAGTTTAAAACAGGCGAATGGCAACGCTGTACCGTTCGGTGCTACCGCAGCATTAAGTGATGACAGCAAACCAGCCAGCAGCATTGTGGGTGAAGAGGGGCAGCTCTATATCAGCGGGATGCCGGAAGAGGGCGAGTTACAGGTGAGCTGGGGGAATGAGCAGGCGCAACGTTGCCGTGTGCCGTTCCGTTTGCCAGAGAAAAAGGACAATTCGGCTATCGTGATGGTTAATGCGGTATGTGAGAAATAAGGATATGCAGATGAGCTTTGTGAAATTAGTGTTTGGTGCTGTATTAATAACCTTAAGTTTATTTTCTACGAGTACTTATGCAGCGGATTGGGGACCCTGTCAGACTGATTCAGGAATACCTCACGACTATTGGTTTGATATAACGCAAACCATTATGGTCCCGACTGAAAATAAATCAGGTAAAATCGTCAGTATTCCATTTGATCTAGGGTATACTTATTCCGCTTATTGTCAGTGCCCTGATCCTATACCTCAAACGGGAGTAGTAACTAGATTTAAAGGAGAATCTACTCTTTTGGATTCAACTCCCCAGTCAAATTATTACAAGTTGAATAATAATATATCAGTATTAACGAAGATTTATATTTTTAGACGTGGGGATTATATTGTTCCATTTACGGACATTGATAATGTTACTCTTGGTCTGGAGTGTACGCGGGGATTGTCAACGGGTTGGACGACAGGGAGTAAAGGTAATGTATTAATAAAAATAACCAAGCCTTTTACTGGTGAACTGGATATTCCAAAAACTCAAATTGCTGCACTTTATGGTTCAAAAAAAGCTTCATCTTACGGCAGTATTCCAATGGCAACAGTAAGTATTTTGGGGAAAATCACTGTCACTCAAGGCTGTGAACTTGCCGCTGGCACCGTGCTGGATATTCCATTCGGAGAATATCAGGCCCATGACTTTAAAGGGCGTGCCGGGCAACCGCCACAAAATGTTCGGAAGGTACAAAAAGAACTGAGTTTTGACTGCAATAATATTTCAGATGGCGTTAAAATTTATCTCAGTATTGATGCAACACCGAATAATGCTTACCCCAGCGCAATTGATTTAGGTAACGCCGATGTTGGTGCAGTCATTGAGGACGGTAAAGGTAATATCCTCAAGCCGAATGACAGTAATAGCTTATTAGAAATGAATCCCGGTTCGCTGTACGAAGATGTCAAACGCAAAGCGACAACCACAATTACCGCTTATCCCGTTAGCACGACCGGAAAATTACCCGCTGCCGGTGATTATAGCGGCATTGCTACCATGCATGTCGAACTGGAGTAACAGCCATGAAGCGAACAATACTTGCGTTATGTCTGCTGCCTCTTTCCTTTTCGTCACTGGCGGCAACCACGGATTTAGGGCCGAAAGGAACGTTGAAATTCACCCTTAAAATTAGCCAGGGTGCTTGTGAACTGGTAAAAGACAATATTGAGGTAGACCTGGGAAGGGCTGTCCTTAAACAGCCGGTAAGAATCGGAACAGAACTTAATCCCACAACTTTTTCCATCGGTCTGAAAAACTGTAGCGAAGTGGTCAGAGCCTACGTCACTATGGACGGTACGCCCAATGCGGACGACCCGAATCTTTTTGCGCTGGATGCGGGTGGCGCTACGGGCGTTGGGCTGAAAATCAAAACCGCCGCGGGAGTACAACAGTTCCCGGAAAATACGACACCGACACCGGTTGAGTTTGCAATTAACGGTGATGGCGCACATCAACTGAACTATATCGCCAGCTATGTGCCAATTCGCGCTGATGCAACCATTGGTCGCGCGGATGCAACGGTCGATTTTACCGTTCAGTACGAATAATTTCGCATCTTCGGGGCCAGGAAACTGGCCCTTTTTACTGCTTTTTGTAACGCTAAAGTCTTTTTTCATACTTGTATTTTTGTAAATTTGTGCTTCAAGTACACTCTTTCCCCACACTTTTTCCCTTTGCTGTGGTCTACTTATCAGCGTGTGCAGATTTTCCTTATCTGACGACCTTCGCACTTTTCCCTTGCCTGGCTTGAAAGGCCATAATGCAGGGTGTTATCACCTGTTTTTCCAGGGTTTGTTTGCATGAGATATATCAAAACGATAACGCAGCAAAAGCTAAGCTTTTTGCTCGCTGTCTATATCGGTCTGTTTATGAATTGCGCAGTCTATTTCCGTCGGTTTGACGGTTACGCGCATAACTTCACTTTTCTTAATGGCGTCTCGGCGGTTATCGAACTGGCAGGGACGGTTCTGGCAACCTTCTTCTTTTTGCGCTTAATTTCACTCTTTGGCAGAACGGCCTGGAAAGTGCTGGCTTCATTGCTGGTGCTGATTTCTGCCGGAGCCAGCTACTACATGACATTTATGAATGTCATGATTGGCTACGGGATTGTTGCTTCGGTGATGACCACCGACATTGACCTGTCGAAAGAAGTGGTTGGCTGGACGCTTATCGCATGGGTTGTACTGGTGAGTATTATCCCGTTGCTATTTATCTGGATGAACCGTTCACAAGACACTTTCTGGCGCCAACTTTGTACCCCGAAAACTCGCTGGCGTAGTGCGCTTACCGTGCTTTTGGCGGGCTTGTTGGTATGGGGCCCAATTCGTCTGATGGATGTAGTGCAAAAGCGTGCAGACCGTTTGGCCGGAGTGGATATGCCAAGCTACGGCGGCGTGCTGGCGAACTCTTATCTGCCTTCGAACTGGCTTTCTGCGCTGGGGCTGTATGCCTGGGCGCAAGTGGATGAATCGTCAGACAATCGGTCGCTGATGAATCCGGCAAAAAAATTCACCTATACCCCGACGCAAAATCTCGACGACACCTATGTGGTTTTCATTATTGGCGAAACTACGCGTTGGGATCATATGGGGATGCTGGGCTACGAGCGCGATACCACGCCGAAGCTGGCCAAAGAGAAAAACCTGGTGATGTACCGTGGTTATTCTTGTGATACCGCGACTAAATTATCACTACGCTGTATGTTTGTACGTGAAGGTGGAACGGAAGATAACCCACAACGTACGCTTAAAGAGCAGAACGTATTTGCGGTTCTCAAACAGCTGGGCTTTAGCTCTGATTTGTACGCCATGCAGAGTGAGATGTGGTTCTACAGCAACACCATGGCTGACAACATTGCCTATCGCGAGCAAATTGCAGCAGAGCCGCGTAACCGTGGGAAAGCGGTGGACGACATGTTACTGGTCAATGAAATCGAGCGTTCGCTGGAGAAAAAACCAGAAGGTAAGCATCTGATTGTCCTGCATACCAAAGGTTCGCACTACAACTATACTCAACGTTATCCCCGTGAGTTTGCCCAGTGGAAGCCAGAGTGCTATGCCATTGACCGCAAATGCCCACGAGCGCCGATGATTAACTCATACGATAACTCAATCACCTACGTCGATCATTTTATCGACACGGTTATCGACAAATTCCGCGATAAGAAGGCCATTATTTTCTATGCAGCGGACCACGGTGAATCAATTAATGAGCGTGAGCACTTGCATGGCACACCACGTGAATATGCGCCGCCGGAGCAGTTCCGCGTACCGATGATGGTCTGGATGTCGGATAAATATCTGGAGAATCCGGCCAACGCGCAGGCATTCGCGCAGCTGAAAAAAGAGGCGGATATAAAAGTGCCACGCCGTCATGTAGAACTGTACGACACCATTTTAGGTTGCCTTGGTTATACTTCACCGGACGGTGGTATCAACGAAAACAACAACTGGTGTCGAATCCCTCAGGCGAAGAAAGCAGAAGCTAACTAAATGCACTGCTGAGTTTCTCGCCGATCAAAAGGCATTTTGCTATTAAGGGATTGACGAAGGCGTATCTGAGCAGTAAGATGCGCCCCGCATTCGGTGATTGGCGCAGCCTGGTAGCGCACTTCGTTCGGGACGAAGGGGTCGGAGGTTCGAATCCTCTATCACCGACCAAATTCGAAAAGCCTGCTCAGCGAGCAGGCTTTTTTGCATTTGTTGACCCGTCCTGAATAGCGTTGACACGTTCCTGACTTAAATCCGGAGAACGTGATGATGACTGAGTTCAAACGCACCCAACGTGATTATCCTCTATCACCGACCAATTTAGAAAAACCAGCCTACGGGCTGGTTTTTTGCTTTCTGTAACCCGCTCGAACGTAGGCCTGATAAGACGCGGCTGCGTCGCATCAGGCAATGGCAGCACACATTTCCCTGCCAAATTTGCGCCCCACACCTCACTATCCGTTAACGGATTTGTGACAGAATCCATTGTCTTTTTTTATATTTGCTTAAATCTTTTTTTGCGTTACTTATGGCTGGCGCTGGCATTTTCCGCTGTGCGGTTTAGCGTTCATGGTATTAATCGCTCAGATATCCACCTTTTCCTCAGATTTTTTTCATTAAATGCATAAAACTTAATCACCAATTGTTGCTAAATATTAAGCTGATTGTTCTGGTTATGTTGGCGTAGCACAAATTTCTCTGCTGCAAATAGTTGTTTGAAGTTTTTTTAATCTTTGTTTGTGGATTCTCACCGTTGGTGTAAATCCCGGTGGGCTGTATTGACGTTTTCACATTCTGTTGACAGATTGTAGGTCACGAGGGGCATTTTATGGAGGATCCGCACTGTAACACTGATGTTAATTAGTACGGCATCCCCACCTCATAACGTTGACCCGACCGGGCAAAAAACAAAAAAGGTCAGGCAGCGACAACCCACTGCAAAGGGTTAAAACAACAAACATCACAATTGGAGCAGAATAATGCGTATTTCCTTGAAAAAGTCAGGGATGCTGAAGCTTGGTCTCAGCCTGGTGGCTATGACCGTCGCAGCAAGTGTTCAGGCTAAAACTCTGGTTTATTGCTCAGAAGGATCTCCGGAAGGGTTTAACCCGCAGCTGTTTACTTCCGGCACCACCTATGACGCCTCTTCCGTACCGCTTTATAACCGTCTGGTTGAATTTAAAATTGGCACCACTGAAGTGATCCCGGGCCTCGCTGAAAAGTGGGAAGTCAGCGATGACGGTAAAACCTATACCTTCCACTTGCGTAAAGGTGTGAAGTGGCACGACAACAAAGAATTCAAACCGACGCGCGAACTGAACGCCGATGACGTGGTGTTCTCGTTCGATCGTCAGAAAAACGCGCAAAACCCGTACCATAAAGTTTCTGGCGGTAGCTACGAATACTTCGAAGGCATGGGCTTGCCGGAGCTGATCAGCGAAGTGAAAAAGGTGGACGACAACACCGTTCAGTTTGTGCTGACTCGCCCTGAAGCACCGTTCCTGGCTGACCTGGCAATGGACTTCGCTTCTATTCTGTCAAAAGAATATGCTGACGCGATGATGAAAGCCGGTACGCCGGAAAAACTGGACCTCAACCCAATCGGCACCGGTCCGTTCCAGTTACAGCAGTATCAAAAAGATTCCCGTATTCGCTACAAAGCGTTTGATGGCTACTGGGGCACCAAACCGCAGATCGATACGCTGGTCTTCTCTATTACCCCTGACGCTTCCGTGCGTTACGCTAAATTGCAGAAAAATGAATGCCAGGTAATGCCGTACCCGAACCCGGCAGATATCGCTCGCATGAAGCAGGATAAATCCATCAATCTGATGGAAATGCCGGGGCTGAACGTCGGTTATCTCTCGTATAACGTGCAGAAAAAACCACTGGATGACGTGAAAGTTCGCCAGGCTCTGACCTACGCGGTGAACAAAGACGCGATCATCAAAGCGGTTTATCAGGGCGCGGGCGTGGCAGCGAAAAACCTGATCCCGCCAACCATGTGGGGCTATAACGATGACGTTCAGGACTACACCTACGATCCTGAAAAAGCGAAAGCCTTGCTGAAAGAAGCGGGTCTGGAAAAAGGTTTCTCCATCGACCTGTGGGCTATGCCAGTACAACGTCCGTATAACCCGAACGCTCGCCGCATGGCAGAGATGATTCAGGCTGACTGGGCGAAAGTCGGCGTGCAGGCCAAAATCGTCACCTACGAATGGGGTGAGTATCTCAAGCGTGCGAAAGATGGCGAGCACCAGACGGTAATGATGGGCTGGACTGGCGATAACGGGGATCCGGATAACTTCTTCGCCACCCTGTTCAGCTGCGCCGCCTCTGAACAAGGCTCCAACTACTCAAAATGGTGCTACAAACCGTTTGAAGATCTGATTCAACCGGCGCGTGCTACCGACGACCACAACAAACGCGTTGAACTGTACAAACAAGCACAGGTGGTGATGCACGATCAGGCTCCGGCACTGATCATCGCTCATTCCACCGTGTTTGAACCGGTACGCAAAGAAGTTAAAGGCTATGTGGTTGATCCATTAGGCAAACATCACTTCGAAAACGTCTCTATCGAATAATTAAAAGCCATACAAGACTGATGGCAAAGGCAAAACTGCCTGATGCGCTCCGCTTATCTGGCCTACGAAAATTCTGCAATGTATTGAGTTTGCACGATTTTGTAGGCCGGATAAGGCGTTAACGCCGCATCCGGCATAAACAAAGCGCACTTTGTCAACAATCTGTATACCCGGTGGCGCTGTGCCTCTGCGTGCAGCGCCATCCGGCAGCAATACTTCATTCCCTGTCCGACACGGGCGGGAATTGATTTGTGAGCAATACAGACACGCAGTTCCAGGCTGCGGGTCACTACAGAGAATCCGGGTTATGTTGCAGTTTATTCTCCGACGTTTGGGACTCGTCATCCCCACGTTTATCGGTATTACCCTTCTCACATTTGCCTTTGTCCACATGATCCCGGGCGATCCGGTGATGATCATGGCGGGCGAACGTGGGATCTCCCCAGAGCGTCACGCGCAATTGCTGGCAGAACTCGGCTTGGATAAACCGATGTGGCAGCAGTATCTCCATTACATTTGGGGCGTAATGCACGGCGATTTAGGCATTTCGATGAAAAGCCGCATCCCGGTTTGGGAAGAGTTCGTGCCGCGCTTCCAGGCCACGCTGGAACTTGGTGTCTGTGCGATGATTTTTGCTACGGCAGTCGGTATTCCGGTTGGTGTGCTGGCTGCGGTTAAACGCGGTTCCATTTTCGATCACACTGCGGTTGGCCTGGCGCTGACCGGCTACTCCATGCCGATCTTCTGGTGGGGCATGATGCTGATCATGCTGGTTTCGGTGCACTGGAACCTGACGCCCGTCTCCGGTCGCGTGAGCGACATGGTGTTCCTCGATGATTCCAATCCGTTAACCGGTTTTATGCTGATCGACACCGCTATCTGGGGTGAAGACGGTAACTTTATCGATGCCGTCGCGCATATGATCTTACCTGCGATGGTGCTGGGCACAATTCCGCTGGCGGTTATCGTTCGTATGACGCGCTCCTCAATGCTGGAAGTGCTGGGCGAGGATTACATCCGCACCGCGCGCGCTAAAGGGCTAACCCGGATGCGGGTGATTATCGTCCATGCGCTGCGTAACGCGATGCTGCCGGTGGTGACTGTTATCGGCCTTCAGGTGGGAACATTGCTGGCGGGGGCGATTCTGACCGAAACCATCTTCTCGTGGCCCGGTCTTGGGCGCTGGTTGATTGACGCACTGCAACGCCGCGACTATCCGGTAGTGCAGGGCGGCGTATTGCTGGTGGCGACGATGATTATCCTCGTCAACCTGCTGGTCGATCTGCTGTACGGCGTGGTGAACCCGCGTATTCGTCATAAGAAGTAAGGGGACATCATGTCACAGGTTACTGAAAATAAAGTGATTATCGCACCGGTGCCGATGACCCCGTTACAGGAGTTCTGGCACTATTTTAAACGCAACAAAGGCGCGGTTGTCGGGCTGGTTTACGTCGTCATCGTGCTGTTTATCGCGATCTTTGCCAACTGGATTGCGCCGTATAACCCGGCGGAACAGTTCCGCGATGCGCTACTCGCCCCGCCAGCCTGGCAGGAAGGCGGCAGCATGGCGCACTTGCTCGGTACAGATGACGTCGGTCGTGACGTTATGTCGCGCCTGATGTACGGCGCGCGCTTGTCGCTGCTGGTTGGCTGTCTGGTGGTGGTGTTATCGCTGATTATGGGCGTTATTCTCGGCCTGATCGCCGGTTACTTTGGCGGTCTGGTCGATAACATCATCATGCGCGTGGTCGATATCATGCTGGCGCTGCCAAGTCTGCTGCTGGCGCTGGTGCTGGTGGCGATTTTCGGCCCGTCGATTGGTAACGCCGCGCTGGCGCTAACCTTCGTTGCCTTGCCGCACTATGTGCGCTTAACCCGCGCCGCCGTGCTGGTGGAGGTGAATCGCGATTACGTCACCGCGTCTCGCGTGGCAGGTGCCGGGGCGCTGCGCCAGATGTTTATCAATATTCTTCCCAACTGCCTTGCACCGTTGATTGTTCAGGCGTCGCTCGGTTTCTCTAACGCCATTCTCGATATGGCTGCTCTTGGTTTCCTCGGCATGGGGGCGCAGCCGCCAACACCGGAGTGGGGCACCATGCTCTCCGATGTGTTGCAGTTCGCGCAAAGCGCCTGGTGGGTCGTGACCTTCCCGGGTCTGGCGATCCTGCTGACGGTGCTGGCATTTAACCTGATGGGTGACGGTCTGCGTGACGCGCTCGATCCCAAACTGAAGCAGTAAGAGGTTCGAGATGGCGTTATTAAATATAGATAAATTATCGGTGCATTTCGGCGACGAAAGCGCACCGTTCCGCGCCGTAGACCGCATCAGCTACAGCGTAAAACAGGGCGAAGTGGTCGGGATTGTGGGTGAGTCTGGCTCTGGTAAGTCGGTCAGTTCACTGGCGATTATGGGGCTGATTGATTATCCGGGCCGCGTGATGGCAGAAAAGCTGGAGTTTAACGGCCAGGATTTGCAGCGTATCTCAGAAAAAGAGCGCCGCAATCTGGTGGGCGCCGAAGTGGCAATGATCTTCCAGGACCCGATGACCAGCCTTAACCCGTGTTACACCGTGGGTTTCCAGATCATGGAAGCGATTAAGGTGCATCAGGGCGGCAACAAAAGTACCCGCCGTCAGCGGGCGATTGACCTGCTGAATCAGGTCGGCATTCCTGACCCGGCCTCGCGTCTGGACGTTTATCCGCATCAGCTTTCCGGCGGCATGAGCCAGCGTGTAATGATCGCTATGGCAATTGCCTGTCGGCCAAAACTGCTGATTGCCGATGAACCGACTACCGCGCTGGACGTGACCATTCAGGCGCAAATCATCGAACTGCTGCTGGAGTTGCAGCAGAAAGAGAACATGGCGCTGGTGTTGATCACTCATGACCTGGCGCTGGTGGCGGAGGCGGCGCATAAAATCATCGTGATGTATGCAGGCCAGGTGGTGGAAACAGGTGATGCCCACGCCATCTTCCGTGCGCCGCGTCACCCGTATACTCAGGCATTGCTGCGTGCATTGCCGGAATTTGCTCAGGACAAAGAACGTCTGGCATCGTTGCCTGGCGTCGTTCCAGGCAAATACGACCGCCCGAACGGCTGCCTGCTTAACCCGCGTTGTCCCTATGCCACTGACAAATGCCGCGCTGAAGAACCGGCGCTGAATATGCTCGCGGACGGGCGTCAGTCCAAATGCCATTACCCACTTGATGATGCCGGGAGGCCCACACTATGAGTACGCAAGAGGCCACCTCGCAACAACCATTGTTGCAGGCTATCGACCTGAAAAAACATTATCCGGTGAAGAAAGGCATGTTCGCGCCGGAACGTCTGGTGAAGGCGCTGGATGGCGTTTCGTTTACCCTTGAACGTGGCAAAACGCTGGCGGTGGTAGGTGAATCCGGTTGCGGTAAATCGACGCTTGGTCGGTTACTGACGATGATTGAAACGCCTACCGGCGGTGAACTGTATTATCAGGGGCAGGATCTGCTCAAGCACGATCCGCAGGCGCAGAAGCTGCGTCGGCAGAAAATCCAGATCGTCTTCCAGAACCCCTATGGTTCACTGAATCCGCGTAAAAAAGTCGGGCAAATTCTCGAAGAGCCGCTGCTTATTAACACCAGTTTAAGCAAAGAACAGCGTCGGGAAAAAGCCCTGTCGATGATGGCGAAAGTCGGCCTGAAAACCGAGCATTACGACCGCTATCCGCACATGTTCTCCGGCGGTCAGCGTCAGCGTATCGCCATTGCCCGTGGTCTGATGCTCGACCCGGATGTGGTGATTGCCGATGAACCAGTTTCCGCGCTGGACGTTTCGGTGCGCGCGCAGGTGCTGAACCTGATGATGGATTTGCAGCAGGAGTTGGGGCTGTCTTATGTCTTTATCTCCCACGACCTGTCGGTGGTGGAGCACATTGCTGATGAAGTGATGGTAATGTACCTGGGCCGCTGCGTGGAGAAGGGAACGAAGGACCAAATCTTTAATAACCCGCGTCATCCGTACACCCAGGCGCTACTCTCCGCGACGCCGCGCCTGAACCCGGACGATCGCCGCGAGCGCATCAAGCTCACCGGTGAACTGCCAAGCCCGCTGAATCCACCGCCGGGCTGCGCCTTCAACGCCCGCTGTCGTCGACGCTTCGGCCCCTGCACCCAGTTGCAGCCGCAGCTAAAAGACTACGGCGGTCAACTGGTTGCCTGCTTTGCTGTTGATCAGGATGAAAATCCGCAGAAGCCTGCTGTATAACCCACCCGATGAGACCGGCTTTCATGCTGGTCTCATGTCAAATATGACCTTCTTGTGCTTTAACTATCACTTATAGATCTTTTTTGACCATTGTTGTTGCGAATGGATTATATATGAGCTAAATTATAATAATTAATAAAAAATAGTTCATTTGTGATGCTTAACGAACTTCTTTAACCATAAATGATCTTTTTTTGTCTTTAATCAATTGAAAGGTTCTTTAATGATCTACACGGGGTCACAGAATCTGGCTCAAGAGTTGAAAGCGATCGGCGACCAGCTCCAGGAGTTGCAGAAGAAACTTATTCAGGGGCCGAATATTAGTCAACCACGCCCCCTCCGGACCATTGAGACTCCTCGTCATTTGGGGGAACAACTGAATGCACGTCGCAAAGAATTGGGCATTGATTTATACACCCTTGAACTACAAACGGGGATCTCAACGTCCACGTTAAAGCGACTTTTTAAGGATCCTGAACAGGTTAAATTCGGCAGTGTGTTTGCGGTGGCGAACGTTCTTGGAGTGAAACTATGCATCGACGAGTGAAAGTGTTGCTCTATGGTCAGGTAGTGGGTGAACTCTCTCAGAACGACAGTGGTTTTTTGTTTCAGTACGCCCCGGATTACCACGGACCGGCAATCTCAATCAGTCTGCCCGTCGCACAGCGTCAGTTTCCCAGTGAGACGTTGCATCCTTATTTTGCCTCACTGGCGCCAGAAGGATGGCTGCGTCAACGCTACAGCCAGATACAGCATCGTGACGAAAACGATCCGCTGGGAATGCTTATTGATAACGGCAAGAATCTGCTGGGGGCAATCCAGATTTTACCTTGGGAGGAATAATGGCGAATTGTCGCATTCTGTTAACGCCGCTGAATGAACGTGACGAACAGCGCGGATATTCGACACAAGGGTTGAAGCGCCTGAGCGGCACTGCAAAATTGAATCCTCGGCTGGGGTTTACGCGAACTCAGTTTGTGCAGGAACTTCCGCGTCAACAAAAAGGGATGAGTATTTCCGGTTACCAGCCCAAATTGCAATTAGTGCTGGATGAAGGAGAGTTCCGCGTCGTAGATCATCAGGGAAATTTTATCCTTAAGCCCTCTCCAGCCGACTTTCCCGGTTTGGCCGAAAATGAACATGCAACAATGACATTGATGTCTCGTTTGGGATTTGACGTACCTGTGCATGGCCTGCTGAGTTTTGCACCACAATCAGAGGAGGAGCTTGAATACGCGTTTGTTATCCGGCGCTATGACCGGGATGACAAGGGGCAGCCAGTGCATCAGGAGCAGCTTGATGGTGCGATGCAGATTACAGATAAATATGGCAAAACGGGAAATGATAACGAGCAATACGTCAGCTATGAAACGCTGGCCCGATTTTTAATTGCCCATGTTAACGACAACATCGCATTTAAAATCGATCTCTTTCGTCGCATTGTTTACGCCTGGTTGCTGGGTAATAACGACATGCATTTACGAAACTTTGGCTTAGTGTACTCCGATGGTTTGACGCCAGCGTTAGCGCCGGTGTATGACTTTGTTTCTGTAGCTCCCTATCCGGAATATTTTCTCTCAAACTATCTGGCGCTGCCGTTATTGATGCGAGAAGAAGGCGGTCGGGAACTGGCTCCTGGATTTGAAAGTGATTATGGCGAGTATATCGGGCAGGACTTTTTGCTGTTGGGTGAATCGATGGGATTAGCGCCCAGATTGCTGGAAAAACTCATTCAGGATATACGTAAAGAAAATGCCATTGTTATGGAAACGTATGAACAGTCCTTTATGACTCAGGAGCATATCCAGGCTGTACTGAAATGCTATCGACATCGTCTGGGGCTGCTGTGAGCAGCCCCCGTTACTTTTACTCAATCAGCTTCAACAGCGGCGAAAAGCACAGCAAAATGCCATAAAACAGGATAAGCCATGTTTTTAGCCCGCGTAGTTTTTTCAGTTGTGAAACTTTAGAGATCAGGAAAAACGGAATCAGGCACGACACAATGCCATATAACGGGCTTCCTAACTGAAAGAACACCAGCACCGATACACGAAACGAAACCCAAATCGTCAACGT
This sequence comes from Escherichia sp. E4736, assembly GCF_005781225.1. Classification (NCBI taxonomy): domain Bacteria; kingdom Pseudomonadati; phylum Pseudomonadota; class Gammaproteobacteria; order Enterobacterales; family Enterobacteriaceae; genus Escherichia; species Escherichia sp. E4736. The sequence goes on along the minus strand of NZ_VATT01000003.1, from coordinate 37,017 downwards.
AATGACGATAAAAGCGCAAATTGCCAGAGTCAGCATACGCGAGTTAATTTTCTGGGTATCAATAATTCGGCTTAACAGATTGAGAATAATGCCTTTAATGGCCTCGTGGAAACCGAGGTAAATGCCAAAGAATGCGGTCAGTACGGCAAAGATATTCAGCACCGTAGAGGTGATATGAATGATATGCCCGGGGATCACCTGCGCGGCTAGTGCCAGTGCCGAGATATTTTGTTCAAAGGCAGAAACGGCTTCTTCGTGGCTAATTGAGAAGGTAAACGAAAAGGCAAAAAACAGGATCACCGCGATGAGCGTGATATAGCTAATCCGGTGGGTACGCAGCGCGAGCCGAGTTGCCAGTACTTTATCTGTTTCCCGTTTACGATAGGCAATATTCATCGGGTTAAGCACCTGAATAAATACCGCAGAGAAGAAACAAAATGGAATGGTGAGCAGGACGTCGCGGAAAAATACGGAGGCTTGTGGGAAGGCGGTTATATTGGCGAAATTCCAGTGCGGGATCATCGCAAAACCGAACACGACAATAATGCCGACTTTGACCACCACCATTGGCCCGGAGATCTTAAATAGCAACCTTTCACCACCAGACGCAATTGCCACCAGTACGGCGAAAATAGCGACTTTATAAAGTAGAGATTGTGAAAGATCGGCATCGGTTAAACCGAAGGTTTTCAGGTATGAGGCGCTGTCGAAAACCACGGAGAGAGAGTAGATAAAAATCCCGTGGATAATCATCAAAAAGTAGATAACCCCGAGGAAAATTCCCCAGTTTTTACCCAGGTAATGACTGATAATATCTGTATAGTCATTACAGGAATCACTTTCCGAAAGTGTCTTTAAATAAATGTCCTGCACTATCCAGGTTGCCGGATAAGCAATGATTGCAGCGGTAATAAATACCCAAATCCCCTTCAGGCCAATTTGTACCGGCATCAGCACGGTTCCGGCACCAATCGCCATTCCTATACATAATAAAACCCAGCCGAAGTCGTAGCGCGTAAACGGCAATTTGTGATCGTGTAATGGTTGTGTGTTGTGCTGCATAAAGTCCTGTCCAGAAAGAAGTCAGCCTCGTAAAAATGAATAACCCCAGCTTCTCTTGCGCAACTGGTAGAGAAGTTGAATACGCAGTGTGTAACGAATGAGACAACAGATTCACTGGGGAGATTGCGAGGAGGCGCAATTCTACAAAATTGCGCATTTCACTACCAGTCTGGAGTCAGCTCGGATATGAACTGCAACTATTGTAAACAAAGAAATTAAGCTGGAAGGCATCACGCAGTGAGGAAAATTGCCAGATGCTGACGGTAAAACGCAATCGTAGAATCAGCGGCAAGCCGGAAGGATTCCGGTGAGGCGCAATGTTGCGGGGGCTTTATCCCCGGCGGCATTGGTTGCTGGAAAGAGAAAACCCCCGCACGTTGCAGGTATGCACCTGACAACATCACGGGGGCCATTCTTGATAGTAGACAACTCAAGGATAGCCGCGAAACGTTGTCATTACAACAGAGGCGGCTATATGACGCTCGCAGAGTTGGGCATGGCCTTCTGGCACGATTTAGCGGCTCCGGTCATTGCTGGCATTCTTGCCAGCCTGATCGTGAGCTGGCTGAATAAGCGGAAGTAATATGCCATGCGGGTGTCAGGCTGCCGTAATGGCAATTTGCGCCCGGACCAGGCCGCAGGGGGAAACTCTGCGGCCTTTTTCGTAAGAAAAATGCAACGGTTGCAAGTGGATAATATTCTGCGGAATGCGCAGCACAGAGTGAAGAAGTGATGGATTTCGAAGCACAAAAATGGTCGTAGAATCAGCGGCAAGCCGGAAGGTTCCGGTGAGGCGCAATGTTGCGGGGGGCTTGATCCCTGGTGGCATTGGTTGCTGGAGAGAGAAAACCCCCGCACGCTGCAGGTATGCACCTGACAACATCACGGGGGCCATTCTTGAAACTAGACGACTCAAGGATAGCCGCGAAACGTTGTCATTACAACAGAGGCGGCTATATGACGCTCGCAGAGTTGAGCATGGCCTTCTGGCATGATTTAGCGGCTCCGGTCATTGCTGGCATTCTCGCCAGTCTGATCGTGAGCTGGCTGAATAAGCGGAAGTAACGTGTCATGCGGGTGTCAGGCTGCCGTAATGGCAAGTTGCGCCCGGATCAGGCCGCAGGGGGGAACTCTGCGGCCTTTTTCGTAAGAAAAAGGCAACGGTTGCAAGCGGATAATATTCTGCGGAATGCGCAGCACAGAGTGAAGAAGTGATGGATTTCGATGCACAAAAACGGTCGTAGAATCAGCGGCAAGCCGGAAGGGTTCCGGTGAGGCGCAATGTTGCGGGGGCTGTATCCCTGGTGGCATTGGTTGCTGGAGAGAGAAAACCCCCGCACATTGCAGGTATGCACCTGACAACATCACGGGGGCTAATCTTGAACCTAGACCACTCAAGGATAGCCGTGAAACGTTGTCATTACAACAGAGGCGGCTATATGACGCTCGCAGAGTTGGGCATGGCCTTCTGGCACGATTTAGCGGCTCCGGTCATTGCTGGCATTCTCGCCAGCCTGATCGTGAGCTGGCTGAATAAGCGGAAGTAATATGCCATGCGGGCGTCAGGCTGCCGTAATGGCAATTTGCGCCCGGACCAGGCCGCAGGGGGAAACTCTGCGGCCTTTTTCGTAATTACTGCGGATAAGGCACCCAGTCGCCACCGTTCAGGCGAACATACGGTTTATTTTGATATTGAATGACCACCGCATTCGAGTTCTCGGAAACAGGCGCAGTCTGTGGTAATCCACTAGTGAGTTTTTTCCAGTCAACATTGTCTTCGGTGAAAATCTTGCCGTCGAGAACGCGAACCACCAGATCAGAGATTGCCAGGAAGCTGCTTGGTTGGTCGATGACAATTGGTGCGCCCTGATGTGGTGTTTTCATGCCGAAGAATTTCACGCCAACCGGTACATCAGTGATTGCCGGGCTGGGGATATCACGCAAACCAGAAACTTGCATTCTGTCACCTTTCAACGCGCCACCGTGTTCCGGTACTACGACGACCATCACTTTACGACCCGATTTCTCCAGTTCAGTAAAGAAGGCGTCCAGTTCATCAAAGAACTTCTGCGCTCGCGCTTTGTAATCCGCTGTTTTGCTGACGCCCGGATAATGGTTGCCGTCATGCAGTGGAAGCGTGTTGTAGAACGTGGCGCTACGGCTGTTTTTATCTTTTTCGGTAACGTCCAGCCAGCGGTTAAGCACGGCAGTATCGTCATAAACCGGCGAACCATCAAAGCCCAGCAAAATGACGGGAAGATTTGTTTGATCCATCAATTCGGTCTGCATACCGCCGTTTTCGCGAACTTCTTTCAGGAAGCCGCCAAACTGGCCGTTATGTCCCATCATCAGGTGCTGGGTAAAGCCCAGTTTTGACAAGTTATCGAACAGATAGCAGTCATTGTTTGCTGGTTGATACAGATTGGTGTGCGATGGCTGACCGCAACTGGCGCGCAGCAGACGAATCGCCGCCGGACCGCTGTATGAGGTTGCAGAGTTGAAATTCTTGAACTCAATATCAAAATGCGACCACAACGGATGTGACATTAATCCGGCAGCTTCAATATCCGACCATGAAAGCGAACAGATATTAATCACCAGAAGCTCAAATGGCTGCGCATCCGCTGGCAGCGCGGATGGGAAGGTCGATTTACGTTTCGCCTCGGCGTTATAGAAATTATTCAGCCAGGCATTGAGGTTTGCGGTTGTCGGTGGTGCAGTTTGCGCTGGCATATCTCCAACTACTGGCGTGCCGCCGGTTGCCGCGACTGTTGCCGCAGCGTTACCGCCCGTCGTTGTTACCGTGGTGGTCGGTTGACCGGCTGGCCACAGGGAGAAACTTGGACCAGCCAGCGTAAGTACGTTCAGCCATACCAGAATGGCGACCACAAAAACGGTGATGCGAATCCATTGCGACAAGAATAACCAGGCCACTAACAAAACAAAGACAGCACCAATCATCTGCCAGTTAATAAAGCGCGTGACCAGATCGATTAAATAATCGGGACTAAAGCCTGCCACTTGTGACCCCTGGCTCATAATACTTTCCGGGCCAGGTAGCCAGGTATCATGCCAGAAGAGGGCAAAGCCGATTGGCAGGGCGATCCAGTGGCGCAGGCGATGCAGGCTGTAGCGCGGAATCGGCATCAGCAGGAACGCGGCAAATACCAGATTGAGTAGCGGATGGAAGTTAAGGTAGCCCGCCCACAACAGGCCGAACTTAACCAGAAAATAAAAGTTCCAGCCAGAAAGGCCGCGCCAGTATTGCCAGAGTGAAGAAGGCATAGCGGTATTTTGGGTAAATTGAGTCATTTTTTGGTAGCCCTGGCTTTTTCTGCACGGCGTAACGTACCGGCCGGTTTTACATAACGAGGTTTCGCAAATAACAAACGCAGGGTGTCACGAATGCGCCGTAGGGAATGGCGCGCCAGATAGCCCAGCGGGAAAAAAACAAGCGCACAAACGACAATGATTTCAATGATATCGCTGATGGTCATCATGATGAATGCTCCACAGGATCACTCAACAGTCGCAGCGGTTCCGGTATTCGTCGCCAGTTACGCCCATCATGCTCGGCATTGATTACCGGCATGGAGGCCTGAGTTAAAGGCAGTGGCACCCCCCATTGTTCCGGGGCAAGTAAACGCATTTGCACCAGTTCAGCGCTGATTTGGTCATCTTCAAACCAGACCATGCGGTTAGAGAAAATGTCGCCAGTAGGTAACGGGAAAATGTGATTCAACGCAGTATCCAGATCGTTGATCCTGCAGAATGAGAGGAACAGGACCAGTCGATTTCCACCAACGGTCATAATGTCGCCAGTGCGATTTGGACGGCACAGCGTCAGGGCTTGCTCAACGCGGATGCCCGGTACTGGGCGTAAAGCGACCAGCACGCCTTTACCATGAGCAGGCAACAACGTGTTATTCATCATGTTATTGACCGCCTCACAGAACACATCCCACTTTTGAAAACCGCGCAGTTTCAGCGGTTGGGTCATGGATAGCAGGGTAGTGATATCTTCCGGAACATAGCGGCTGAACTTCTGCCCTTGCACGCTTTCAATCATCGTCAGACAACGGGAGAGCGGAGCATTCCACGGAATCACCATATTCGCACCGCAGGCCAACAACAAACGTTCATCCGTGGCACGCAGGCTGGCGGTATTTTCCCGCACGAGGATCTTCATCGCACTACCACGCTGGCGACGCAGGGTATGAATGCTGCGGGCCAGTGGTTCAATTTGCCCATTTTGCTGTAAAGAGAAAACGACGGTTGCAGCCTGTGCAGTCCGGGCTTCATTGAACAGAGTTTCGTTGTTGTCGAACAGTTGCCAGTGTTCTGATAAAGGGGGGGCGCCTTCCAGCACAGCAATATTGCTAAGAATGCGTTTTTCATCGCTGCGTGGTTGGATCTCCGCTTCTTCACGCTGAACTAACGTCCAGATACCCTCTTGCTGCTGAACGATGAGTTGCTGACGGGCGCTAACCCCTTTTTCGTTGCACCAGAAGGCGATATCCAGCAGATGTTGATCGCCCTGAAAACGCAAACTGGCAAGCCCAAAAAGTGAGCGGTATTCCTCCAGCAACAATGAAAATTGTTTATCGTTATTATTTCCTGGATTAATTACCAGCAGTGAGCAATGGTATAATCTGCTCCACTTGTTCATTTTATCCAGCCATGAACGAAGCCGCTCAGTTGGAATGTTTTGCCATGCATTATTGGCACAAACAAGAATGAAAAGATAATTTTCGGGATCAATAGAACATTGTAAATCACGGGGCAAATAGTATAGCCCCTTTTCATGATTTAGCATTGAAAATAATTTTATTTTTTCCGGTCCGTGAGAATCATCTAATTTGAAGGTTTTTTCGGGATCGTTATCCATGCTAATGACCGCGACTTTCGCGGTTTCAGCTTGAGAAGCCATCGTTTGATTCACAAGGCTGATAGCATCTTCTTGACGATCGACGTTAAACCACCAGACGCCGCCTGCTGGCATATGCCGCAACTCATCCCACAAAGATGAGATACCGATAGAGAATACAGGGTCCACAACGTCCCTCAAGTCACCATTTTGTCTGATTATTAGTTTACTAGCGAAAGCTAAGAAATAAACCTACCATTGAAATTAAAACTTATCAGATTTAGCATGTGAATCAATTTAGCAGGCTGGAAGCCTTATGATATCAGTCTTTTCGTTTTTTACTTTCGTTAGTTGCGTACATGAAAGTTAAAAAATGAACGGATTACGTATTGCCGTCTGGCATTATACGGGCAAAATTCTGTCGATTAGAATTGACTGATGCGTGGCGGGTATATTTTATCGAGATTAAGCATAATGAATAACAACGAACAGGATACTCTGCCTGATCCCGCGATAGGCTATATCTTTCAGAATGATATTTTGGCGTTAAAGCAGGCGTTTTCACTGCCTGATATCGATTATGCCGATATTTCTCAGCGTGAGCAGTTAGCAGCGGCGTTAAAACGCTGGCCATTGTTGGCTGAGTTTGCGCAACAGAAGTAGGGGAGTAGTGAATGGCCGTACTGGGATTACAGGGGGTGCGGGGAGGGGTGGGTACAACAACCATCACCGCCGCGTTGGCCTGGGCATTGCAAATGTTGGGAGAAAATGTCCTGGTGGTTGATGCCTGCCCGGACAATTTGTTGCGCTTGTCGTTCAACGTTGATTTTACCCATCGTCAGGGCTGGGCCAGAGCCATACTGGATGGTCAGGACTGGCGAGATGCCGGGATGCGCTATACCTCGCAGCTCGATCTGCTGCCTTTTGGTCAGTTAACCATTGAAGAGCAAGAGAATCCCCAGCACTGGCAAACTCAGTTGGGTGCAATTTGCGAAGGCTTGCAGCAGCTGCAGGCCAGTGGGCGTTATCAATGGATTTTGATCGACTTACCGCGCGACGCCTCGCAGATAACGCATCAAATCCTGAGCCTGTGCGATCACTCGCTGGCAATCGTTAAAGTGGATGCTAACTGCCATATTCGGCTGCATCAGCAAGCACTGCCTGCTGGCGCGCATATATTGATTAATGATTTCCGCATCGGCAGCCAGGTACAGGAAGATATTTACCAGTTGTGGTTGCAAAGCCAGCGCCGGTTACTGCCAATGTTGATTCATCGCGATGAAGCGATGGCTGAATGCCTGGCGGCGAAACAGCCGTTAGGTGAATACCGCAGTGATGCGCTGGCGGCGGAGGAAGTTCTGACGCTGGCAAACTGGTGCCTGTTGAACTATTCCGGTCTGAAAAAGCCAGTCGGGAGCGCGTCATGAGTATCTTGACCCGGTGGTTGCTTATCCCGCCGGTCAACGCGCGTCTTATCGGGCGTTATCGGGATTATCGTCGTCACGGCGCATCGGCTTTCAGCGCGACGCTTGGCTGTTTTTGGCTGATCCTGGCCTGGGTGTTCATTCCGCTTGAACACCCGCGCTGGCAGCGTATCCGCGCAGAACATAAAAACCTTTACCCACATATCAACGCTTCGCGTCCGCGCCCGTTGGATCCAGTCCGCTATGTCATTCAGACTTGCTGGTTGTTGATCGGCGCTTCACGCAGAGAGACGCCAAAACCACGCTGGCGGGCATTTTCTGGCCTGCAGAATATCCGTGGGCGTTACCATCAATGGATGGACAAACTACCAGAACGTGTCAGCCAGAACACGCAACATCTTGATGAGAAAAAAGAACTTGGCCATCTGAGCGCCGGAGCACGGCGTTTTATTCTTGGTGTTATTGTGACTTTCTCGCTGATTCTGGCGCTAATTTGCGTCACTCAGCCTTTTAACCCGTTGTCGCAATTTATCTTCCTGATGTTGCTGTGGGGCGTGGCGCTAATGGTGCGGCGTATGCCAGGGCGCTTCTCGGCGTTGATGTTGATTGTGCTGTCGCTGACTGTCTCGTGTCGCTATATCTGGTGGCGATATACCTCGACGTTGAACTGGGATGATCCGGTCAGCCTGGTATGTGGCTTAATCCTGCTATTTGCGGAAACTTATGCGTGGATTGTGCTGGTGCTTGGCTACTTCCAGGTGGTATGGCCACTGAATCGTCAGCCAGTACCGCTGCCGAAAGACATGTCGCAATGGCCGTCGGTGGATATCTTTGTACCGACCTACAACGAAGATCTCAGCGTGGTGAAAAACACCATTTATGCTTCGCTGGGTATCGACTGGCCGAAAGACAAACTCAACATCTGGATCCTCGATGACGGCGGCAGGGAAGAGTTTCGCCAGTTTGCGCAAAACGTGGGGGTGAAATATATCGCCCGAACGACGCATGAACATGCGAAAGCAGGCAACATCAACAATGCACTGAAATATGCCAAAGGCGAGTTCGTGTCGATTTTCGACTGCGACCACGTTCCCACACGCTCGTTCCTGCAAATGACCATGGGCTGGTTCCTGAAAGAAAAGCAGTTGGCGATGATGCAGACGCCTCACCACTTCTTCTCACCAGATCCGTTCGAACGCAACCTGGGGCGTTTTCGTAAAACGCCGAACGAAGGCACGCTGTTCTACGGTCTGGTGCAGGACGGTAATGACATGTGGGATGCCACTTTCTTCTGCGGTTCCTGTGCGGTGATTCGGCGTAAGCCGTTGGACGAGATTGGCGGCATCGCGGTCGAAACCGTGACTGAAGATGCGCATACTTCTCTGCGTTTACACCGTCGTGGCTACACTTCCGCTTATATGCGTATTCCCCAAGCGGCGGGGCTGGCGACTGAAAGCCTTTCGGCGCACATTGGGCAACGTATCCGTTGGGCGCGCGGAATGGTGCAAATCTTCCGTCTTGATAACCCGCTTACTGGTAAAGGGCTGAAGTTCGCTCAGCGGCTGTGCTACGTCAACGCTATGTTCCACTTCTTGTCGGGGATTCCACGGCTGATCTTCCTGACCGCACCGCTGGCGTTCCTGCTGCTGCACGCCTACATCATTTACGCGCCTGCGTTGATGATTGCCCTGTTTGTGCTGCCGCATATGATTCACGCCAGCCTGACCAACTCGAAGATTCAGGGTAAATATCGCCACTCCTTCTGGAGTGAAATCTACGAGACGGTGCTCGCCTGGTATATCGCCCCGCCGACGCTGGTGGCGCTGATTAACCCGCACAAAGGCAAATTTAACGTCACCGCCAAAGGTGGTCTGGTGGAGGAAGAGTACGTCGACTGGGTGATCTCGCGACCGTACATCTTCCTCGTATTACTCAACCTGGTCGGTGTTGCTGTCGGCATCTGGCGTTACTTCTATGGCCCGCCGACTGAAATGCTCACCGTGGTCGTTAGTATGGTTTGGGTGTTCTACAACCTGATTATTCTCGGCGGCGCAGTAGCGGTATCGGTAGAAAGCAAGCAGGTACGTCGTTCACACCGTGTTGAGATGACCATGCCAGCGGCGATTGCCCGGGAGGATGGGCATCTTTTCTCCTGCACCGTTCAGGACTTCTCTGACGGCGGCCTGGGGATCAAGATCAACGGTCAGGCGCAGATTCTGGAAGGACAGAAAGTGAATCTGCTGCTCAAACGCGGTCAGCAAGAGTATGCCTTCCCGACTCAGGTTGCGCGCGTGATGGGTAACGAAGTGGGGCTGCAATTGATGCCGCTCACTACCCAGCAACATATCGATTTTGTGCAGTGTACGTTTGCCCGTGCGGATACATGGGCGCTCTGGCAGGACAGCTACCCGGAAGATAAGCCGCTGGAAAGTCTGCTGGATATTCTGAAGCTCGGCTTCCGTGGCTACCGCCATCTGGCGGAGTTTGCGCCTTCTTCGGTGAAGGGCATTTTCCGTGTGCTGACTTCTCTGGTTTCCTGGGTTGTTTCGTTCATTCCGCGTCGCCCGGAGCGGAGCGAAACGGTACAACCATCGGATCAGGCTTTGGCTCAACAATGATGATAACGCGATGAAAAGAAAACTATTCTGGATTTGTGCAGTGGCTATGGGGATGAGTGCGTTCCCCTCTTTCATGACGCAGGCGACACCGACGACGCAACCACTGATCAATGCTGAGCCAACTGTGCCTGCCCAGGCGGAGCAAAATCCGCGGGTCGGACAGGTGATGCCAGGCGTGCAGGGCGCGGACGCGCCCATCGTGGCGCAGAATGGCCCTTCGCGCGATGTGAAGCTGACCTTTGCGCAAATCGCGCCGCCGCCGGGTAGCATGGTACTGCGTGGCATTAACCCAAACGGCAGCATAGAGTTTGGTATGCGCAGTGATGAAGTGGTGACGAAGGCGATGCTTAACCTTGAATATACGCCGTCGCCATCACTGCTGCCGATACAGTCGCAGTTGAAAGTCTATCTGAACGATGAGTTGATGGGCGTGCTGCCAGTGACCAAAGAGCAGTTGGGTAAAAAGACGTTGGCGCAAATGCCGATTAATCCGCTGTTTATCACCGACTTCAACCGCGTGCGGCTGGAGTTTGTTGGTCATTATCAGGATGTCTGTGAAAACCCGGCCAGCACAACGCTCTGGCTGGATGTTGGACGCAGTAGCGGACTGGATCTGACATATCAATCACTGAATGTGAAAAATGATCTGTCGCACTTCCCGATTCCGTTTTTCGACCCGAGGGATAACCGAGCCAATACGTTGCCGATAGTTTTTGCTGGTGCGCCGGATGTTGGTCTGCAACAGGCTTCGGCGATTGTTGCGTCGTGGTTTGGTTCGCGTTCTGGCTGGCGCGGACAGAACTTCCCGGTACTCTATAATCAGCTTCCGGACCGCAATGCGATTGTCTTTGCGACCAATGACAAGCGACCGGACTTCCTGCGCGATCATCCGGCAGTAAAAGCCCCGGTGATTGAGATGATCAACCATCCGGAGAATCCTTACGTCAAATTGTTGGTGGTCTTTGGGCGTGATGACAAAGATCTATTGCAGGCGGCGAAAGGCATTGCTCAGGGCAATATTTTGTTCCGTGGTGACAGCGTAGTGGTGAACGATGTTAAACCGCTATTGCCACGTAAACCGTACGATGCGCCAAACTGGGTGCGAACCGATCGTCCGGTCACCTTTGGTGAGCTGAAAACCTATGAAGAACAGTTACAGTCCAGCGGGCTGGAGCCGGCAGCGATTAATATCTCGCTGAACTTGCCGCCAGATCTCTACCTGATGCGCAGCACCGGTATCGATATGGATATCAACTATCGCTACACCATGCCGCCGGTGAAAGATAGCTCGCGGATGGATATCAGCCTGAACAACCAGTTCCTGCAATCTTTCAACCTGAGCAGTAAACAGGAGGCGAACCGCCTGCTGCTGCGGATCCCGGTGTTGCAAGGTTTGCTAGATGGTAAAACCGATGTCTCCATTCCGGCGCTGAAACTGGGGGCGACCAACCAGTTGCGTTTCGATTTTGAGTATATGAACCCAATGCCGGGTGGTTCGGTGGATAACTGTATTACCTTCCAGCCGGTGCAGAATCACGTCGTGATTGGTGACGACTCTACCATCGACTTCTCGAAGTATTACCACTTCATCCCGATGCCGGATCTGCGCGCGTTTGCTAATGCGGGCTTCCCGTTCAGCCGGATGGCGGATTTGTCGCAAACCATTACCGTGATGCCAAAAACACCAAACGAAGCGCAGATGGAAACACTGCTTAATACGGTGGGCTTTATTGGTGCACAGACGGGCTTCCCGGCGATCAACCTGACGGTGACCGATGATGGCAGCACCATTCAGGGGAAAGACGCCGATATCATGATAATTGGCGGTATCCCGGACAAGTTAAAAGATGACAAGCAGATCGATCTGCTGGTGCAGGCTACCGAAAGCTGGGTGAAAACGCCGATGCGCCAGACTCCGTTCCCCGGCATTGTACCTGACGAAAACGACCGCGCAGCAGAAACTCAGTCCAAGCTGACCTCTTCTGGTGCGATGGCGGCGGTGATTGGCTTCCAGTCACCGTATAACGACCAGCGCAGCGTAATTGCGTTACTGGCGGATAGTCCACGCGGTTACGAGATGCTCAACGATGCGGTGAACGACAGCGGTAAACGCGCCACTATGTTTGGTTCCGTAGCGGTGATTCGCGAGTCCGGTGTTAACAGCCTGCGCGTTGGCGACGTCTATTACGTCGGTCATCTGCCGTGGTTTGAACGTTTATGGTACGCACTGGCGAACCATCCGATTCTGCTGGCGATACTGGCGGCAATCAGCGTGGTGCTGCTGGCATGGGTACTGTGGCGTCTGCTGCGCATCATCAGCCGTCGTCGTCTTAATCCGGATAATGAGTAATCGATGATGAAAGTTTTGCGTAGTGGGATCGTGACGATGCTGCTGTTGGCTGCCTTCAGTGTTCAGGCAGCCTGCAACTGGCCTGCCTGGGAGCAGTTCAAAAAGGATTACATCAGTCAGGAAGGGCGCGTCATTGACCCCAGTGATGCACGCAAAATTACCACCTCTGAAGGGCAAAGCTACGGCATGTTCTTTGCCCTGGCGGCTAATGATCGTGTGACATTTGACAACCTACTTGACTGGACCCAGAACAATCTTGCTCAGGGGTCCTTAAACGAACATTTGCCTGCCTGGCTGTGGGGCAAAAAAGAGAACAGCAAGTGGGAAGTGCTGGACAGCAATTCGGCCTCTGATGGTGATATCTGGATGGCCTGGTCGTTGCTTGAGGCGGGGCGATTGTGGAAAGAGCAGCGTTATACCGACATCGGCAGCGCATTGTTAAAACGCATTGCGCAAGAGGAAGTGGTGACGGTGCCGGGGCTGGGGTCCATGCTGTTACCGGGAAAAGTCGGCTTTGCCGAGAATAACAGCTGGCGTTTGAACCCGAGTTATCTACCACCGACGCTGGCGCAGTATTTCACCCGCTTTGGCGCGCCCTGGACTACGCTGCGCGAAACGAATCAACGTTTGCTGCTGGAAACTGCCCCGAAAGGTTTTTCGCCTGACTGGGTGCGTTATGAAAAAGATAAAGGCTGGCAGCTGAAAGCTGAAAAAACGCTGATCAGCAGCTATGACGCCATTCGCGTTTATATGTGGGTCGGCATGATGCCAGATACTGATCCGCAAAAAGCACGGCTGTTAGCGCGTTTTAAACCGATGGCGACATTTACTGAGAAGAACGGCTATCCGCCGGAGAAAGTTGATGTCGCGACGGGTAAAGCGCAGGGGCAAGGGCCGGTAGGTTTTTCTGCGGCTATGTTGCCGTTTCTTCAGGACCGTGACGCGCAGGCTGTACAGCGCCAGCGTGTGGCAGATAACTTTCCTGGCAGCGATGCCTATTACAATTATGTGCTGACCCTGTTCGGACAAGGCTGGGATCAACACCGTTTCCGCTTCTCGACAAAAGGTGAGTTATTACCGGACTGGGGCCAGGAATGCGCAAATTCACACTAAACATCCTCACACTTTCCCTCGGTCTGGCTGTGATGCCGATGGTCGAGGCGGCGCCAACCGCCCAGCAACAGTTACTGGAGCAGGTACGAGTTGGCGAAGCGACTCACCGCGAAGACCTGGTGCAGCAGTCGCTGTATCGTCTGGAACTTATTGATCCGAATAACCCGGACGTCGTTGCTGCCCGTTTTCGCTCTCTGTTACGGCAGGGTGATGTTGATGGGGCGCAAAAACAACTCGACCGATTGTCGCAATTAGCGCCGAGTTCAAACGCTTACAAATCGTCGCGGACGACGATGTTGCTTTCCACGCCGGATGGTCGTCAGGCATTGCAACAAGCACGATTGCAGGCCACCACCGGGCATGCGGAAGAAGCCGTGGCGGGTTACAACAAACTGTTCAACGGGGCGCCGCCGGAAGGTGACATTGCCGTCGAGTACTGGAGTACCGTGGCGAAAATTCCGGCTCGCCGTGGCGAAGCGATTAATCAGCTAAAACGCATCAATGCGGATACGCCGGGCAATACGGGCCTGCAAAACAATCTGGCGCTATTGCTGTTTAGCAGCGATCGCCGTGACGAAGGTTTTGCCGTACTGGAGCAGATGGCGAAATCGAACGCCGGGCGCGAGGGGGCTTCTAAAATCTGGTACGGGCAGATTAAAGACATGCCTGTCAGCGATGCCAGCGTGCAGGCGCTGAAAAAATATCTCTCAGTATTTAGCGATGGCGACAACGTGGCTGCTGCACAATCGCAACTGGCAGAACAACAAAAACAACTGGCCGATCCTGCTTTCCGTGCCCGTGCGCAAGGTTTAGCGGCGGTGGATTCAGGCATGGCGGGTAAAGCTATCCCCGAGTTGCAACTGGCGGTGCGTGCTAACCCGAAAGACAGTGAAGCGCTGGGGGCGCTGGGCCAGGCGTATTCTCAGAAAGGCGATCGCGCCAATGCGGTGGCGAATCTGGAGAAAGCCCTCGCGCTGGACCCGCACAGCAGCAACAACGACAAATGGAACAGCCTGCTGAAAGTGAACCGTTATTGGCTGGCGATCCAACAGGGCGATGCCGCGCTTAAAGCGAACAATCCTGATCAAGCGGAACGGTTATTCCAGCAGGCGCGCAATGTAGATAATACTGACAGCTATGCGGTGCTGGGGCTGGGTGATGTGGCGATGGCGCGCAAAGATTACCCTGCAGCCGAACGTTATTATCAGCAGACGCTGCGGATGGACAGCGGCAACACCAACGCCGTGCGCGGTCTGGCGAATCTTTATCGCCAGCAATCGCCGGAAAAGGCTGAAGCATTTATTGCCTCGCTCTCTGCCAGCCAGCGGCGCAGCGTTGACGATATTGAACGTAGTCTGCAAAACGACCGTTTGTCACAGCAGGCCGAAGCGCTGGAAAAACAGGGCAAATGGGCGCAAGCAGCAGCACTTCAGCGCCAGCGACTGGCACTGGACCCCGGCAGTGTGTGGATTACTTACCGACTTTCGCAGGATCTCTGGCAGGCCGGACAACGCAGCCAGGCTGATACTCTGATGCGCAATCTGGCGCAGCAGAAGCCGAACGACCCGGAGCAGGTTTATGCCTACGGGCTGTATCTCTCCGGTCATGATCAAGACCGGGCGGCACTGGCGCATATCAACAGCCTGCCGCGCGCGCAGTGGAACAGCAATATTCAGGAGCTGGTTAATCGCCTGCAAAGCGATCAGGTGCTGGAGACTGCGAATCGCCTGCGGGAAAGCGGCAAAGAGGCCGAAGCGGAAGCGATGCTGCGTCAGCAGCCACCTTCCACACGCATTGATCTCACCCTGGCCGACTGGGCGCAGCAACGGCGCGATTACACCGCCGCCCGCGCGGCTTATCAGAACGTCCTGACGCGCGAGTCGAATAACGTCGACGCCATTCTTGGTCTGACGGAAGTGGATATCGCTGCTGGTGACAAAGCGGCGGCACGTAGCCAGCTGGCGAAACTGCCCGCCACCGATAACGCCTCTCTGAACACTCAGCGGCGCGTGGCGCTGGCGCAGGCGCAGCTTGGCGATACCGCAGCGGCGCAGCAGACATTTAACAAGCTGATCCCGCAGGCAAAATCTCAGCCGCCGTCGATGGAAAGCGCGATGGTACTGCGCGATGGTGCGAAGTTTGAAGCACAGGCGGGCGATCCAAAGCAGGCGCTGGAAACCTACAAAGACGCGATGGTCGCATCTGGTGTGACCACGACGCGTCCGCAGGATAACGACACCTTTACCCGACTGACCCGCAACGACGAGAAAGATGACTGGCTGAAACGCGGTGTACGTAGCGATGCGGCGGACCTTTATCGTCAGCAGGATCTTAACGTCACCCTGGAGCACGACTACTGGGGATCGAGCGGCACTGGCGGATACTCCGATCTGAAAGCGCACACCACCATGTTGCAGGTAGATGCACCCTATGCGGACGGACGAATGTTCTTCCGCAGCGATTTCGTCAATATGAATGTCGGCAGTTTCTCCACCAACGACGACGGCACGTGGGACAACAACTGGGGGACCTGTACGTTACAAGATTGTAGCGGCAATCGCAGTCAGTCGGATTCTGGCGCAAGCGTGGCGGTCGGCTGGCGAAATGACGTCTGGAGTTGGGATATTGGCACCACGCCGATGGGCTTCAATGTCGTGGACGTGGTCGGTGGCGTTAGTTACAGCGATGATATCGGGCCGCTTGGCTACACCGTTAACGCCCATCGCCGACCTATTTCCAGTTCATTACTTGCCTTCGGCGGACAGAAAGACTCTCCGAGCAATACCGGGAAAAAATGGGGCGGCGTACGTGCCGATGGTGTGGGGTTAAGTCTGAGCTATGATAAAGGCGAGGCAAACGGCGTCTGGGCATCACTTAGCGGTGATCAGTTAACCGGAAAAAATGTCGAAGATAACTGGCGCGTGCGCTGGATGACGGGCTATTACTATAAAGTCATCAACCAGAATAATCGCCGCGTCACTATCGGCCTGAACAACATGATCTGGCATTACGACAAAGACCTGAGTGGGTACTCACTTGGGCAGGGCGGCTACTACAGCCCGCAGGAATATCTGTCGTTTGCCGTACCGGTGATGTGGCGTGAGCGCACAGAAAACTGGTCATGGGAGCTGGGCGCGTCTGGCTCATGGTCGCACTCGCGCACCAAAACCATGCCGCGTTATCCGCTGATGAACCTGATTCCGAATGACTGGAAAGACGACGCCGCTGACCAGACCAACGGTGGCGGCAGCAGCCAGGGTTTTGGCTACACGGCGCGGGCGTTACTTGAACGACGCGTCACATCCAACTGGTTTGTCGGCACGGCGATTGATATCCAACAGGCGAAAGATTATGCGCCAAGCCATTTCCTGCTCTACGTACGGTATTCTGCCGCCGGATGGCAGGGCGATATGGATTTACCGCCACAGCCGCTGATACCTTACGCCGACTGGTAAGTTTTCAGATAGCGCCTCTCTTAATGCCGCTGCGATCGGGTATACTCGGGCGGCAGTCTGGGATTTCCGGGGGAGAGATAATTTGCGCGTTAGTCGTTCGTTAACAATCAAGCAGATGGCAATGGTGGCGGCCGTTGTTCTGGTGTTTGTCTTTGTTTTTTGCACCGTTTTGCTGTTCCACCTGGTACAGCAGAATCGCTATAACACGGCTACGCAACTGGAAAGCATTGCTCGTTCTGTCCGCGAACCCTTGTCCTCAGCCATCCTCAAAGGGGATATTCCCCAGGCGGAGGCCATTCTCTCCAGCATCAAACCTGCGGGCGTGGTCAGCCGCGCAGATGTGGTGCTGCCTAACCAGTTCCAGGCGCTGCGTAAAAGTTTTATTCCTGAACGCCCGGTGCCGGTAATGGTTACCCGACTGCTCGAACTACCGGTGCAAATCTCGCTGGGCGTTTACTCGCTGGAGCGCCCGGCAAACCCACAACCGATTGCCTATCTGGTGTTACAGGCGGATTCCTTCCGCATGTATAAGTTCGTGATGAGTACGCTCTCCACGTTAGTGACCATTTACTTACTTTTGTCGCTCATCCTGACAGTGGCGATTAGCTGGTGTATTAACCGACTGATATTACATCCTTTACGCAATATTGCTCGTGAGCTGAACGCCATTCCACCGCAAGAGATTATCGGCCATCAGCTGGCGCTGCCGCGTCTGCATCAGGACGATGAAATAGGCATGCTGGTGCGCAGTTATAACCTTAACCAGCAACTGTTGCAGCGCCATTATGAAGAGCAGATCGAAAACGCGATGCGCTTCCCGGTGTCGGATTTGCCAAACAAAGCCCTGCTGATGGAGATGCTGGAACAGGTGGTGACGCGTAAACAGACTACTGCGCTGATGATTATCACCTGCGAAACCCTGCGCGACACCGCCGGTGTGCTGAAAGAGGCGCAGCGGGAAATCCTGCTACTTACGCTGGTGGAAAAACTCAAGTCGGTGCTGTCGCCGCGCATGGTTCTCGCGCAGGTCAGTGGCTATGACTTCGCTGTTATCGCCAACGGTGTGCAGGAGCCGTGGCACGCTATTACGCTAGGTCAGCAAGTACTCACTATCATGAGCGAGCGCTTGCCTATTGATCGCATTCAACTGCGCCCACACTGTAACATCGGCGTGGCGATGTTCTATGGCGATATCACCGCCGAACAACTTTATGGTCGTGCTATTTCTGCGGCGTTTACCGCGCGTCATAAAGGGAAGAATCAGATTCAGTTCTATGATCCGCAGCAGATGGAAGCCGCTCAACAGCGGCTGACGGAAGAGAGCGATATCCTTAATGCGCTTGAAAATCATCAATTTGCGATTTGGCTACAACCACAAGTTGAGATGACCAGCGGCAAGTTAGTCAGCGCGGAAGTGTTATTGCGTATCCAGCAACCGGATGGGAGTTGGGACCTACCGGATGGGTTAATTGATCGTATTGAGTCTTGTGGACTGATGGTTACCGTCGGTCACTGGGTGCTGGAAGAGTCATGCCGACTGCTTGCCGCCTGGCAGGAGCGCGGCATTATGCTGCCATTATCGGTGAACATCTCAGCTCTGCAACTGATGCACCCGAATATGGTGGCGGATATGCTGGAACTGCTAACGCGCTATCGTGTTCAGCCAGGAACGCTGATTCTGGAAGTGACAGAAAGCCGACGCATTGATGACCCTCACGCGGCGGTGGCAATCCTTCGTCCGCTGCGCAACGCCGGAGTACAGGTGGCGCTGGATGATTTCGGTATGGGCTATTCAGGGTTGCGTCAGTTGCAGCATATGAAATCTCTCCCGGTGGACGTTTTGAAAATCGACAAAATGTTCATTGATGGGTTACCGGAAGATAGCAGCATGATTGCCGCGATTATCATGTTGGCGAAAAGCCTGAATCTGCAAATCATTGCTGAAGGCGTAGAGACAGAAGCACAACGTGACTGGTTGGCAAAGGCGGGCGTTGGTATTGCCCAGGGCTTCCTCTTTGCACGTCCACTTCCCATTGAAATCTTCGAAGAAAGTTACCTGGAAGAAAAATAGCTACCCCAAACTGATTACAAAACTTTAAAAAGTGCTGGTTTGTGCGAGCCAGCTCAAATTTTTTAACATTTTTGTTTCAATTATGATCCAGGTACATTTCTGTGATGTTGTCTGGGTGTTATTTTAAGGCCGCAGGTACCCCATAACCTTACAAGACCTGTGGTTTTACTAAAGGACACCCTATGAAAACCTCTCTGTTTAAAAGCCTTTACTTTCAGGTCCTGACAGCGATAGCCATTGGTATTCTCCTTGGCCATTTCTACCCTGAAATAGGCGAGCAAATGAAACCGCTTGGCGACGGCTTCGTTAAGCTCATTAAGATGATCATCGCTCCCGTCATCTTTTGTACCGTCGTCACTGGCATTGCGGGCATGGAAAGCATGAAGGCGGTCGGTCGTACCGGCGCAGTCGCACTGCTTTACTTTGAGATAGTCAGTACCATCGCGCTGATTATTGGTCTTATTATCGTTAACGTTGTACAGCCAGGTGCTGGAATGAACGTCGATCCGGCGAGTCTGGATGCGAAAGCGGTAGCCGTTTACGCCGCGCAGGCGAAAGACCAGGGCATTGTCGCCTTCATTATGGATGTCATCCCGGCGAGCGTCATTGGCGCGTTTGCCAGCGGTAACATTCTGCAGGTGCTGCTGTTTGCCGTACTGTTTGGTTTTGCGTTGCACCGTCTGGGCAGCAAAGGCCAGCTGATTTTTAACGTTATCGAAAGTTTCTCGCAGGTCATCTTCGGCATCATCAATATGATCATGCGCCTGGCACCGATTGGGGCGTTTGGGGCGATGGCATTTACCATCGGTAAATACGGCGTCGGAACACTGGTGCAGCTGGGGCAGCTGATTATCTGCTTCTACATCACCTGTATCCTGTTTGTGGTGCTGGTACTGGGTTCAATCGCTAAAGCGACCGGTTTCAGTATCTTCAAATTTATCCGCTACATTCGTGAAGAACTGCTGATTGTGTTGGGAACATCGTCTTCCGAATCGGCGCTGCCACGTATGCTCGACAAGATGGAAAAACTCGGCTGCCGGAAATCGGTGGTGGGGTTGGTCATCCCGACAGGCTACTCGTTTAACCTTGATGGCACATCGATATACCTGACGATGGCGGCGGTATTTATCGCCCAGGCTACCAACAGTCAGATGGATATCTTCCACCAAATCACGCTATTAATCGTGTTGCTGCTTTCTTCTAAAGGGGCGGCAGGGGTAACGGGCAGTGGCTTTATCGTGCTGGCGGCGACGCTTTCAGCCGTAGGCCATTTGCCGGTGGCGGGGCTAGCGCTGATCCTCGGTATCGATCGCTTCATGTCGGAAGCCCGTGCGCTGACTAACCTGGTCGGTAACGGTGTAGCAACCATCGTGGTCGCTAAGTGGGTTAAAGAACTGGACCACAAAAAACTGGACGATGTGCTGAATAATCGTGCGCCAGAAGGCAAAACGCACGAATTATCCTCTTAATCTCACCTCTTATGCCCGCACTCCCTTCCCCGAGTGCGGGTGTTTGCGCATAATTGCCCCCTGTGCCTGAACTTACCACCTGGGTGAGTTCAGGTTTATTTCACTTCTTCCGTGACATTTCCATGTTCTTGCGGTCTAACACGAAGTGTTTTTAACGTTATTCAGACTGACCGATAACGGGCAGTCTTTTATTACCAGGATAGTTGATCAGGGGTTCACATGCAGGGCACAAAAATTCGACTTTTAGCGGGCGGTTTGCTGGTGATGGCCACTGCTGGCTATGTGCAGGCAGATGCGCTCCAGCCTGATCCAGCATGGCAACAGGGGACGCTCTCCAACGGTTTACAGTGGCAAGTGTTGACCACGCCCCAGCGTCCCAGCGATCGTGTTGAAATTCGCCTGCTGGTTAATACTGGTTCGCTCGCCGAAAGTACCCAACAGAGCGGTTATAGTCATGCCATTCCCCGCATCGCGCTGACGCAAAGCGGTGGCCTTGAAGCGGCACAGGCACGTTCATTGTGGCAACAGGGGATCGACCCTAAGCGCCCGATGCCACCGGTGATCGTCTCTTACGACACCACGCTGTTTAATCTTAGTCTGCCAAATAACCGTAACGACTTGCTGAAAGAGGCGCTCTCTTATCTGGCAAATGCCAGTGGCAAACTGACCATCACACCAGAAACCATCAACCACGCGCTGCAAAGTCAGGACATGGTGGCAACCTGGCCTGCCGACACCAAAGAAGGCTGGTGGCGTTATCGCTTGAAGGGATCGACTTTATTAGGTCACGATCCTGCCGATCCGCTGAAACAACCCGTTGAAGCGGAAAAGATTAAAGATTTCTACCAGAAATGGTACACCCCGGATGCAATGACGCTGCTGGTGGTGGGGAACGTTGATGCGCGCTCGGTTGTAGACCAAATCAACAAAACGTTTGGCGAACTGAAAGGCAAACGTGAAACACCGGCTCCGGTGCCGACGCTTTCTCCTCTGCGTGCGGAAGCGGTGAGCATTATGACCGACGCAGTGCGTCAGGATCGGTTATCCATCATGTGGGATACGCCGTGGCAGCCGATTCGTGAATCAGCCGCACTGCTGCGCTACTGGCGTGCGGACCTGGCCCGTGAGGCGCTGTTCTGGCACGTTCAGCAAGCATTAAGCGCCAGTAACAGTAAAGACATTGGTCTTGGATTTGACTGCCGTGTGCTGTATCTGCGTGCGCAGTGTGCCATCAACATCGAGTCACCAAACGACAAGCTGAACAGCAACCTTAATCTGGTGGCGCGTGAGCTGGCGAAAGTTCGTGATAAAGGTCTGCCGGAAGAAGAGTTCAACGCTCTGGTTGCGCAAAAGAAACTGGAGTTGCAGAAATTGTTTGCTGCTTATGCGCGAGCTGATACCGATATTCTGATGGGCCAGCGGATGCGTTCGTTGCAAAATCAGGTTGTCGATATCGCGCCGGAGCAATATCAGAAACTGCGTCAGGATTTCCTCAACAGCCTGACGGTAGAAATGTTAAATCAGGATTTGCGTCAGCAACTGTCGAACGACATGGCGTTAATTCTGTTGCAGCCGAAAGGTGAGCCGGAATTTAACATGAAAGAGTTGCAGGCCGCATGGGATCAAATCATGGCCCCATCGACTGCGGCTGTGACTACATCCGTAGCCACGGATGACGTCCATCCTGAAGTTTCGGATATTCCACCCGCGCAGTAATAAATAACCCGGCAGCGTTTCTTCTGCGCTGCCGGGATTAACGGTAATGAATAACGTAGTCTGAATGATATGCGTCAGCAGTTTTCGCCAGTCCGTAAGGAGAGCCTTTC
Organism: Escherichia sp. E4736; assembly: GCF_005781225.1. Taxonomy (NCBI): domain Bacteria; kingdom Pseudomonadati; phylum Pseudomonadota; class Gammaproteobacteria; order Enterobacterales; family Enterobacteriaceae; genus Escherichia; species Escherichia sp. E4736. The sequence continues at coordinate 14,762 of NZ_VATT01000003.1, read as the reverse complement.
TCATCCCTGTAAGGTTATTTCTTCAGATCCTTCTTAAACACTGGTTCAGGACAATCACGACCAAAATGTGCAGCCCAGTCAAAAGCTTTACCGTTTTTCACGTAGCGTTGATAAATTAATGCACCGGTTTCTGGATCAAGGTATCTGACCCAACTTGCAGCATGGCATAACACGGCGGCCCATGTCTGGGTTTTGGGGTGAAGTAAATCGGCAGATTGTCCGGCCCATTCCGCAGCCTGCCAGCGGTAATGCAAGAAGTGATTATTTTTGTCAGGTACTGCATTAGCAAAACGACGGTTTTCTTTCTCACTTATCCAGCCGCTATCATTAGTGTAGGAATAAGGTGTGGAATATGCTCCGCTGGTAATAGCATAGTCGGGATACATTTCATAGGCGACGAGTTCGATGCCATTATATCGTAATAATCTTGCCGCCTCGTATTGCGCCTGCGCGCGCTCCTGATTATTGATATTATTATTTTGGCTTTTTTCCATTAAATCTGCCAGTTGCTGCGCCATTTTACGGTAATTTGGAATATCAAAGTAGCTGACGGCTTGCTGATATTGACCATTGCGAATAAACCTTCTGGCCAGTAATGCACGTAATTTTACGTCAGTTGGAATGAGCGTTGGGGGAACGAAGTAACCGCTATATTCTCTGTCATAATCATTTTCAGATGACTGCAAATTAAAGGGTTTTAGCTGTTGGCTGGGCGGTGGTACATTTTTATCAACAAACGTTTTTAACTCCTGTAACGTTAATACACTTTCCCCCACATCAGCTAAATCTGCCCAATAAGTATCTTTGCCTTTATAAAACAGCGTCATTGCTTGCAAGTAATCATCGCGCTTCAACGCCAGAATTGCTTGCTCGCCAGCAATACGACATGATGGCATAATGATCTCATTACCGTGGTAGTAATCACTTTCTGTCATCGGGTTGCCCCACGTTTCATTTTCCGGGAAGAATTTTGCCGCACTGGCATAATAGCGGGTCGCTAAAGGAATATTACCTTCACGCAGCGCCATTTTTGCGTTTAACCATTCGCGGAGGCCGCTTTCTGGCGCATCCTCTAATAAGACTTTCGTTAACGAGTAATCACCATTACGATAAGCTAATGCGGCCAGTCGATCGCTATAAGAAAATCCTTTTATCCGATGGTTCACCAACAAGTTGATCAATTTTTCACGTTGTGTTGTGCAGAAATATTCACTGTTTTCGGTAATGCACCCATCCTGGCTATACCCTCTGTCGTGACGAATAAAAAGCTCTGCGATGACCAGTTTCTGAACTATGGGATCATCAATAATATTTTCTAAAAGGGCGAAATTTTTTTCATTTGTCAGATACAGTGCAATTCTACGTAATGAGATTTTACCTACGGGGGAACCTTGTGCAGCCTGTTGCGCATAATATGTGATGGCTCCATTCATATCTGCTTTATTCAGCCGGTAAAAACCTAACTGCCCCAAGCTGGCGAGAGAGAGTTGTTCGGGGTCTGGCTCACCATTGCGAACTTCTTCTATAATTTGTTGATAAAGTTTAATCCCCTTTATGGATTCCTCACTATGATACGCGCCAGTATTATAAGCTAACTCGTCATTTTCACCTGAATCGAATATTTTACGGGCCTGGGTATACATTGCCTTCAGCCGCCATTCACCTTGTTCGCTTTTGGGTAAGGCTAATAATTTATCGAACCAGGGGCTGTCGTAGATGAAGTGATAAAAGTCTATGGCTCCCAGATAATAGAGTCGTTCTGCTGTAGGTAGTTTTGTCTTCAGTTTCTCTGCTATCTCTTGTAGACGTTTTTCGCGAGTGTAATGCTGATAATCGGTATCCTTTTGCGTTTCTCTGTACTGATAATAGTCCTCTAAATCGTTTGGTTCGATCTCTGGCTGCTATAAAGGTAAACGTGGATCGCGTTCGACTAAATGGCGAGCTTCATATATGAAACTGCCATTAGGCATTTCTGTTAATGTGTGTTGTCGATCATGCAAAAGTGAGTTCGGCGCATAAGGCCCGCAAGCATAAGCGTTCTCGCAAATCAGCGTGAATAACACAACGCTGGCAATCCGCGATATCTCATGGCGTAACATTAAACTCTCCTTGTAGTTTTTGATTGCAGCGCGCCCATCCCAGCGGACTGCTTTCTCCGGCGCGCAGTTGCCTGGCGCTTCCTCTCACAAAATTCAGGCTGGATGGCCCGGGTTGCACCTGATAGTGGCTGGCTCCATCAGCGAATAGACAATCTGCATTGGGCAGAATTATTTGTTTCGGCAACGGCGCATCAATTTCGCCGCTGTTTTTAATAGCCAGATCAAAAAGCTGTTCGTCTGCATGTTGAGCAATAATTAACGACCAGCGTGGGGTCAGCGGTTGATGCTGAATCACGGCTTCCAGCGTCGTCAGTGACCAGGCGCGGCGATCGCCTGCTAACGGTAGCCGAAACCATACCAGCCCCTGTAATCCACGCGGTGGTTGCTGTTCTAAATATTGAATGAAATCGGCAATGGTTTGCGGTGACACACTTAATTCACGCATCTCTTCGGCAACGTATAACGGAGCTTCACTCTCGACGCGATTATCACTGGTGAGCGCAGAACCGTAAGCGGGCAATGCGACGAAAAAAGGATGCGAGGTTTGTCTGGCATATTGCTTTACCCAACGCTGCGCCAGACCGGCATCTAACAGGCCTTTTTCGGGCGAAAGCACGTTATGTACTTGTAAAACCGAAGTGTCCGCAATGCGCAATAATCGGACGAGATGTGGTGATTCAAGCCAGGTGGGTAGGGCGGTAACGCTAAGTTTTATATTTGCAGGAAGCGTCTGATGTAACGCACTAAGAAGTGTCAGATATTCCGGCAATTTTGCTGTTGGCGCGTCATAATCAATTTCCACACCTGCCAGCGTAATACCTGCCTTTTGCCACTCACGTAGGGTCTGTTGAATATGCTGGATAACTTGCTGGTTATTAAACCGTGTAAGCTGGCCATCGAGTCGCGCGACCAGCCAGACCGGGCGACCATCTTGCTTAATAAGTGAAGTATTAACCGTAAAGTGTCGGATGCCTTCTTGCGGGTGAAATTGCATCCCAAGTATGCGTAGCGTAGAGAAAAGTGGGCGGCTTCGTTTTAGTGCCTCGTTATGTTCTGCTGTCCAGACGCGTTGCCAGATATAGACTTGCTGATCAAAGCGAAGCGGTTGTGAAGGGGTAAATAAAATATGCAGCCCGTAGCCCAGGCCGATCAGAAGAAGTGAAGCTGCAAAAATCCTTTTGCAAGATGGCATATTGTTACGGCATTACGATTATCAACAGGCTGATAGTGTACCGCTGTAACTATTAACGGAGAACGAATATCTATCCGTTCTCCGTCAAAAACCATTATTCCGGCATTGCTTCACGCGGGATAATCGCGCCGCGATACTGAATAACGGTACTTGCAGTCAAATGCCCACGTTTCGCGGCATCTTCCGCACTACCGCCTGTCAGACGTACCGCCAGATAACCGGCGCTGAAAGAGTCGCCAGCTGCGGTGGTATCGATCACTTTTTCTTTCGGCAGTTTCACCGCCGGAACATCCACTAACCCTTCACCAGCAATGGACACCAGGCAAGAATCAGCCCCGCGTTTCACCACCACTTCTTTCACGCCTGCTTTATGGGTGCGCGCAATGACGTCTTCCACCGGTTGTTGACCCCACAGCGCGTCTTCGTCGTCCAGTGTCAGGAAGGCGATATCCGTGCATTCCAGCATTTGCTGATACACCTGCTGCGTCTCTTCTTTGCTGGCCCACAGGCGCGGACGGTAGTTATTGTCGAAAATCACTTTTCCGCCATTGGCGCGGCATTCGCGCAGCAGGGAAAGCAGTTTTTCGCGGCTGGTTGGGCTTAAAATCGCCAGGCTAATCCCGCTAAGGTAGAGATAATCGAATTTCGCCAGCTCTGCGCAAATCGCCGCTGACTGCTCGCTTTCCAGCCAGAATTTGGCCGCGGCTTCGTTACGCCAGTAGTAGAACGTACGTTCGCCAGTGTCATCGGTTTCAATGTAGTAAAGGCCCGGCAGGCGGTTTTCCATCCGTTGGGTCAGGGAAGTATCAACGTTCTCGCCGTGCCAGGCGTCCAACATCTGCTGACTAAAACTGTCCGTTCCCAGCGCCGTCACGTAATGAACGGTTAATGCCGCAGGATCGACCTGACGGGCGATATAGACGGAGGTGTTCAGGGTATCGCCGCCGAAACCGCGCTTAACGTCTGCGCCTTTCTCGGAAAGCTCAATCATGCATTCGCCAATCACGGCAATCTTTTTGGACATAGTCGTGAACCTGATCTGTAAAAAAATTAGCGTTAGTTTGCGCTGTGGTGGTTTGTTGGTCAACTATATTAAAACACTGTTCCATTATTTTTTTGAGCCAGAACGTATTCCTGGACGATTTCGCCGCAGGACGGGCAAATTTAGCCGCTTCGGGCGGTAAAGTTCTGGCGTTGCGCGCCGATAACATTTGTCGAGTCCGGGCAGCATCACTTTTAAACACAGGACATCTTCGATGATAAGGCAGGTTATTCAGCGAATAAGCCATCCTGAAGCAAGTATCGAAAGCTTGCAGGAACGACGCTTTTGGTTGCAGTGTGAACGTGCTTACACCTGGCAACCGATTTACCAGACATCCGGTCGGTTGATGGCCGTAGAGCTATTAACGGTCGTTACTCATCCCGAGGATCCTTCGCAACGATTGCCGCCGGATCGTTATTTTGCTGAAATCACCATCAGACATCGTATGGATGTGGTGAAAGAACAGATTGATTTGCTGGCGCAAAAAGCCGTGTTCTTTGTTGAGCATGGCCTGCTGGCATCGGTTAATATCGATGGTCCGACACTTCTCGCCCTACGTCAGCAGCCGGAAATTTTGCGTCAGATTGACCGCCTTCCCTGGCTGCGTTTTGAACTGGTAGAACATATCCGCCTGCCAAAAGATTCAACCTTTGCCTCGATGTGCGAATTTGGTCCGCTATGGCTTGATGATTTTGGCACTGGGATGGCAAATTTCTCCGCGCTCAGTGAAGTCCGTTATGACTACATTAAAATCGCTCGCGAACTGTTTGTGATGCTGCGCCAGTCGCCGGAAGGCCGCACGCTCTTTTCGCAGCTTTTACATCTAATGAATCGCTATTGTCGCGGGGTGATCGTCGAAGGCGTGGAAACGCCGGAAGAGTGGCGCGATGTACAGAACTCGCCCGCATTCGCCGCACAAGGCTGGTTTCTTTCGCGTCCGGCACCGATAGAAACGCTGGATACGGTGGCTCTGGTGGTGTAGCCGCCTCATTTTCCGCCTGGCTGGACTATCTTTAGGACTGGCCCAGGAAGAATATGAGGAAGCGAACTATGAGCAAGGCAGGCAAAATAACCGCCGCGATTTCAGGTGCTTTCTTGTTGTTGCTCGTCGTGGCGATCATTTTGATTGCGACTTTTGACTGGAATCGACTCAAACCGACCATCAACCAGAAAGTCTCTGCGGAGCTGAATCGCCCGTTCGCTATTCGTGGCGATCTGAGCGTGGTATGGGAGCGGCAAAAACAGGAAACCGGCTGGCGCAGCTGGGTGCCGTGGCCCCATGTACACGCGGAAGACATCATTCTCGGCAACCCGCCAGACATTCCCGAAGTCACAATGGTGCATCTGCCACGGGTAGAAGCAACGCTGGCCCCTCTGGCGCTGCTGACCAAAACGGTCTGGCTACCGTGGATCAAACTGGAAAAGCCCGACGCACGCCTGATTCGCCTCTCAGAAAAGAATAACAACTGGACGTTTAATCTCGCCAGCGATGACAACAAAGACGCGAATGCAAAGCCGTCGGCGTGGTCGTTTCGGCTGGATAATATTCTGTTCGATCAAGGGCGGATCGCCATTGATGACAAAGTAAGCAAAGCGGATCTGGAAATTTTTGTCGATCCATTAGGCAAGCCGTTACCGTTCAGTGAAGTCAGCGGATCGAAAGGTAAGAACGAGAAAGAAAAGGTGGGCGATTATGTTTTTGGCCTGAAGGCGCAGGGACGTTATAACGGCGAACCGCTCACAGGCACGGGAAAAATTGGCGGCATGCTGGCGCTGCGTGGCGAAGGGACGCCGTTTCCGGTACAGGCTGATTTCCGCTCTGGTAACACCCGTGTTGCTTTTGATGGCGTCGTGAATGACCCAATGAAAATGGGCGGCGTCGATTTACGGCTTAAATTTTCCGGCGATTCGCTGGGCGATCTCTATGAACTGACGGGCGTTCTGCTGCCTGATACCCCACCGTTTGAAACCGATGGTCGGCTGGTAGCGAAAATCGACACGGAAAAACCGTCGGTCTTTGATTATCGTGGCTTTAACGGGCGTATTGGCGATAGCGATATTCACGGTTCTCTGGTCTACACCACCGGTAAGCCACGGCCAAAACTGGAAGGTGACGTCGAGTCGCGCCAATTGCGGCTGGCAGATTTAGGACCGTTAATTGGCGTTGATTCCGGTAAAGGGGCGGAAAAGTCGAAACGGTCTGAACAGAAGAAGGGCGAAAAAAGCGTTCAGCCTGCGGGCAAAGTGCTGCCGTATGACCGCTTCGAAACCGATAAATGGGACGTCATGGATGCCGATGTTCGATTCAAAGGCCGTCGTATTGAGCATGGCAGCAGCCTGCCGATTAGCGATCTTTCTACCCATATCATCCTCAAAAACGCTGACCTACGCCTGCAACCGCTGAAATTTGGCATGGCGGGCGGCAGCATTGCGGCGAATATTCATCTGGAAGGCGATAAAAAGCCGATGCAAGGGCGGGCAGATATTCAGGCTCGTCGACTGAAACTGAAAGAACTGATGCCGGATGTGGAATTGATGCAGAAGACGCTGGGGGAAATGAACGGTGATGCGGAACTACGCGGTAGCGGTAACTCAGTGGCGGCGCTTTTGGGGAACAGTAACGGTAACCTGAAACTGTTGATGAATGACGGGCTGGTGAGCCGCAACCTGATGGAGATTGTCGGGCTGAACGTCGGTAACTACATTGTCGGTGCGATCTTCGGTGATGATGAGGTGCGGGTGAACTGCGCGGCAGCAAATCTGAATATTGCCAATGGCGTGGCGCGTCCGCAGATTTTTGCTTTTGATACTGAGAACGCGTTGATTAATGTTACCGGCACGGCAAGTTTTGCTTCGGAACAGCTGGATTTGACTATTGATCCGGAGAGTAAAGGGATTCGGATTATCACACTGCGTTCGCCGCTGTATGTGCGTGGGACGTTTAAAAATCCGCAGGCTGGGGTGAAAGCCGGGCCGTTGATTGCCCGAGGTGCCGTTGCGGCGGCACTGGCAACGCTGGTGACGCCAGCTGCGGCCTTGCTGGCGCTGATCTCGCCTTCCGAAGGGGAGGCTAATCAGTGCCGGACAATTTTGTCGCAGATGAAGAAGTGATGGAAATTGCCGGATATCTGGCATCCGGCAATTAAACAGATTTAGATTGTTGGCAAAGTGCGCTTTGTTCATGCCCGATAAGCGTAGCGCATCAGGCTTTTCAGTCTTATTACAACGACTGATGTCGCGTCTCATGCGTCAGCAGCAGGGCGATTAACGTCAAGCCAGCCATTGCCGCCAGATATAACCCCACCGCACCTAACCCGTAGTTAGTTTGCAACCAGGCCGCGATATATGGCGCAACGGAAGCCCCGAGAATCGACGCTACGTTGTAAGAGAATGATGCTCCGGTGTAACGCACTTCTGTCGGGAACAGCTCTGGTAACAGCGCGCCCATCGGCCCGAAGGTCAGCCCCATCAGGCTTAACCCCAGCAGCAGGAAAGCAAAAACCAGAATAGGATTGCCAGAACCGAGCAGTGGATTAAAGGCGAACAGCGCGAACAGGATGATTAGTGTCGTGATGATCACCATGCTTTTACGCCGCCCAAAGGCATCGGCCAGCAATCCGGCTACTGGTACCATCACGCCAAAACCAATAACTGCCATCATCAGCATCCACAGCACTTCATTGCGCGGCAGGCCAAGCCCAATTGGCGCGGCGGCGGTACTGAAGGTCATTGAGTAGACGGTCATGATATAAAACAACGTGTAGGTTGCCAGCATGATAAAGGTGCCGAGTACCGTGACGCGCACGTGTTTGGTCAGCAGTGTACCCAGCGGGATCTTCACCTGCTTTTTCGCTTTAGCGACTTTTTCAAACACCGGCGACTCATGCAGCGACACGCGAACATACAGGCCGATAATGACCAGCACCGCCGAGAAGATAAACGGCACGCGCCAGCCCCAGCTCATAAACTGCTCATCAGTCAGCAGCCAGGAAAGCAGCAGAAAAGTGCCGTTAGCAAAGAAGAAGCCAATCGGTGCGCCCAGCTGTGGGAAGGAGCCGTACAGCGCACGTTTACGCGGTGGTGCGTTCTCGGTTGCCAACAGCGCTGCGCCACCCCATTCACCGCCTAATCCCAGACCTTGACCAAATCGAGCCAGTGCCAGCAGCAGCGGGGCGAAAATACCAATCGTGGCGTAGCCCGGCAGCAGACCAATCACCACTGTTGAAATCCCCATCGTTAGCAACGAGGCGACCAGCGTCGCTTTACGCCCAACGCGATCGCCGAAATGACCAAATACGGCAGAACCGATTGGGCGTGCGACGAAGGCGATGGCGAAGGTGGCGAGCGATTGTAGCGTCGCTGCCGCGGGATCGCCCTGCGGGAAGAAGATATGCGGGAACACAATAACGGCCGCAGTGGCGTAAATGTAGAAGTCGAAGAACTCAATGGCCGTGCCAATGAGGGAGGCGACAAGGACTTTATTACGTGAGTTTATCGGCTTGTATTCTTGCTCGTTGTCGAGTGTTGTGGCTGTTGCTTGCATAATCTTTTCTTATTTTTTGGCGAACGAATAGCCATATTACGCACAGCAAAAGTGATATTTCAATGTGTAACAAATCGCGGAAAAGGTTAAAAACCAGGCAAAAAGCGGATAATGTTTAGACTAGTGATTTTTCTTCTATGAAATGCTTCACACAATTTCATAAATGGTGGATAAAACTGGTTTCAGGTTAAATAAAAGTTACCAACTGGATTTATATGCTGGGTTTATGAGTTGATGTGAAATTGTTGGCTCCCAAAGAGATGGCTGAAGAGGTCCAGGGGAAGAGTTTCAGGTGGTTATGTGCGCATCATAGCCGGATGCGATGCTGGTGCATCTTATCCGGCCTACGGCGAGCCAGGTCGAATAAATTCGTAGGCCGAATAAGGCGTTTACGCCGCATCCGACCTATTTTAATGCTGCGTTTTCCCCGGCATTCGCGGGTCGTCTTTGTATTCGGCGGTGGCAATCCACGCCGCGCAAAACAACGTCAGACGGGCAAAGAAGTAAAAAAACGCCATCAGCCCCAGCACGGAACCAAATGCCGCGCCAGACGGGGATTTCATCAACGACGGCAGGGTATACGTCATCACGATTTTAATGACTTCAAAACCAATAGCCGCGATGAATGTTCCACGAATCAGCGCCTTTTTACGCGGGCGATGACGCGGAAGACGCCAGAAGATCCAGAAGAAAAGCAGATAGTTAGCGAAGATAGAAATCGCCATGCCAATCAACCGCCACGTCGGTTTCAGCCACTCAATACTGTTAAGGTGCAGGGCGCTAATAATCATTTGCTGCGCCGAACCGGCAACCGAGGTTATTGAAAGCGTGACAATCAGCGCAATCAATAAACCAATTAGTGAAATAAAATCACGCAGATACTTAACCCAAAACTTCTCCTGATCTTGCGGTGAACGTTCCCAAACATCACGCGATTGAGCGCGAATTGCTTCACGCAAATTTCCCATCCAGTTAATCCCGGAATAAAGCGCCACCGCCAGGCCGACAAGCCCTACGGTCGTTCGCTGCTGAACGGCGGTGTTGATGGTATTTTTCAATGTGGCCGCCAGCGTCGGATCGCTGATGTTTTGCAGAATTTTGTCGAAGATATCCTGCAGCAGCATCGGGTGGGAGGCCAGCACAAAGCCCCCTGCGGCAAACGACACCATCAAAATCGGGATCATCGATAAAAACGAGAAATAAGTGATTGCCGCGCCAAACTGGTTACCCAGCCGATCATTGAAGCGTTCTGTTGCGCGTATCAGGTGCGCGATGATGGGTTGACGTTGGACTTTCCCGGCAGTGGTGGTAACGGTTTCCAACGCCTGACTGACTTTGCTGCCTTTATCGCTATTATCCAGATGTTTAATTTGCTCGTGCTCCAGATCCTGGGTGGGACGTTTGATCTCGTTTTCCTGCGTCATCCGCTCTTTAGTCCTTCTGTCGTTGTCTGTCTTAAAAAGTATAGTCGGTCAGTCCAGGTGCTCTTTTATTACGCCAGCCAGCCACTGCATAAACAGATTTACACGGCGGGAAAGCTCCCGACGCTGGGGATAAACCAGAGAAATGGATAGCGGCTCGGCGCGGTAGTTGGGCAACACTTCAATAAGCCGCCCGGCGCGTAGGGCTTCGCGTACGGCGACGCGGGGGATTTGAATGATACCCAGACCCGCCAGGCCGGCGGCGAGATAGGTTTCGCTACTGTTTACCGTCAACATGCCGCCGGACTTAAACCACTGGACGCCATTACTGGTGGCAACCTCAAAACCTAATGGATGCGCGCCCAAATGCGGCGTGTAATGCACCACTGCGTGCGAAGTCAGATCGTCCACACTTTGCGGATAACCAAAACGCGTCAGATAGTGCGGGCTGGCACAGTTGACCATCGTCAGTTTGCCGAGGGGGCGGGTAATAATACCCTCGTCGGGCAACGAGCCCGTGCGCATCACGCAATCATAGCCATCACGAAGAATATCAATCGCCCGGTCACTGCTACTTAATTCCAGTTCAATCCCTGGGTACTGATGAAGAAATTCTGGCAGGCGCGGCAGCAACAGGTTTTTCGCAATTCCGAGCGGGATATCGACGCGTAATTTGCCGCTGATGCTGGTGGTATCCTGCTGAAACAGGCCGTCCAGTTCGTTGAGATTACTCAACACATCTTTCGCTCGTTGGTAATAGGTCATGCCGTCGGGGGTAAGTTTGACCCGCCGCGTAGTGCGATGCAGCAACTGGGTGCCAAGCTGATGTTCCAGTGCCTGTATCTGGCGCGAAACACTTCCCTTTGGCAAAGCAAAGAAATCCGCTGCACGGGAAAAACTTTCCAGCTCTGCGACCTTAATGAACAACTGCATTGCGTGAATTTTATCCATTTCTTTGACCGATTGTTGTTCACAGCGAAACAGTAACGCGCATAGCGCATTATTTATTGTTTTTTCTAGCATCTAATGCAAGGTTTCACAATGTAGTAATGATTAATACCGGTATTTTTTAGAAGGAAATGGCTGATAAGCTTCACTGGAAAGGAAAAATAACGCTTGAAGGACTGTCTTTTCAGCAATTTCCTGCAAAATAGTAAATGCAGTATTGGCTTTTCGTGCGCAATTTAATCATTTTGCGGTCAGGTATTTAGCCAGCTCTCGCGAAAATCACAGTTTATTTGAATGCTTGTCAGACGAAGATATAAGGATTTCCTCAAAAATGTTTTAAATAATGCCCTCGACATGTAATTTCAGGCTGTCAGCTGTAACTATTTATATCGGTAACTATTTTCCACATTGCATATCTGTAGAATGGCCACCGCCAAATGGCGAATTCTTATTTTGCCTCTCGGGTAATACCCTTCCCCTACTTGAGAGTTTTAACGTATCCAGGTGGAGATTCAGTAATGCATATAATCATGTTTGACAGGCAGTCAATATTTATTCACGGAATGAAAATCAGCTTACAGCAGCGTATTCCTGGAGTGAGTATTCAGGGCGTCGATCAGGCAGATGAACTGTGGCAAAAACTGGAAAGCTCCCCTGAAGCCTTGGTCATGCTTGATGGCGATCAGGATGGTGAGTTTTGCTACTGGTTACTGCAAAAAACCGTAGTGCAATTTCCTGATGTTAAAGTGTTGATAACGGCGACAGATTGCAGCAAACGATGGTTACAGGAAGTTATCCATTTTAACGTGATGGCAATTGTACCGCGTGATTCAGCCGTCGAGACGTTTGCATTGGCGGTAAATAGCGCGGCAATGGGAATGATGTTTCTGCCCGGAGACTGGCGAACGACACCGGAAAAAGACACAAAAGACCTCAAATCGCTAAGCGCCCGCCAACGGGAAATTTTAACTATGCTGGCGGCAGGTGAATCAAATAAAGAGATCGGCAGGGCGTTAAATATCAGTACCGGAACGGTTAAAGCGCATCTGGAATCGCTTTATCGCCGTCTGGAAGTGAAAAACCGCACTCAGGCGGCGATGATGTTAAATATCGCCTCCTGAAGAGGATAGTTTTATAGCCAGCAGGTTGTTAGTGGCTGGCTGTTAAAATATTACGGTTCGCCGTACAAACCTATCAGACGCCGTACCACACCGTTGGTCCAGCCAAATCCATCCTGCAACGGATATTCGCCCCCGCCGCCCTCACGGGGAAGGCCATCGGCAATATGGTATTTCTCGATCAGTTTGTGATGTTCCAGGTAAAACTGGTTCACTGTCTTCAACCAGCTACGCGCGATTTCATCACCCAGATAGTCATCGCCGTACATTTTAAACCCCTGAATCGCCATCCACTGCAATGGCGCCCAGCCGTTGGGTTTATCCCACTGTTCTCCGGTTTCGTACTCGCTCGCCAGAATCCCACCCGGCGTCAGTAAACGGCTACGTACGGTGTTTGCCAGGCGGTCTGCCTGTTCGTGATTCGCCATGCCCACGTATAACGGCACAATAGCGGCAGCGGAAAAGAGGGCTAACTGCTCGCGCCGCCAGTCGTAATCGCGGTAGATGCCGTTTTCATCATCCCAGAGATAACGGTTAACTGCATCGCGGCGGGCGCTGGCTTTCTGGCGGAACAGCGTTTCTGTCTCTTTCTCACCTTTCAGCGCCGAGATGTTGGCAATGGCGCTCTCCAGTTTAAACAGGAAAGCATTAAGGTCGATGGGGATGAATTGGGTAGTGCGAATGCTTGCCAGACGGCCCGCGTCACGTAGCCAGCGTGATGAGTAATCCCAGCCAGAAGCGGCACCTGCGCGTAAATCGCGATACACCTCGTTAGGCGGGCGACCGGAGTGTTTCGCGGTTTCCACATCTTCCAGCCAGGATTCATCGCGCGGCGTGTCGCGGTCATCCCAATAACGGTTGAGCAGGGCACCGTCCGGCATCCGCACCACATGGCGATAGGCCTGATTCGGAATCAGTGATTCTGCGCCGTCCATCCAGAAGGCATATTCCATTTTTAGATGATCAAGGTAGCGGCGTGCACCGCGCACACCATCTTCTTCAAATAGCTCCACCATCAACGCAAAAACCGGTGGCTGCGAGCGGCTCAAATAATAGGTGCGGTTGCCGTTGGGGATGTGGCCATAGTTTTCTATCATCCAGGCGAAGTTGTCGGCCATGCATTTCAGTAAATCCTCACGCCCGCTCTCTGCCAGCCCCAGCATGGTGAAATAGGAATCCCAGTAGTAGGTTTCGCTAAAACGGCCCCCCGGGACAATGTACGATTGCGGTAGCGCCAGCAGGGAAGACCAGGGAATATGATCCTGGGGTTCGCGGGTTAACACCGGCCATAGTTGGTCGATATGCTCTTTCAGTGAGTTTTGCGGGTCCGATACATACTCGCTGGAGTAGACTTCCGGCTGCCAGAAGTGCTTTTCAACAAACTGGCGTAAGTCGAAATCGCGATGACGGCGCACTTTACGATAGCGGATTAAGATATCCAGCGGGTCCATTTTGGGGGCGCAGTCAGGGAAGGTTTTGCTGTCAGGGAAAATTTTCGCCGACTGGACATGCTCGAACAGTTCGAGATAACGATCGGCAGGGGTCAGCGCATCAGAGGCGGGTAGCCCCTCAATCATCTCGGGTTCTGGCTCTGCCTCCATCATCTCATCCAGTTTTAATTCATACGGATCCAGCTCATAGCAGAGATCGACTTCGATCATCCGTTCATCTGGATTAAGGTTTTGAATTTTCTGATTGAGCATAAGGATCCGACCTCCGAAATTCGTCTCTAATTATCGGGCTTTCCTTTAAGAGTAGTCATTCGCTACGGTCGATGGGGGATGAAGTGTGCGGAAGATCACGTTTATTAATGTGTCAAAAAATATAACCCATTAATATACAAAGAAAATGAGTGATAAACGTTTTTTTTGCAAAATTTCATTTTCGGAACATTCACGCTACTCCATGATAAAAGCAGGTGTATCGCTGTTATTACAAATAAGAGTAGCGGTAATCAGTGTAAGAATGCAGAAGGAAGTAAACTCTTTTTGATTATTAAAATAAATAACAGGAATTCCTTAAATATATATTTAAAATTAATCTGGTGTTTTCTGGTGTAAATATTATTGGTGTTAGTTTGTTATATAGATAAATCAATTTCATGCTTAGGATTTTGTTATTTAAATTATACCTGTAACCCCTTGCGTCCATTCCAGATAAATCCTACTTTTTTATTGCCTTCAAATAAATTTAAGGAGTTCGAAATGGACCAGAAGCTGTTAACGGATTTCCGCTCAGAACTACTCGACTCGCGTTTTGGCGCGAAGGCAATTTCTACTATCGCGGAATCAAAACGTTTTCCGCTGCATGAAATGCGTGATGATGTCGCATTTCAAATTATCAATGATGAATTATTTCTCGACGGTAACGCTCGTCAGAATCTGGCAACTTTTTGCCAG
>NZ_VATT01000002.1:0-264074 GCF_005781225.1 Escherichia sp. E4736 | reverse complement strand
GGAACTGCCAGGCATCAAATTTAGCGTGCTGATATGGCTCAGTTGGTAGAGCGCACCCTTGGTAAGGGTGAGGTCCCCAGTTCGACTCTGGGTATCAGCACCACTTTTTAGGTTAAAGTTCGGCAGATTAGAAACAGAATTTGCCTGGCGGCCGTAGCGCGGTGGTCCCACCTGACCCCATGCCGAACTCAGAAGTGAAACGCCGTAGCGCCGATGGTAGTGTGGGGTCTCCCCATGCGAGAGTAGGGAACTGCCAGGCATCAAATAAAACAAAAGGCTCAGTCGAAAGACTGGGCCTTTTGTTTTATCTGTTGCTTGTCGGTGAACGCTCTCCTGAGTAGGACAAATCCGCCGGGAGCGGATTTGAACGTTGCGAAGCAACGGCCCGGAGGGGGGCGGGCAGGAAGCCCGCCATAAACTGCCAGACATCAAATCAAGCGAAAGGCCATCCGAAAGGATGGCCTTTTTGCGTTTCGAATCCATGTACAACTTAATGGATAACCTGCGATAAAAATGCCCTCGTACGCTCCGATTTAGGATGCGCAAAAAATTCATCCGGTGCAGCTTGCTCCACGATTTCTCCGCGATCCATAAAAATCACTCGATCAGCGACAGTTCGCGCAAATCCCATTTCATGTGTTACGCACAGCATCGTCATGCCTGACTGCGCTAGCCCAATCATCGTATCCAGCACTTCTTTTACCATCTCCGGATCGAGCGCCGACGTAGGTTCATCAAACAGCATGATCTTTGGTTTCATACAAAGTGAACGTGCTATGGCAACGCGTTGCTGCTGACCACCAGAAATCTGCCCGGGAAACTTCTGTGCATGTTCGGCAATTCTCACCCGCTCAAGGTAATGCATCGCCAGAGCTTCAGCTTCTTTCTTCGGCATCTTACGCACCCAAATCGGCGCCAGGGTACAGTTCTGTAAAACGGTCAAATGTGGGAATAGATTGAAATGCTGAAAGACCATTCCCACTTCCTGCCTGACGCGCTCAATATTGCGAATATCTTCGTTAAGCTCGATGCCATCCACCACGATCCGTCCCTGTTGGTGTTCTTCCAGATGATTAATACAGCGAATGGTTGTCGATTTCCCGGAACCGGAAGGACCACACAAAACAATGCGTTCACCGGTTTGCACAGTCAGATTTATATCTTTTAAGACATGGAATTGCCCATACCATTTATTGACGTTTTCCAGTGTAATCATCGCGTTAGCAGGTTGCAGTAAAATTTGGCTCATAGTGTCCTCAATGCGGTGTACGCCCGGTGTTAAAACGTTTTTCCAGATGTTGGCTATAACGTGACATGCTGAAGCAGAAGATCCAGTAGATCAGTGCGGCGAAAACATACCCTTCCGTCGACATACCCAGCCAGGCGGGGTCAACGGTTGCCTGCTGAACGCTACTGAAAAGATCGAACAACCCGATGATGATCACCAGACTTGTGTCTTTGAATAGCGCGATGATGGTATTTACCAGCCCTGGAATCACCAGCTTCAGTGCCTGGGGCAGAATAACCAGCCCTTGAGTTTTCCAGTAACCCAACGCCAGCGACTCTGCCGCTTCGTATTGCCCTTTGGGCAGCGCCTGTAATCCGCCTCGCACGACTTCCGCAACGTATGCTGACTGAAACAGGATCACGCCGACCAACGCACGAATCAGTTTGTCGATACTGGTGCCTTCCGCCATAAAGAGCGGCAGCATGACCGAAGACATAAACAGTACGGTAATCAGCGGTACGCCACGCCTGAACTCGATAAAAATGACCGATAAGATACGCACAATCGGCATATGGGAGCGGCGGCCTAATGCCAGTAATATCCCCCACGGCAGCGCCCCAGCAATCCCAACAGATGCGATAATCAACGTCAGTGTCAGCCCGCCCCATTGCCGGGTTTCAACCCGCTCTAGACCAAGAAAACCGCCATACATCAGCCACCAGACAATCAGTGGGTAGATAACCGCCCATACCGCAATATAGCGACCGCGATGCGGGAGTATTTTCCAGAACATTGGTGCGATAGAAACAAGGCCAATCAGTAATGCCAGGTTAATTCGCCAGCGCTGGTCGTGCGGGTAAAGCCCATACATAAACTGGCCGAATCGTTCGTGGATGAAGACCCAACAGGCACCGGCTTTTGTGCAGTCGGTACGCGTTGAACCAACCCAGTTTGCCTGTAAAAAAGCCCAGTTCAGCAGCGGTGGAATCAGTTCCCACATCAACCATAAGCAGCCAATAGTCAGCAGGCTATTGCTCCAGCTAGAGAACAGGTTTTTGCGCACCCACACCATAGCGCGGCTTGAGTTATGGCTCGCCGGGCGCGGGGGATGAGACAGCAATACTTTTGTCATCATGACTCCTTAGCGTTCAACGATCTCGATGCGGCGGTTATAGATATTCATCAGCAGCGAGATAGTCAGGCTGATAATCAGATAGACCGACATCGTCATGGCAATCGTCTCGATGGCTTGCCCCGTCTGGTTCAGCACGGTGCCAGCAAACAGCGAAACCATATCGGGATAGCCGATAGCGGCGGCAAGAGAGGAGTTTTTGACGATGTTGAGATACTGGCTGGTTAACGGCGGAATAATCACTCGCAGCGCCTGGGGAATAATGACCTGGCGTAGCGTAACTGGGTTGGGCAATCCCAGCGAGCGGGCAGCTTCATGTTGACCATAAGGCACTGCCTGGATCCCGGCGCGAATAATCTCGGCGATAAATGCAGATGTATAAACTGAAAGCGCCAATGTTAAGGCTGCCAGCTCAGGGATAAGCACCATCCCGCCGCGGAAGTTAAACCCTCGTAGCGCCGGAACATCCCAGTGCAGTGCCGCACCAAAAAGCCATTGCGCCAGTAAAGGTAAACCAGTGAGCAACACAACGGCGCAAGGCCAGGTTCGTCGCAGTTGTCCGGTCTTTATCTGGTGCGTTTTATTAAAACGGAATAGTCCAACAGAAATGGCTATAGCAATAACAACAGTCAGGATAAACGCAATAAATCCATCTCCCAGCTGCGGCGACGGAATATAGAGCCCACGATTGCTCAAAAAGGCGAGATCAAACGCACTCACAGCCTGTCGCGGTCCGGGCAAATTGCGCAACACGGCAAAGTACCAGAAGAAGATTTGCAGTAGCGGGGGAATATTACGGAAGATCTCAATATAAATTGTGGAAAGCTTTCGTAGCAGCCAGTTATCCGAAAGTCGCGCCAGACCGATAAAGAAGCCCAGGACAGATGCGAATACGATACACAATGCTGAAACCAGTAGCGTATTGAGTAAGCCGACAATAAAAACGCGTCCGTAGGTATCGCCCTGCTGGTAATCGATCAAATGCTGGACGATCCCGAAGCCTGCGCCGCGATCCAGAAAGGCAAATCCTGATGTAATGCCGCGATTGTTTAGATTCGTCACGGTGTTGTGAAATAACCAACCAACAATGCCGACGACGGCAACAACGGCGAGGATCTGGAATAACCAGGCGCGAACCGTAGGGTTGGTAAAGGAGAGTGAGCCTTTAACGGTTGAGCGGCGATGGGGCATATAAACCTCGGAAACCATAACGCTGAAGAGAGCGCCGCCGTAGCGACGCCCGTTACCTCACACCGACTTAACGCACGGGCGGCGCGTACTGAATACCGCCGTTATTCCAGAGATTATTTTGCCCACGTTTAATTTTCAGCGGGCTTTCTGAACCTACATTACGCTCAAAAATTTCCGAGTAGTTACCCACCTGTTTGATGATGTTGTAAGCCCATTTATTATCCAGCTTCAGATCCTTGCCGTAATCGCCCTCTTTACCCAGCAGATGCGCCATATCAGGCGTAGCTGGATTAGCCGCTTTTTCATCAACGTTTTGCGAGTTAACGCCCATCTCTTCAGCATTCAGCATGGCGAAAAGCGTCCAGCGCACAATAGAGAACCATTCATCATCGCCACGACGGACTACCGGACCAAGCGGTTCTTTAGAGATAACTTCTGGCAGGACAATCCATTCGGCAGGATTACTTAATTTGATCCGCAGGGCATACAGTTGCGACTGATCCGAGGCCAGCGTATCGCAGCGGCCAGATTCCAGAGCCTTCGCTGATTCGTCTGAGCGATCGAAGGTTACTGGCGTGTACTTCATATTGTTTGCCTTGAAGTAATCGGCGACGTTGAGTTCGGTATCAGTCCCCGCCTGAATACAGACGGTTGCGCCATCCAGTTCTTTCGCGCTTTTTAATCCCGCTTTATCGTGCGTCAGGAAGCCAATGCCGTCGTAATAAGTGACGCCAGTAAATACCATTCCCATTCCTGCGTCGCGGGATGAAGTCCAGGTCGTATTACGGGAGAGCAAATCCACTTCTCCTGACTGTAAAGCGGTGAAGCGTTCTTTTGCTGTGAGTGGGGTATATTTCACTTTCGTGTCGTCGCCAAATACAGCAGCGGCAACACCACGACAAACATCTACATCAATACCTGAAAACTTACCGTCTGCATCGGCATAAGAGAACCCAGGTAATCCGTCACTGATCCCACATTGAACAAACCCTTTATTCTTTACGGCATCAAGTGTCGCGCCAGCATGCGCCTGATTTGCAACGGCAAGCAGCACGCTGGCGGCAGCCAGTGTGGCTATCATCATCTTTTTCATAATGCTTCCTGTGAGGCGAAAATTATCGTTATAGGACGTTTGGGAAACGTCTTTTACCTGTCTGTGGCCATCCTTTTATAAGCAAAAGTAGTGCCAGTTTTTGCGCACGATTCCGTGTCGCAATAAGCTGAGTGTAGACAGGAAATAATAAAAACATCGCCCCGCAATGGTGCGAAAATGAAACATACGCCACATTTTAGCGCAAAATATTTATTCGCATTTTACTAAGCAGGATAATGATTGTTAGCGTGAGCATGTGTTTTAAATGAGGGTAAAAACTAATGGATGTGTTATTTCGACGGTTCGAAATAAAATGCTAAATTAAAAGGGAATAAGCTAGCCGAATATAGTTGTATTTTATCTTACGGTGAGATTCTGTACCGTTAAAGAGAGCGCGGAACTCCGCGCCCTGTTCAGTTATTTCGACAGAGCGATGATCCCCATCGTCAGGCCAGCAACAGCCGCTGCCCCGCCAGCAATAGCCCCGGCAGTTTCCCAGTTATCCTGAGTCGTACCTTTCATACAGGTATTGGTGTGAACCAGACGGCCCTGATCGTCATAAACCGGAACGCAGGGTGAATCGTGAGCGCAGCCCGCCAGCAATGCGGTGAGCAATGCGACAGGAATTAATCTTTTCATGGTGTTACCTCAGTAATAACGCTACCGCTTAATAAGCTAACTTTCTTATTTAACGTGCTGAATTCCATTTTATCACCGGGAGTTATAATTCTTGCAAGATGAATAATGACAAATTATGTTAATTGTAAAAATAATGAAGGGAGAAAGAATGAATGCACTCAATTCAAAAGTTAGTGAATCATTAACTCATTAATTTTTATAGTTTTAACTGCAAATTAAAAAGGCGTCCGAAGACGCCTTTGTGTTTTAAATTTACCCTTTAAAGCAACGGCGGATCACCACAAAGAACACAGGGACGAAGAAGATTGCCAGTAATGTTGCGGAAATCATGCCGCCCATGACTCCAATCCCTACCGCGTTCTGCGCGCCGCTTCCCGCACCATTACTGATAGCCAGCGGCAATACGCCGAGAATAAAGGCGAGTGATGTCATCAGAATAGGACGAAGACGCATACGTACGGCCATCAGCGTTGCTTCAATAACACCTTTCCCCTCTTTCTCCATCAGGTCTTTGGCGAACTCAACAATCAAAATAGCGTTTTTAGCTGATAAGCCAATTGTCGTTAACAAGCCCACCATAAAATAAACGTCATTTTTTTGATTAAAGAGTGTCGCCGCCAGCAGCACGCCGACAATCCCTAACGGCACGACCAGCATAACCGAGACAGGAATTGACCAGCTTTCATAGAGCGCTGCAAGGCACAGGAAAACGACCACGAATGAAATGGCTACCAGAGCAGGGGCCTGGTTGCCTGACAAGCGTTCCTGATACGACATACCCGTCCAGTCATAACCGATTCCGTTAGGTAGTTGTGAGGCGAGGCTTTCCATTAGCGACATCGCATCGCCGGAACTGGTGCCTGGCGCGGCCTCCCCCTGAATCTCCATAGAAGGTAGACCGTTGTAGCGTTCCAGACGCGGAGAACCATATACCCAATGTGAAGTGGTAAAGGTGGAGAATGGCACCATTTCGCCGTTGGCACTGCGGACATAAAGTTTATCGACATCTTCTGGCAGCATACGGAATTTGGCATCCGCCTGAACATATACTTTTTTCACGCGGCCACGGTCGATGAAGTCGTTGACATACGTCCCGCCTAACGCCGTAGAAATGGTCTGATTAATGTCAGAAAGCGAAACGCCTAATGCCTGTGCTTTTTCCTGGTCAACTTCAAGTTTGAACTGCGCAGTATCTTCCAGGCCATTGGGGCGCACACTGACTAAGCTTTCAGGATGTTGCGCCGCCATGCCAAGCAATTGGTTGCGGGCATGGGTTAAGGCATCGTGACCAAGACCCGCCTGATCGATTAACTCAAAGTCGAAACCTGTTGCCGTACCCAGTTCAACAATGGCTGGCATATTGAATGGAATGACAAAACCGTCGCGGATTTTACTCAGTTCCATTTTGGCACGTTGGATTACCGCTTCCGCGCTATTTTCTTCGCCACTGCGCTCTTCCCACGGTTTAAGGCTGACAAAGGCCATCCCGGCGTTTTGCGCCTGACCGCTGAAGCTAAATCCATTGACTGTAAAGACACTTTCAACGTTCGCCTTCTCGTTCTTCAGATAGTAATCCGTCACTTCATCCAGTACTTTTTGTGTCCGCTCTTGCGTCGCGCCAGCGGGCAGTTGGATCATGGTCAGGAAGACACCCTGATCTTCTTCCGGCAAGAAAGAAGAAGGGAGGCGTAAAAACAGCACTACCATTCCGGCGACAATCAGCGCATAGATCAGTAAATATCGCCCTGTGGAACCGAGGATTTTGCCAACGCTATTGGTGTAGTGATTAACGCTATGATCGAAAGTGGTGTTAAACCAGCCGAAGAAACCACCCTTATTTTCGTGATGCTCGGCAGAGACTGGTTTCAGCAATGTTGCACATAACGCGGGGGTGAGAATCAGCGCAACCAGTACTGAAAGCGCCATTGCTGAAACAATAGTGATAGAGAACTGTCGATAAATTGCCCCTGTTGAGCCACCGAAGAATGCCATCGGAATAAATACCGCCGACAGTACCATCGCGATACCTACCAGCGCACCCTGGATTTGCGACATCGATTTTTCCGTCGCTTCTCTGGGGGGGAGTTTATCCTCCATCATTACGCGCTCGACGTTCTCCACAACGACTATCGCATCATCAACTAGAAGCCCGATGGCAAGTACCATCCCGAACATCGTTAGCGTATTGATGGAGTAACCAAAAGCGGCGAGTATGGCAAATGTCCCTAACAACACGACAGGTACAGCAATGGTGGGTATCAATGTCGCCCGCATGTTCTGCAAGAACAGATACATCACCAGGAATACCAGGATAATGGCTTCGAACAGCGTTTTCACCACTTCCTGGATAGAAAGCTGGACGAAAGGCGTGGTGTCATAAGGGTAAAGAACCTTCATTCCCTGTGGGAAGAACGGCTGCAATTCTGCCAGTTTGGCCTTGATGGCTTTTGCGGTATCAAGTGCGTTAGCTCCCGTTGCCAGTTTAATACCGAGGCCAGCCGCGGGTTTGCCGTTGATACGGGCGATAACGTTATAGTTTTCACCACCGAGTTCAATCCGTGCGACATCTTTCAGCCGCACTACCGAACCGTCGCTGTTCACGCGCAGGGTGACTTTGCCGAACTCTTCCGGATCTTTTAACCGTGTCTGGGCAATAATCGACGCGTTTAGCTGCTGTCCTGGTAATGCCGGCGTGCCGCCTAACTGACCGGCCGCAATCTGGTCGTTCTGTACTTTCAACTGGTTAATAACATCAACCGATGTGAGTTTATATTTGTTCAGCAGATCGGCATCGAGCCAGATACGCATAGCGTACTGAGCACCGAACAGTTGTACGTCGCCAACGCCGTTCAGACGGCTAATGGTATCTTTGACGTTAGAGGCGATGTAGTCGGAAATATCGTCTTGCGTGGTACTTGGGTTATCAGAAACAAAACCAGCCACCATCAAAAAGCTGCTACTTGATTTCTCGACACTTATCCCCTGTTGCTGGACTTCCTGCGGCAGTAGCGGTGTGGCGAGTTGAAGTTTGTTTTGTACCTGCACTTGCGCGATGTCTGGATCGGTCCCGGACTGGAAGGTGAGAGTAATTGTCACGCTACCGGCTGAATCGCTGGTGGAGGACATATACATCAGATTATCGATGCCGTTCATATTCTGTTCGATAACCTGTGTCACCGTATCCTGCACGGTTTGCGCATCAGCGCCCGGATAGTTTGCCGACACAGAAACAGCGGGCGGGGCAATGGTTGGATACTGGGCGACGGGCAATTGTAGGATCGCCAGTACGCCCGCCATCATCAGAATAATGGCCAGCACCCATGCAAATATTGGTCGTCGAATAAAAAAGTTTGCCATATCAGATTGCCTTACTTCGACGCAGTATCTGCGGGGGTATCGGTAGTGGCTTTAACCTGCTCTCCCGGGCGTGCTTTTTGCAGGCCGCTGACAATGACCTGATCACCCGCTTTTAGTCCTTCGCTAATCAGCCATTTATCGCCAATGGCCTGGCTGGCGACAACAGGACGCGCCTCAACCTGGCTTTTATCATTAACAATCATGACGGTAGCGTCACCACGCGGCGTGCGGCTAACTCCCTGTTGCGGGATAAGAATGGCGTCAGGTTGTACACCTTCATCAATCCGTGCGCGCACAAACATACCTGGCAGAAGCGTGTGTTGCGGGTTAGGGAAAACCGCGCGCAGGGTAATGGAGCCGGTGCTTTCATCAACGGTTACATCAGAGAATTGCAGCGTGCCTTTCAGGGGATAGGTTTGACCGTTTTCCATGACCAGCTCTACGTTGCTGGTGGCGTTTTCCTTATGCAAACTACCTTGCTCTACGGACTGCTTGAGTCTCATGAAGTCGTTGCTGGATTGGGTCACATCGACATAGATAGGATCGAGTTGCTGGACAGTCGCCAGTTCGGTCGTTTGCCCGTTAGTGACGAGAGCACCTTCGGTCACCGAAGATTTGCCGATACGCCCGCTAATTGGCGCAGTCACTTTGGTATAAGCGAGATTGATGCGGGCGCTTTCGACCGTGGCTTTTGCGGCTATGACGGTAGCATCGGCCTGACGAGCATCAGCAATCGCCTGATCGTACTCCTGCTGGCTGATGTATTTCGTACCCACAAGCGGAACATAACGTTTTACCGTCAAATGCGCGATGGATGCGGCAGCTTCGCTTTTCGCCAGGTCGCCTTTCGCGCTGTCATAACTTGCCTGATAAGTGGCTGGATCGATCTGGTACAGGGACTGGCCAGCTTGCACATCGCTGCCTTCAGTGAAATTACGATTCAGCACTATCCCGCTAACCTGTGGGCGAACCTCGGCAATACGGAAAGCATTAGTACGGCCTGGTAATTCAGTTTTAACTTCTAACGGGGCAGTATTCACAACATGAACGGTAACCTGCGGTTCACCGACGTGAGCTTTCTCTTCTCCCTTATCGTTACAACCCGCAATTAACGCTGCGGAGATCATGATAAAGGAGGGCAGGAGGAAAAACTTGGCATGTTTCGTCATTACTATTCCTCAAAAAACCAAAAGCGCGTTATTAGCCAGAAAAAGGCAACGCGTTAACTCGCAGAAATAAAAATACAGTTCGCTATCCTACAAATTATCGTCCGGCGATGTAAGGAATAGTTATGAATAGTCGCTATTCAAGGCACGTAAACACAAAAATAGATTAATATTCTAATGTTCTCATTTGATGTGAGTTGAAAAGAATGGAAGCATTTTAACGCAAAGTGAAATATACATTTATTAAGTAAATATATTATCGTCAAACAATAGACTTTGATTATTTGACGATTGATAGCAGACGGGAATTGGTTTCTCGTATAAATAAAAATTAGGTGATACATTACTTCTCGTTGTTTCCCTTATGTCGAATATATTTATTCCCTGAATGATTAATCATGGCAAAAAGAACCAAAGCTGAAGCCCTGAAGACCCGGCAAGAACTGATTGAAATCGCCATCGCCCAGTTTGCGCAGTATGGCGTAAGCAAGACGACGCTCAATGACATCGCCGACGCCGCCAACGTCACGCGTGGCGCAATCTACTGGCACTTCGAAAACAAGGCTCAACTGTTTAACGAGATGTGGCTGCAACAGCCTTCATTGCGTGAGTTAATCCAGGAACGTTTAACGGAAGGGTTAGAACATGATCCTTTCCTGCAATTGCGTGAAAAACTGATTGTTGGCTTGCAATATATTGCCGAAATTCCCCGCCAGCAGGCGTTACTGCAAATCTTATATCACAAGTGTGAATTTAGTGATGAAATGCTGGCCGAGGCAGTAATACGGGAAAAGATGGGCTTTAATCCACAGATTTTGCGTGAAGTATTACAAGCATGTCAGCAACAGGGGGATATAGCTAAAAGCCTCGACTTAGACGTCGTAATGATTATTATTGATGGCGCCTTCAGCGGTATTGTTCAAAACTGGTTAATGAATATAGCGGGTTACGATCTTTATAAACAAGCACCCGCATTAGTCGATAATGTATTAAGAATGTTTATGCCAGATGAAAACATAACGAAATTAATTCATAAAACAAATGAATTAGGTATCGTATAAAGTTACATTCTATTGTGAAAATCCAGTTCGTCACAGTTAACCAGTTTTAGCGGATTAACCGAGTTCATATTGCGACATTTGTCTGTGTCTGTTGCCAGTAGTTCAATCTACTGCATCAGTAAGGTATCAAACAGAAAAACGGAGACAGCGAAAACGACGAGCCACCAATACTTGCGAATCATTACCTGAGCCTGTGCATGTTTAACCAAGTCTGGCAGGAAATATACACGAAATGAATAATCTGAAAACCAGGCTTACACTTCCTTTACTTTGCAATGAGATCGGGGTCAACTTCGCTGATCCGGCTTCGTTTTGACAGGTTGCCGGTCTTTCTTTTTTTCACTTTCGCCAGCTCTTCCATGGAGTAATGTGACGCGACTTCCAGTCGGCGTAGCCCCATCTTGATGTACTCGCTGTTAATCTCAATACCAATGAATTTTCGCCCGGTCGCGATGGCGACGGCACCGGTGGTGAAGCTACCAGCAAACGGATCGAGAACGACATCGCCAGGGTTAGAAGAGGCGAGAATAATGCGCTTCAGTAAAGCTTCAGGCTTTTGCGTCGGATGGTTTTCATATTCATCCATCAAATAACGTACGCGTGGAAAATCCCAGACGTTACCTGGCACTTTTTGATGATTGTAAGGTTGCGGGGGATTTTTGCGATAGTCGATTAATGCACGCTGTGCTCCGGTTTTGGCTTCTACCAGAATAGCATCGCTGTTAAATGTGTAGTTCTTTGCGTCTTTCACCATCATCAGGATGGGTTCATACATGGAGCCGTAATATTTTTTTGCCTGAACGCCGGAGCTGTCATACGACCAGACGATGCGACTTTTGATGGTAAAAAGCTGGCGGCACTGGAGGTCAATAAAGGGCATGTTTTCCGTGCTGTTCATGATGTACATGCTGCCCTGTTTTTTCAGAACGCGGTGGCACTCTGTAATCACTTCAAATAGCCAGTTAATAAACAGATCTTCTTTCCACGCTTCGATCAGGCCATCGAAATTTTTACCGATGTTATAAGGCGGGTCAGCAAAGATTAGATCGACACTTTCTGCGGGTATCTTTTTAAGTTCAGCTAATGCATCACCGTGGATAATGGTCTTTGTATTGTCGCCAAACCTGGTGGGTTCACATCCTGTTCTCATGGTCACTCCCTTTGCGACACCTATAAAAAAGGCGCTTCCCCATGCCGAGTAGCGCCTTTTAATCAAGCAATTAGCTAACCTGAATTAGTTCATGCCGTACTTTTTCAATTTTTTACGCAGCGTACCACGGTTGATGCCCATCATCAGCGCAGCACGGGTCTGGTTACCACGGGTGTATTGCATCACCATGTCCAACAGGGGCTGTTCTACTTCAGCCAGTACCAGCTCATAGAGGTCATTAACATCCTGACCGTTCAGTTGAGCAAAATAGTTCTTCAGTGCCTGTTTAACCGAGTCACGCAGGGGTTTTTGGGTTACCTGATCCTGAGAGTTAACGGTAGAAACGGTCAGTACGTCAGAATTTACGCGTTGTTCGAACATAGTTCTGTCAGCTCTTTATTTCTGTTTACGCAAAATTTTCGAAGTATGCCTCCAACGCCTCCAGCTGTTCGCTGGCATCCTCAATGGCGTTGAATGTGCGCCGAAACTGGTCATTTGGAGCGTGTTCCTGGAGATACCAGGAAACGTGTTTACGTGCAATTCGGTACCCTTTTGCCGGACCATAAAAGTCATGCAGTTCCCGAACGTGCGCGCAAAGCAAGCGCTTAACCTCTGCCAAAGGCAGCGGGGGCAGCAACTCCCCAGTGTCCAGATAATGCTGGATTTCCCGAAAGATCCAGGGTCTTCCCTGAGCTGCGCGGCCTATCATCAGAGCATCCGCCCCTGTATAGTCGAGCACAGCTCTGGCTTTAAGCGGGTCAGTAATGTCGCCATTCGCGATAACCGGAATGGAAACTTTCTGCTTAACTGCCCGAATACTGTCGTATTCAGCTTCTCCATTGAACAAACAGGCGCGTGTACGGCCATGAATGGTCAGAGCCTGAATGCCACAGTCTTCAGCCAGTTGGGCAATCTCTTCGCAGTTACGGTGTTCCGGCGCCCAGCCTGTGCGAATCTTCAGGGTAACAGGAACGTCCACTGCATTAACGACCTCGGTAAGGATCGATTTAACGACATCCGGGTACTGCAAGAGGGCTGAACCTGCAAGCTTGCGATTCACTTTTTTAGCCGGGCAACCCATATTGATATCAATAATCTGGGCACCGCTTTCCACGTTAATACGTGCTGCATCTGCCATTTCTTTCGGATCGCTACCGGCAATTTGCACGGTGCGAATACCGGGTTCATCAATGTGCACCATCCGTAAACGAGATTTGTCGCTTTCCCAAACCTGAGGGTTAGAAGACATCATCTCGGATACTGTCAATCCGGCTCCCATCTCGTAGCACAACGTCCGAAAAGGTCTGTCTGTAATGCCAGCCATGGGCGCTGCGATCAGGCGATTTCTGAGCTGATATTGTCCGATGCGCATGAGTTAAGAAATGACCATACTGTGACTGCAAGGCGGCGTATATTACGCATTTTTTGCACGAGATGAAAGGCCAAACTTTGACCAATCCTCTGAGATGGATCAAAGAATTGCATTTAAAATGAACTCGGCGGAATAATTAATCATAAAAATCATCACATTAGAAATAAGTGATTAAAATTCGCACTCAAAGAAATTTGAGTAAGTTCTCAATTTTTCTTTATGAATGAAAATTTTGGCACGCAAATTTGCCTAAATAATCAGCAAAATTACGTGCCTTTTGTGACGTTGCTCGCACTTCTCTCTACATCACTATGCCACATTCTGGCGGTTAATTCTTACGACCAGTAATGCGACACCACTCTTCTTTTTCCACGACCGGGTCCAGAACGAAGCTGTCGGCATAAGCTTCACAAACGCTCTCCGCCTGGCTTGCCAGAATACCGGAAAGGCCCAGCAAGCCGCCTGAAACCGGCAGGACGCTGATTAACGGTGCCAGTTCACGTAACGGGCCTGCGAGGATGTTAGCGACCACCACGTCGGCTTTCATCGCTTCAGGCTGATCTTTGGGTAAGTAGAGTTCCAGACGCTCAGAAACGCCATTACGTTCGGCGTTGTCGCGGCTGGCCTGAATGGCCTGCGGATCGATATCAATACCAATGGCTTTTGCTGCGCCCAGTTTCAGCGCCGCGATTGCCAGAATGCCGGATCCACAGCCAAAATCGATGACCGTTTTACCGGTTAAATCGAGGCTGTCGAGCCATTGCAGGCACAGAGAGGTGGTTGGATGAGTCCCCGTACCAAACGCCAGGCCCGGGTCTAACATCACGTTGACGGCGTTTTCGTCTGGCACATCACGCCAGCTTGGGCAGATCCACAGACGTTCGCCAAAGCGCATTGGGTGGAAATTATCCATCCATTCGCGCTCCCAGTCTTTATCTTCCAGTTGTTCGATTTTGTGCGCGAAGCCTGCGCCGAGCAGCGGATGATCCTCCAGAATCGCCACGACTTCATTCATGTCGGTTTCAGCATCGAACAGACCAATCACATCGGTGTCGCCCCACAGGCGCGTTTCGCCCGGCAGCGGCTCAAACACCGGCGTATCGTGGGTATCCTGAAAAGTAATGGACACGGCACCCGCTTCCATCAGCGCATCGCTAAGATCTTCAGCGTTCGCGCCGGTGGTGTTCAGTTTCAGTTGGATCCAAGGCATGGCAAAACTCTTTATTTATCAGTAGTCAAAACGGTAGCTTGCGAGACGGAAGTACCGAAACGGTTTCCGACCAGGAAAGCCAGCAAACTTAGCAGTAACGAGGGCACGATAGGGTGGAAGCCCAGGTACTGAATATTCAGGGTCGCGAGCACGGCATACAGCACACCGCCAACGATCATCGCACTTAGCGCACCTTTGGCGTTGGCGCGTTCCCAGTAAAGACCCAGCACCAGCGGCCACAGGAAAACGGCTTCCAGCCCACCGAAGGCCAGCAAATTCAGCCAGATGATCATTTCTGGCGGCTTCCAGGCGGCAAGCAGCAGCAACGCGCCGAGAATCAACGTAATCACCGCCGACATCCGCTTCAGACGCGTCTCGTTTTGCATTTGATCCGGACGGATATTCAGATAGAGATCTTTAATGATCGTAGCGGAACTTTGCAGCAACTGGGCGTTGATCGTCGACATGATCGCGGCCATCGGTGCAGCCAGGAAGATCCCGGCAGCAAACGGTGGCAGCACTTTTACCATTAACGTCGGGATCACCAGATCCGGTACGGTGAGATCGGGGAGCACCGCCCGACCTAACGCTCCGGCCAGGTGCATACCGAACATCAGGATTGCGACTACAATCGTCCCGATGATGATCCCCCGATGCACTGCTTTGCTGTCTTTATAAGAGATACAGCGCACCGCAGTATGCGGCAGGCCAATAACGCCAAAGCACACCAGTACCCAGAACGATGTCATAAAGGCAGGTGACAGAATATCGTCAGCACCTTGTGGCGTAACCAGCTGTGGATCGATGGTTTGTAGCGTCTCTACCGCGTTGCTTAAGCCGCCAGCGGCATGTACCACGCCGACCAGCAGCACAATGGTGCCAACCAGCATCACCAGACCTTGCATGGTGTCGTTCAGCACACTGGCGCGAAAGCCGCCAAAGGCGGTATATAACGCAATACTGATACCGAAAATCAGCAGCCCGGTTTCATAAGGAATACCCGCCGCGGTTTCCAGCAGACGCGCACCGCCGATAAACTGCACGGTCATCGCACCAACGAACGCAACCAGCAAACTCAAACTCGCCAGCCACACCAGAAGACGACTCTGGTAGCGGGCAAACAGCATATCGTTCAGCGTCACCGCATTGTAGCGGCGCGCAAGAATCGCGAACTTCTTGCCGAGTATACCGAGCGAAAGCCAGACTGCAGGAAGCTGAATCATCGCCAGCAATACCCAACCCAGGCCGTATTTATAAGCAGCGCCTGGCCCGCCGATAAACGAACTGGCACTGATATAGGTCGCGGTGAGCGTCATCGCCAGCACAATACCGCCCATGGAACGGCTGCCGAGGAAATACTCATTAAGGAAGGTGCCGGTGCTCCGTTTACGCATCGCATAAACAGAGATACCGAACACCACCACCAGATAGGCGACCAGCGGTAGAATCACTTCAAGCTGCATCGTCATCCTCCAACGGGATATCGCGATAGATAAATTTCACCATCGCCCAGCACAGTCCAATAAACAGCAGCGGCGTCAGGATGCAGGCCATCTCAAACCAGCGCGGAAAGCCGGTAAAACCGGGGGCAACGCCAGGTAAGTAAGCGGCTACTAACCATACCGCCAGATACAAAAGGGTCAGCCCCAGCGCCCAGCGCGCCTCTTTATGGGCCTGAACAAAACGAGTGTCCATTTTTTGTCCCTGATGGGTGAAGAAAGCGGGGATTGTACCTTATGGGGGTTGTCGATCCCCAGTAATAAAAAAGGCCGGAAAATCCGGCCTTTTGACGCTTTTGCAGTCTTATTTTTCCTGAAGACCGAGTTTTTTCTCCAGATAGTGGATGTTAGTGCCACCATGCTGGAAGTTCTCGTCGTTCATGATGCGGATCTGCAGATCAACGTTGGTTTTGATACCGTCGATGATCAGCTCCTGCAGCGCATTCTTCATGCGAGCAATCGCCACGTCACGGTTTTCACCGTAGCAAATCAGCTTACCGATCATTGAGTCATAGTACGGCGGCACGGTGTAGCCCGCGTAGATATGAGACTCCCAACGCACGCCAAAACCGCCTGGCGCGTGGAAACGGGTAATTTTGCCCGGGCTTGGCAGGAAGGTGTTCGGATCTTCGGCGTTGATACGGCACTCTACCGCATGGCCGCGAACGTGAACTTCTTCTTGCTTGATAGACAGCGGCTGACCGGCAGCGATACGCAGCTGTTCTTTGATCAGGTCAACGCCAGTGATCATTTCAGTAACCGGGTGTTCTACCTGAATACGGGTGTTCATTTCGATGAAATAGAACTCGCCGTTTTCGAACAGGAACTCGAATGTACCTGCACCGCGATAGCCGATATCAACACACGCTTTAGCACAACGTTCGCCGATGTAGCGACGCAGTTCCGGGGTAATGCCCGGTGCTGGCGCTTCTTCGACCACTTTCTGGTGGCGGCGCTGCATGGAGCAGTCACGTTCCGCCAGATAGATAGCGTTGCCCTGACCGTCAGCCAGCACCTGAATCTCGACGTGGCGAGGATTTTCCAGGTATTTCTCCATGTAAACCATATCGTTGCTGAAAGCAGCTTTCGCTTCCGCACGAGTCATGGAGATAGATTGCGCTAGTTCAGCATCGCCGCGCACTACGCGCATACCACGACCGCCGCCGCCGCCGGAGGCTTTGATAATTACCGGATAACCAATGCGTTTAGCAATGGCGCGGTTTTTATCCATATCGTCGCCCAGCGGGCCGTCAGAACCTGGTACGCAAGGGACGCCTGCTTTTTTCATCGCGGCGATTGCGGATACTTTGTCGCCCATCAGGCGAATGGTTTCTGCTTTCGGGCCGATGAAGATAAAGCCGGAGCGTTCAACCTGCTCGGCAAAGTTGGCGTTCTCGGAAAGGAAGCCGTAACCCGGATGGATTGCTACTGCGCCGGTGATTTCAGCGGCGCTGATGATTGCCGGGATGTTCAGATAACTTTTTACTGACGGAGCAGGGCCGATACAGACCGTTTCATCTGCCAGTAATACGTGTTTTAGATCGCGATCCGCGCTGGAGTGCACAGCGACAGTCTTGATGCCCAGTTCTTTACAGGCACGAAGAATACGCAATGCAATCTCGCCGCGGTTGGCAATAACAATTTTATCCAGCATGTTCGCCTCGTTACTCGATGACGACCAGCGGCTCGTCAAATTCTACCGGTTGTCCACTTTCGACCAGAATTGCTTTCACAGTACCGGATTTGTCTGCTTCGATCTGGTTCATCATTTTCATGGCTTCAACGATGCACAGGGTATCGCCCACGTTCACTTTCTGACCCACTTCGATGAACGCTTTCGCGTCCGGGCTTGGGGTGCGGTAGAAAGTACCAACCATTGGGGAACGTACGATGTGACCACTGATTTCCGCTGCTGCTGGCGCTTCCATGGAAGGAACGGTCGCCGGAGCGGCTGCGTTAGATTGAGCTGGCTGCTGCATCATTGGTGCAGCGTAAGCTTGTTGCATCATCGGGAAACTTGCGGCAGGTGCTGCACGGCTGATGCGTACTGACTCTTCGCCTTCAGAAATTTCCAGTTCAGAGATGCCTGATTCTTCAACCAGCTCGATCAGTTTTTTAATCTTACGAATATCCATGAGTGGGTTCCGTACTCTTTGTTTAGTGTGATTGTGACAGGCGTTTCACCGCCGTCTGTAAAGCGTATGCCCCGACAGCTGTATGCATAGCGGTAAATTCCAGCAGGCCGGGACGCCGGTCTATTTTGCCCCAGAGTGTCAATGTGAGACTTGACGGACATTGTGCAGCGATTTGCTGCTATCCTCCGGCAAAAAACAAAATATACCTTCGTTGCGCCATTGTCACCTTTTCAGCAGTTTAAAAGCTGCCTCAGGGAGAACGAGGTCGCACATTATAACGATTTCGTAGCAAATGGCAGCTAAATACTGGTCTTATCAGGGAAGATAATCAACAGCTAACATGTAAATAACTTTCAACGTCGCGTAATTTGCAATAAGCCGCACAGTTCACGAAATTAACGCCACCATTGACGGAACTTCTTATAACGTAAGGCTAAAAGCAATAATGCCAGCCCGGCGTAGATGAGCGGCTGCGGTGAGATAACCTTCACTGACCACAGATAATGTATGGGGGCCAGGATCGCGACAAGATAGACGAAGTTATGCAACTGTTGCCAGTGTTTGCCTAGTTTTCGCTGCATCGCTTGTGTAGACGTGAATGCTAAAGCAAGCAAAATCAACCAACTGATAATACCCAGGGTTAAATAAGGTCGGGTGATTAATTCCTGACCGAATAACGCCAGGTTGTTCACGCCAAGTTCCAGCAATGCATAACTGGTTAAGTGCAGCGTCGCCCAAGCGAAACACCATAAACCTAACAGGCGGCGGGTGCGTATCAATAATGGCTGCTTAGCGTAGCGCGCCAGCGGGGTAATTAACAACGTCGCCAATAAAAATTTCAGCGCAGTCCGACCGGTAAAATGCTGAATATCTTTCACCGGGTCGGCACTTAGCCCGCCATGATTGATTGCCCAAACCAGCCAGACAAACGGCAAAAATCCGGCAAGATGCAGGCAAAATTTCAGCCAGGTAACCTGTTTTGCAGTCAAACGCACTTAGAAGTTCTCCCGTAGATCCAGTCCGCGATAAAGTGACGCGACTTCATCGGCGTAGCCGTTAAATAGCAGTGTCGGCTGGCGTTGCACATCCAGGATGCCACCTGAACCGATAAATCGCTCAGTGGCCTGCGACCAGCGAGGGTGATCAACATGCGGATTAACGTTGGCGTAAAAGCCGTATTCGTTGGGGGCCGAAAGATTCCAGGTGGTTGGTGGGCGTTCTCGGGTCAGCTTAATGCTCACTATCGACTTGATGCCTTTAAAGCCATATTTCCATGGCACAATCAGGCGTATCGGCGCGCCATTTTGCGGCGGTAGCGCCTTGCCGTAGACGCCGACGGTCATCAGTGTGAGCGGATGCATTGCTTCGTCGAGACGTAATCCTTCTACATAGGGATATTTCAGACCGCCGCCGATAAACCTGTCCTGCTGGCCGGGCATTTGTTCCGGTGCATAAATTGTTTCGAAAGCGACGTACTTCGCGTTGCTGGTCGGCTCTGCCAGCGCCAGCAGTTTATGCAGCGGAAAACCAATCCACGGCACCACCATCGACCACGCTTCCACGCAGCGCATCCGGTAAATCCGCTCTTCTAACGGGAATCGACGGGTTAGCGCATCGTGGTCGAGGGTTAACGGTTTACTGACTTCACCACTGATTTTCAACGTCCACGGATCGGTTTTCAGGCTGCCAGCATTCGCGGCGGGATCTGCTTTATCCAACCCAAATTCATAGAAATTGTTGTAGCCGGAAACTTTATCTTCCGGTGTCAGTGGCAAGTTATTTTGCCAGGCAGCAGGCTTGCTGAACTCCAGGGGTTTTCCGGCAGGCGCGGGCGGGCGATCGTTCCCTTTGAACCAGCCAAGTAAATCCGCGTGGGCGGCATTTGGTATAGAGAGGGCGGCGGCGCTGATGCCTAATGCTTTCAAAACTTGCCGACGTTGCATAAAAAAAGCCGATTCAGCAGTGACATCGGCTTCTGTAAGTTGACGAATTTTTTTCATAACAGACTCCCGGTATGCTCATGATTACTATGGCAGGGAGAATGTCAAAGTGCTGCTAAAATTCGTTAACGATATGTAAATTATTTTATGCTAACGCTTAGTTAATTTTTACCAGCGTACGGCCCTGGATCTGATTGTTAATAATGGCCTCGGCAAATTTTGGTGCATCAGCCAGTGAAATCTCTTTTGCCGCCTGGGTATAGAATGATTCCGGTAAATCGGCAACCAGACGCTGCCAGGCTTGTGCGCGGCGTGCTGGTGGCGTCATCACCGAATCCACGCCCTGCAGGCGAACGTTACGCAGAATAAATGGCATGACGGTGGTTGGCAGAGTAAAACCACCCGCCAGACCACAGGCCGCCACGCAGCCGCCGTAGTTCATTTGCGCCAGCACTTTAGCCAGCACTTTGTCGCCCACAGTGTCAATCGCCCCGGCCCAAAGCTGTTTTTCCAGTGGACGGGATTCAGCAAATTCATCACGCGGCAGAATTCGGCTGGCACCTAAACTTTTCAGATATCCATGGGTACTTTCGCGACCGGAAACAGCAACCACCTGATAACCTAACTTATGCAACAGCGCCACGGCAGTGCTACCAACGCCGCCGCTGGCGCCCGTTACCACAATCTCGCCATCTTGTGGACGAATACCGGCATCTTCCAGGGCCAGCACGCACAGCATGGCGGTAAACCCAGCAGTACCAATAATCATCGCTTTACGCGCGTCCAGACCTTGCGGCATGGCAACCAACCAGTCGCCTTTTACGCGCGCTTGTTCTGCCAGCCCGCCCCAATGATTTTCACCAACACCCCAGCCCGTGAGTAACACTTCTTGACCAGCATGAAAACGAGGATCTTCACTGTCGCGTACGGTTCCGGCGAAGTCGATGCCAGGAATCATCGGAAAATTGCGGATTATTTTTCCTTTACCGGTTATTGCCAGCGCATCTTTATAATTCAGGCTCGACCAGTGGACATCGACCGTCACATCGCCTTCCGGCAGGCGACTTGCGTCCAGAGTCTGTACAGATGCGAGGGTTTTGCCGTCCTGCTGTTCTAAAAGTAACGCCTGCATAAGAAGTCCTCATGTGCATGATGGATTGGAAAATAATTTCTGAAGACTATACTCGCTAATTGAAAAGCAAAGTCGATGAAGCGCAATAAATTGCGAGATAAATCTGATTTGCTAGTATGCCCGCTTCCTCACTATCGGAGTTAACACAAGGATGAGATTAACGACGAAATTTTCGGCCTTTGTCACGCTGCTCACCGGGTTAACGATCTTTGTGACTTTGATGGGCTGCTCGTTAAGTTTCTATAACGCGATTCAGTATAAGTTTAGCCATCGCGTTCAGGCGGTGGCGACGGCGATCGATACGCATCTGGTGTCGTCTGATTTCAGCTCGCTGAGGCCACAAATCAGTGAACTGATGATGTCAGCAGATATCGTTCGCGTGGACCTGTTACACAATAACAAACAGGTTTATACCCTTTCCCGCCAGGGGAGTTACCGCCCTGTTGGCACCAGCGATCTGTTTCGCGAACTGACCGTTCCGTTAGTTAAACATCCAGGAATGTCGCTACATCTGGTTTATCAGGACCCGATGGGAAACTATTTTCACTCGCTGATGACCACCGCGCCGCTCACTGGGGCAATTGGTTTTATTATTATTATGCTCTTCCTTGCAGTACGCTGGTTGCAGCGGCAACTTGCCGGGCAAGAACTACTGGAAACTCGCTCGGCGCGTATCTTAAACGGGGAGCGTGGGCCGAATGTGCTTGGCTCCATCTATGAATGGCCGCCAGGAACCAGCAGTGCGCTGGATATGCTGCTTTCAGAAATTCAGAATGCGCGTGAACAGCACAGCCGTCTTGATACGCTGATTCGCTCTTACGCCGCGCAGGACATCAAAACCGGCCTCAATAACCGTCTCTTTTTCGACAACCAGTTGGCTACATTGCTGGAAGATCAAGAGAAGGTAGGGACTCACGGGATCGTGATGATGATCCGTCTACCTGATTTCAATATGTTGAGCGACACGTGGGGACACAGCCAGGCCGAAGAACAGTTCTTCACTCTGACGAATTTGCTGTCGACATTTATGATGCGCTATCCAGGTGCACTGCTGGCGCGCTATCACCGTAGCGATTTTGCCGCGCTGTTGCCGCATCGGACTTTAAAAGAGGCGGAGAGCATTGCCGGGCAGTTGATCAAAGCGGTTGATACATTACCGAGCAATAAAATGCTCGATCGTGAAGATATGATTCATATCGGCATCTGTGCCTGGCGTAGCGGCCAGGAAACAGAACAAGTGATGGACCATGCCGAATCCGCCACGCGTAATGCGGGATTACAGGGTGGTAATAGCTGGGCGATTTACGATGACTCATTACCAGAAAAAGGGCGCGGCAACGTTCGCTGGCGTACGCTAATCGAACAAATGTTGAGTCGTGGCGGTCCCAGGCTTTATCAAAAACCTGCGGTCACCCGGGAAGGGCAGGTTCATCATCGCGAAATTATGTGTCGCATCTTTGATGGTAATGAAGAGGTAAGCTCGGCGGAATATATGCCGATGGTGTTGCAGTTTGGTTTATCGGAAGAGTATGACCGCCTGCAAATCAGTCGTCTCATCCCGCTGTTACGCTATTGGCCGCAAGAAAATCTGGCGATTCAGGTGACCGTTGAGTCGTTGATCCGCCCGCGTTTCCAGCGTTGGCTGCGCGATACGTTGATGCAGTGTGAAAAATCACAACGAAAACGCATAATTATTGAACTTGCAGAGGCTGATGTTGGTCAACATATCGGTCGCTTGCAATCTGTCATTCGTTTGGTGAATGCTTTAGGGGTTCGAGTTGCCGTTAACCAGGCTGGATTGACGCTGGTAAGTACCAGTTGGATTAAAGAACTGAATGTCGAATTACTCAAGCTTCATCCGGGGCTGGTAAGAAATATTGAGAAGCGAACGGAAAACCAATTGTTGGTTCAGAGCATGGTAGAAGCCTGTTCCGGGACCAACACCCAGGTTTACGCGACTGGCGTACGTTCGCGAAGCGAGTGGCAGACCCTGATTCAGCGCGGGGTTTTGGGTGGCCAGGGGGATTTTTTCGCGTCCTCACAGCCACTTGATACTAACGTGAAAAAATATTCACAAAGATACTCGGTTTAACCTGCCGTTTGATCCGTTTTCACGTAGAATAACGCGCGCTGCGTTTCGTGGGAGTGTGCTTATCTGCTCGCCAGATTGTTGCAGCACATATGCAGATGAATGACCTTACGCAGTTGCAAACAGGCGAGGAATGCTGTTGACGCATTTAGCCTTATCTGGACTCAGGCAGAGATTTGTAACAAAGGAAACGAACTGCACTAATTTTCACCGTAGCAGATGATTTTTGCGCCTTGTCGCTGCTGCGTGTGGTTGGTAAAGTAAGCGGATTTTCTTTTCCGCCCCAGCTTTCAGGATTATCCCTTAGTATGTTGAAAAAATTTCGTGGCATGTTTTCCAATGACTTGTCCATTGACTTGGGTACTGCGAATACCCTCATTTATGTAAAAGGACAAGGCATCGTATTGAATGAGCCTTCCGTTGTGGCCATTCGTCAGGATCGTGCCGGTTCACCAAAAAGCGTGGCTGCAGTAGGTCATGACGCGAAGCAGATGCTGGGCCGTACGCCGGGCAATATTGCTGCTATTCGCCCAATGAAAGATGGCGTAATCGCTGACTTCTTCGTGACTGAAAAAATGCTCCAGCACTTCATTAAGCAAGTGCACAGCAACAGCTTTATGCGTCCAAGCCCGCGCGTTCTGGTCTGTGTGCCGGTTGGCGCAACCCAGGTTGAACGCCGCGCAATTCGTGAATCCGCGCAGGGCGCTGGCGCCCGTGAAGTGTTCCTGATTGAAGAGCCGATGGCCGCGGCAATTGGCGCCGGTCTGCCGGTTTCTGAAGCGACCGGTTCCATGGTGGTTGATATCGGCGGTGGTACTACTGAAGTTGCCGTAATCTCGCTGAATGGCGTGGTTTACTCCTCTTCTGTACGCATCGGCGGTGACCGCTTCGACGAAGCCATTATCAACTATGTTCGTCGTAACTACGGTTCCTTGATCGGTGAAGCGACAGCAGAGCGTATTAAACACGAAATCGGTTCGGCTTATCCGGGCGATGAAGTGCGTGAAATTGAAGTTCGTGGTCGTAACCTGGCTGAAGGTGTTCCACGCGGCTTTACGCTGAACTCCAACGAAATCCTCGAAGCGCTACAAGAGCCGCTGACCGGCATCGTTAGCGCAGTGATGGTTGCGCTGGAACAGTGTCCGCCGGAACTGGCTTCCGACATCTCTGAGCGCGGAATGGTGCTCACTGGCGGTGGCGCATTGCTGCGTAACCTTGACCGTTTATTAATGGAAGAAACCGGCATTCCAGTCGTTGTTGCTGAAGATCCGCTGACCTGTGTGGCGCGCGGTGGCGGCAAGGCGCTGGAAATGATCGACATGCACGGCGGCGACCTGTTCAGCGAAGAGTAATCGGATGCAGGCAGGGGAAGCGTTTGTTTA
Source organism: Escherichia sp. E4736 (assembly GCF_005781225.1). Classification (NCBI taxonomy): domain Bacteria; kingdom Pseudomonadati; phylum Pseudomonadota; class Gammaproteobacteria; order Enterobacterales; family Enterobacteriaceae; genus Escherichia; species Escherichia sp. E4736. Next base: position 239,298 of record NZ_VATT01000002.1, on the reverse strand, counting down.
TCCTGCCTGGTCTGATACGAGAATACGCATAACTTATGAAGCCAATTTTTAGCCGTGGCCCGTCGCTACAGATTCGCCTTATTCTGGCGGTGCTGGTGGCGCTCGGCATTATTATTGCCGACAGCCGCCTGGGGACTTTCAGTCAAATCCGTACCTATATGGATACCGCTGTCAGTCCTTTCTACTTTATTTCCAATGCTCCTCGTGAATTGCTGGATGGCGTATCGCAGACGCTGGCCTCGCGTGATCAACTAGAACTTGAAAACCGGGCGTTACGTCAGGAGTTGCTGCTGAAAAACAGCGATCTGCTGATGTTGGGACAATATAAACAGGAGAACGCGCGCTTGCGTGAGCTTCTGGGTTCTCCGCTGCGTCAGGACGAGCAGAAGATGGTGACCCAGGTTATCTCTACTGTTAACGATCCGTACAGCGATCAGGTTGTTATTGACAAAGGCAGTGTCAACGGTGTTTACGAAGGCCAGCCAGTCATTAGCGATAAAGGTGTGGTCGGCCAGGTGGTGGCGGTCGCAAAACTGACCAGCCGCGTACTGCTGATCTGCGACGCGACCCATGCGCTGCCGATTCAGGTGCTGCGTAATGATATCCGCGTTATCGCGGCGGGTAATGGCTGTACTGATGATTTACAGCTTGAGCACCTGCCAGCGAATACTGATATTCGTGTTGGTGATGTATTGGTGACTTCAGGTCTGGGCGGTCGTTTCCCGGAAGGTTATCCGGTGGCGGTTGTCTCTTCCGTGAAACTCGATACCCAGCGCGCATATACCGTGATTCAGGCGCGACCGACTGCGGGACTGCAACGTTTACGTTATCTGCTTCTGTTGTGGGGGGCGGATCGTAACGGGGCCAACCCGATGACGCCGGAAGAGGTGCATCGCGTTGCTAATGAACGCCTGATGCAAATGATGCCGCAGGTGTTGCCTTCGCCAGATGCAATGGGGCCAAAACTGCCTGAACCGGCAACGGGAATTACCCAGCCAAGCCCGCAGCAACCTGCAACAGGTACTGCCGCTGACCGCTCTCCACAAAGGGCTACGCCGCCGCAGAGTGGTACTCAACCACCTGCGCGTACGCCAGGAGGGCAATAGTGGCGAGCTATCGTAGCCAGGGGCGCTGGGTTATCTGGCTCTCTTTCCTCATTGCGTTATTACTGCAAATTATGCCCTGGCCGGATAATCTTATCGTTTTCCGGCCTAACTGGGTTTTGCTCATCTTATTGTATTGGAGCCTCGCCTTGCCCCATCGCGTAAATGTGGGCTCAGGTTTTGTGATGGGTGCCATACTGGATCTGATCAGTGGCTCCACGCTCGGTGTACGGGCGTTATCGATGAGTATCATTGCTTATCTGGTCGCGCTGAAATTCCAGCTTTTCCGTAATCTGGCATTGTGGCAGCAGGCGCTGGTCGTCATGTTGCTTTCGTTGGTTGTGGATATTATTGTTTTCTGGGCAGAGTTTTTAGTGATCAACGTCTCTTTCAGACCGGAAGTGTTCTGGAGTAGTGTAGTCAATGGTGTGCTCTGGCCGTGGATTTTCATGCTGATGCGCAAAATTCGTCAGCAGTTTGCAGTGCAATAAAGGTTTCTATGACTTCTCTGTATTTAGCTTCCGGTTCTCCGCGTCGGCAGGAGTTACTTGCGCAACTTGGCGTTTCCTTCGAACGTATCGTTACGGGCATTGAGGAGCAACGCTTTCCGCAGGAGAGCGCTCAGCAATACGTTGTGCGTCTGGCGCGCGAGAAAGCTCAGGCGGGCGTCGCGCAAACGGCGCAGGATCTCCCGGTGTTGGGTGCGGATACCATTGTGATTCTGAACGGCGAAGTACTGGAGAAACCGCGCGATGCCGATCATGCGGTGCAGATGTTGCGCAAATTATCGGGGCAGACCCATCAGGTAATGACGGCAGTGGCGATGGCCGACAGCCAGTACATTCTCGATTGCCTGGTGGTGACCGATGTGACTTTCAGAACGTTAACAGATGAAGATATCGCGGGCTATGTCGCCAGCGGTGAACCGTTAGATAAAGCAGGTGCATACGGTATTCAGGGGCTTGGTGGTTGTTTTGTCAGGAAGATAAATGGCAGCTATCACGCCGTAGTCGGCTTACCGCTGGTTGAAACGTGTGAATTATTGAGTAATTTTAACGCACTGCGTGAGAAAAGGGATAAACATGACGGCTGAATTGTTGGTAAACGTAACGCCTTCGGAAACACGAGTGGCGTATATTGATGGCGGTATTCTGCAGGAAATTCATATTGAACGTGAGGCGCGACGCGGAATAGTAGGCAATATCTACAAGGGTCGTGTAAGTCGCGTACTTCCGGGTATGCAGGCGGCTTTTGTAGATATTGGGCTGGATAAAGCTGCGTTTCTACACGCTTCTGACATCATGCCGCACACCGAATGTGTGGCAGGTGAGGAACAAAAACAATTTACGGTGCGTGACATCTCGGAACTGGTCCGTCAGGGGCAAGATCTGATGGTACAGGTGGTGAAAGATCCGCTTGGTACCAAAGGCGCGCGCCTGACCACGGATATCACGCTGCCATCTCGCTATCTGGTGTTTATGCCAGGAGCGTCTCATGTTGGGGTTTCCCAACGTATCGAAAGTGAATCCGAACGTGAACGCCTGAAAAAAGTGGTCGCCGAGTATTGCGACGAGCAGGGCGGATTTATCATCCGTACCGCGGCAGAAGGTGTAGGCGAAGCTGAACTAGCTTCCGATGCCGCTTATCTGAAGCGTGTCTGGACCAAAGTCATGGAGCGTAAAAAGCGCCCACAGACGCGTTATCAACTGTACGGTGAACTGGCGCTGGCGCAGCGTGTGCTGCGTGATTTTGCCGATGCCGAGTTGGACCGCATTCGCGTTGATTCACGGCTGACTTACGAAGCATTACTTGAGTTCACCTCGGAATACATCCCCGAGATGACCAGCAAGCTGGAGCATTACACGGGGCGCCAGCCGATTTTCGATCTCTTTGACGTCGAAAACGAGATTCAGCGAGCGTTGGAACGCAAAGTTGAGTTGAAGTCTGGCGGTTATCTGATTATCGACCAGACCGAAGCGATGACCACCGTGGACATCAATACCGGGGCGTTTGTCGGTCATCGCAATCTGGACGACACCATCTTCAATACTAATATTGAAGCGACGCAGGCCATTGCTCGCCAGTTACGGTTGCGTAACCTGGGCGGAATTATCATCATTGATTTCATCGACATGAATAATGAGGATCACCGTCGCCGCGTACTGCATTCGCTGGAACAGGCGCTGAGCAAAGACCGGGTGAAAACCAGCGTTAACGGCTTCTCGGCGCTGGGGCTGGTGGAAATGACGCGTAAACGCACCCGCGAAAGCATTGAGCACGTACTGTGTAACGAATGCCCAACTTGCCACGGTCGCGGAACGGTGAAAACCGTGGAAACGGTATGCTATGAAATCATGCGCGAGATTGTTCGCGTGCACCATGCTTATGACTCTGACCGTTTTCTGGTCTATGCTTCTCCGGCAGTTGCCGAGGCCTTGAAAGGCGAAGAGTCGCACTCGCTGGCGGAAGTGGAAATTTTTGTGGGTAAGCAGGTTAAAGTACAAATCGAACCGCTCTACAACCAGGAGCAGTTTGACGTCGTCATGATGTAAACAAATGCTGGGCCGCCATCCGGCAAAGTTTTTTGAGTCACATTTTTAGCAGACAAGGAGTGACGGGTGAGGCGATTGCCGGGGATTTTACTGCTTACTGGAGCCGCGCTCGTTGTGATCGCTGCGCTGCTGGTCAGCGGCCTGCGTATTGCTTTGCCGCATCTTGATGCCTGGCGTCCAGAAATCCTCAATAAAATTGAATCCGCTACCGGCATGCCGGTAGAAGCCAGCCAGCTTTCCGCCAGCTGGCAGAATTTTGGCCCCACGCTTGAAGCGCGCGACATTCGCGCGGAACTGAAAGATGGCGGTGAGTTTTCTGTCAAACGCGTCACTCTGGCGCTGGATGTCTGGCAGAGCCTGCTGCATATGCGCTGGCAGTTTCGCGATCTGACTTTCTGGCAACTGCGTTTCCGCACCAATACGCCCATCACCAGCGGTGGTGGTAATGATGGTCTGGAAGCCAGCCACATCAGCGACCTGTTTCTTCGTCAGTTTGATCACTTCGATCTCCGCGACAGCGAAGTCAGTTTCCTCACGCCATCCGGTCAGCGCGCCGAACTGGCGATCCCGCAACTCACCTGGCTTAACAATCCGCGTCGACACCGTGCGGAAGGCCAGGTAAGCCTCTCCAGCCTCACCGGGCAGCACGGCGTGATGCAAGTTCGCATGGATTTGCGTGATGACGAAGGGCTGTTAAGCAACGGTCGCGTCTGGCTACAGGCTGATGATATTGACCTGAAGCCGTGGCTGGGTAAATGGATGCAGGACAACATTGCGCTGGAAACGGCGCAGTTCTCCCTCGAAGGCTGGATGACGATCGACAAAGGCGATGTAACCGGCGGTGACGTCTGGCTGAAACAGGGCGGTGCCAGCTGGTTGGGCGAGAAGCAAACGCATTCACTGGCGGTAGATAATCTCACCGCACACATTACGCGTGAACATCCCGGCTGGCAGTTTTCTATTCCTGATACCCGCATCACGATGGATGGCAAACGCTGGCCGAGTGGGGCATTGACGCTGGCCTGGATACCGGAACAGGATGTTGGTGGAAAGAATAATAAACGCAGTGACGAACTGCGGATTCGCGCCAGCAATCTGGAACTGGCGGGGCTGGAAGGTATTCGTCCGCTGGCAGCAAAACTTTCACCTGCGCTGGGCGACATCTGGCGGTCTACGCAACCGAGCGGCAAGATCAACACCCTGGCGCTGGATATCCCGCTTCAGGCAGCAGACAAGACTCGCTTTCAGGCATCGTGGAGCGATCTGGCCTGGAAGCAATGGAAATTACTGCCGGGCGCGGAACATTTCTCCGGGACGCTTTCCGGTAGTGTAGAAAATGGTTTACTGACCGCGTCCATGAAACAGGCGAAAATGCCTTACGAAACAGTTTTCCGCGCACCGCTGGAAATTGCTGACGGTAAGGCGACCCTAAGCTGGCTGAATAACGACAAAGGTTTCCAGCTTGATGGCCGCAACATTGATGTTAAAGCCAAAGCCGTCCATGCACGCGGCGGTTTCCGCTACCTGCAACCGACTAATGATGAACCCTGGCTGGGCATTCTGGCGGGTATCAGTACCGATGATGGTTCACAAGCGTGGCGCTATTTCCCAGAAAATCTGATGGGGAAAGAGTTAGTCGATTACTTAAGTGGCGCAATTCAGGGCGGTGAAGCGGATAACGCGACGCTGGTTTATGGCGGCAATCCGCAACTCTTCCCCTATAAACACAACGAAGGTCAGTTTGAGGTGCTGGTGCCGCTGCGTAATGCGAAGTTTGCCTTCCAGCCGGACTGGCCTGCGTTAACTAATCTCGATATTGAACTGGACTTCATAAACGACGGTTTATGGATGAAAACCGATGGCGTCAATCTGGGCGGCGTGCGCGCGAGTAATCTCACCGCAGTGATCCCTGACTACTCGAAAGAAAAATTGCTGATTGATGCTGACATTAAAGGTTCGGGCAAAGCGGTTGGTCCTTACTTTGATGAGACGCCGCTGAAAGACTCTCTGGGAGCAACCCTGCAAGAACTCCAGCTCGACGGCGATGTGAATGCTCGCTTACATCTCGATATCCCATTGAACGGCGAACTGGTTACAGCGAAAGGCGAAGTGACGCTGCGTAATAACAGTCTGTTTATCAAACCACTTGATAGCACACTGAAAAATTTGAGCGGTAAATTCAGCTTTATCAATGGCGATCTGCAAAGCGAACCACTGACAGCAAGTTGGTTTAATCAGCCACTGAACGTGGATTTTTCCACCAAAGAAGGGGCGAAAGCCTACCAGGTCGCGGTGAATCTCAACGGTAACTGGCAGCCAGCGAAAACTGACGTTCTGCCTGAAGCGGTGAATGAAGCGTTAAGCGGCAGCGTGGCCTGGGATGGTAAAGTGGGCATTGAGCTGCCTTATCATGCTGGCGCAACGTATAACGTAGAACTGAACGGTGATCTGAAGAATGTGAGTAGTCACTTACCTTCGCCGTTAGCCAAACCCGCTGGCGAATCGCTGCCGGTTAACATTAAGGTCGATGGCAACCTCAATAGCTTTGAATTAACCGGACAGGCTGGCGCGGATAACCATTTCAACAGCCGCTGGTTGCTCGGTCAAAAGCTGACGCTCGATCGCGCTATCTGGGCGGCAGACAGTAAAACGCTTCCGCCGTTACCGGAACAAAGCGGTGTTGAGTTAAATATGCCATCGATGAATGGTGCCGAGTGGCTGGCGCTTTTCCAGAAAGGCGCGACGGATAAAGTCGGTAGTGCGGTGAGTTTTCCCCAGCACATTACGTTGCGTACGCCAGCGTTGTCGTTGGGAAATCAGCAATGGAATAACCTGAGTATTGTTTCGCAACCGATGGCAAATGGCACTCAGGTCGAGGCGCAAGGACGTGAAATCAACGCTACGCTGGCAATGCGCAATAACGCGCCGTGGCTGGCGACGATTAAATATCTCTATTACAACCCCAGCGTGGCGAAAACCAGTGGTGACACCACGCCGTCGTCACCTTTCCCAACTACGGAGCGCATTAGCTTCCGTGGTTGGCCGGATGCGCAAATACGTTGCGCAGAGTGCTGGTTCTGGGGGCAAAAATTCGGTCGCATCGACAGCGATATCACCATTTCTGGCGATACGTTAACGCTGGCTAATGGACTGATTGATACCGGTTTCTCGCGGCTTACTGCCGAGGGTGAATGGGTTAACAATCCGGGGAATGAACGTACCTCGCTGAAAGGAAAATTACGCGGGCAGAAAATTGATGCCGCTGCTGAATTTTTTGGTGTCACGACGCCAATACGCCAGTCGTCATTTAATGTGGATTACGATTTACACTGGCGGAAAACGCCGTGGCAGCCGGATGAGGCAACGTTGAATGGCATCATCCATACTCAACTGGGCAAAGGTGAAATTACCGACATCAGCACCGGACATGCCGGGCAATTGCTGCGCTTATTGAGCGTCGATGCTCTGATGCGAAAGCTGCGCTTTGATTTCAGGGATACCTTTGGCGAAGGTTTCTATTTTGACTCCATTCGCAGCACGGCGTGGATTAAAGACGGTGTTATGCACACTGATGACACGCTGGTGGATGGACTGGAAGCGGATATCGCCATGAAAGGGTCGGTAAATCTGGTACGCCGCGATCTGAATATGGAGGCGGTTGTCGCACCAGAAATTTCCGCGACGGTGGGTGTGGCTGCGGCCTTTGCGGTTAACCCCATTGTCGGTGCGGCGGTGTTTGCTGCCAGTAAAGTGCTGGGGCCGCTGTGGAGCAAAGTCTCCATTTTGCGCTACCACATTTCTGGTCCGCTGGACGCTCCGCAAATCAACGAAGTATTGCGCCAACCGCGTAAAGAAAAAGCGCAATGATTTGACGATGGCGCGTAATTGCCCCAATCTCATTAGATAATCGTTGCCAAAGGCCAACGAGTCGGAACATAACCGTAGGCCGGATAAGGCGTTTACGCCGCATCCGGCAGCCGTTGCCTGATGCGACGCTGTGCGTCTTATCAGGCCTACAAACCGGAACATAACCGCAGGTCGGATAAAGCGTTTACGCCGCATCCGGCAGCCGTTGCCTGATGCGACGCTGTGCGTCTTATCAGGTCTACAAACCGGAACATAACCGTAGGTCGGATAAGGCGTTCACGCCGCATCCGGCAGCCGTTGCCTGATGCGACGCTGTGCGTCTTATCAGGTCTACAAACCGGAACATAACCGTAGGTCGGATAAGGCGTTCACGCCGCATCCGACAGCCGTAAAAAATCCTCTACCGAAGTAACTAACGAGTAACAAAAACGATGAGTCTGAACCTGGTAAGTGAACAATTGCTAGCGGCGAACGGCCTGAAACATCAGGATTTGTTCGCGATTCTCGGTCAACTGGCCGAACGTCGCCTCGATTACGGCGATCTCTATTTTCAGTCGAGCTATCACGAATCCTGGGTTTTAGAAGACCGCATTATCAAAGATGGTTCTTACAACATCGATCAGGGCGTTGGCGTGCGTGCAGTCAGCGGTGAAAAAACCGGTTTTGCTTACGCCGACCAAATCAGCCTGCTGGCCCTGGAACAGAGCGCACAAGCGGCGCGTACCATTGTCCGTGACAGTGGTGATGGCAAAGTACAGACGTTGGGCGCGGTAGAGCATAGCCCGCTGTATACCTCGCTTGATCCGCTGCAAAGCATGAGCCGCGAGGAGAAACTGGATATTTTACGTCGCGTCGATAAAGTTGCCCGTGAAGCCGACAAACGCGTACAGGAAGTGACTGCCAGCCTCAGTGGCGTCTATGAATTAATTCTGGTTGCGGCCACCGACGGCACCCTGGCGGCAGATGTCCGTCCACTGGTGCGCCTCTCAGTAAGCGTTCTGGTCGAAGAAGACGGTAAACGCGAACGCGGCGCCAGCGGCGGCGGCGGTCGTTTTGGTTATGAATTTTTCCTTGCCGATCTCGACGGTGAAGTCCGTGCAGATGCATGGGCGAAAGAAGCAGTGCGTATGGCGCTGGTCAATCTTTCTGCCGTTGCCGCGCCTGCGGGCACCATGCCGGTAGTACTTGGCGCAGGCTGGCCGGGCGTGCTGTTACATGAAGCGGTAGGTCACGGTCTGGAAGGCGACTTTAACCGCCGTGGCACTTCGGTCTTTAGTGGCCAGGTCGGCGAACTGGTAGCATCTGAACTGTGTACGGTAGTGGATGATGGCACGATGGTTGATCGCCGTGGTTCGGTGGCGATTGATGACGAAGGTACGCCGGGTCAGTACAACGTGCTGATTGAAAATGGGATCCTGAAAGGTTACATGCAGGATAAACTCAACGCTCGCTTAATGGGTATGGCGCCGACCGGTAATGGTCGTCGTGAATCCTATGCACACCTGCCCATGCCGCGTATGACCAACACCTACATGCTGCCGGGTAAATCGACGCCGCAGGAAATCATTGAATCCGTCGAGTATGGCATCTATGCGCCGAACTTCGGCGGCGGTCAGGTGGATATCACCTCCGGCAAATTTGTCTTCTCCACCTCAGAAGCGTATCTGATTGAAAACGGTAAAGTGACGAAACCGGTGAAAGGCGCAACGCTGATTGGTTCCGGTATCGAAACCATGCAGCAAATTTCGATGGTGGGCAACGACCTGAAACTGGATAACGGCGTGGGTGTCTGTGGTAAAGAAGGGCAGAGTTTGCCAGTTGGCGTGGGCCAGCCGACGCTCAAAGTCGACAACCTGACCGTTGGCGGTACCGCGTAATCTATCCTGGCCGGTAAGCGTCGCATCAGGCATTGGTTGCCGGATGCGGCGTAAACGCCTTATCCGGCACGCAGATGAATTACTTCTCTTTCCCGCGCCCGTGCATCTCCTGAAACAACTTACCGACCTCGACAAAATAATCCGTCAGTGAGTTGATCACGACCTGCACCTTCAGTGGCAGCTTATCTTTTTCGGTATACAGTGCATAAACCGGGCGTGGATCCGACTGATAACGCGGCAGCAGGATCTCCAGCTCCCCACGATTGATCTCATTGATCACCCACATCAGCGGTACATACGCGATCCCAGCGCCTGCCGTTAACCAGCGCACCAGCGTCATTGGATCATTAGTGACAAACCGTCCTTGTGGGATGAGGCGAGTCGAAATCCCTTCTGGCGCGATCAGTTCAAATTCATTGTCCGGACGCACGCTGTATTCAAGCCATGAATGGCTACTTAAATCGGCGGGTTTTTCCGGTACGCCATACTGTGTGAGATAACTTTTAGCGGCGCACACCACCATCGGCATCGCCCCCAGACGGCGGGAAAATAGGCTGGAATCCTGCAACGCGCCGACGCGGATCACGACATCCAGACCGTCGGCAATCAGGTCGGGTGCAGGAATTCCGGTAACCAGATTGACGCTTAAACCAGGGTACTCTTTCAACATTTTTGCCGTCAGCCCAGCGAGAACATTTTGAGCCATAGTTGAAGAACAGCCAATGCGCAGCGTCCCGATAGGCGTGTTATTGAAGGCATACAGTTGCTCATGGACATCCTGCACTTCATGGAGCATCCGACGGCAGCCCTGGTAGTAAATTCTACCTGCTTCGGTCAGGCCAATGCTGCGTGTGCTGCGGTTTAACAACTTTACCTGCAACTCATCTTCCAGTTTAGACACCGTCTGACTGATAGATGAAACGCTCATTTGAAGCTGTCTGGCGGCGGCGGTAAACGAACCAAATTCAACCACTTTGGCGAAAACCGACATGCGTTTTAGTCGTTCCATTATTCACTCTGACTTAAAAGTGATTTAGATCACATAATATAGATAACAGCATAACAGTTACGCTAATATATTAAATATCAATCTACAGCAATGTTGCTCTCGCCCGGCTTTCTATGCCCTTCTCTGCGGCGACAGATGCTGAAAATAATAACACCTGCTCTCTCTATACAACCAAGGTCAACATGAGTCTGTTTCCCGTTATCGTGGTGTTTGGGCTGTCCTTCCCACCGATATTTTTCGAATTGCTTTTATCACTGGCGATTTTCTGGCTGGTGCGCCGGGTCCTTGTGCCAACAGGTATCTACGACTTCGTCTGGCATCCGGCGCTGTTCAACACCGCGCTCTATTGCTGTTTGTTTTATTTGATATCGCGACTGTTCGTTTGAGGTTGAAGTGAAAACGCTAATAAGAAAATTCTCCCGTACGGCCATCACGGTCGTATTAGTCATTCTGGCCTTCATCGCAATTTTTAATGCCTGGGTCTATTACACCGAATCTCCGTGGACGCGTGACGCACGCTTTAGCGCCGATGTGGTCGCGATTGCGCCGGATGTCTCCGGACTCATCACCCAAGTGAATGTTCATGATAACCAGCTGGTGAAAAAAGGACAGGTACTGTTCACCATCGACCAACCACGCTACCAAAAGGCCCTCGAAGAAGCAGAAGCTGATGTTGCCTATTATCAGGTACTGGCGCAGGAAAAACGCCAGGAAGCTGGACGTCGCAACCGTCTCGGCATACAGGCGATGTCTCGCGAAGAGATAGACCAGGCCAATAACGTGCTGCAAACGGTCCTGCATCAGTTAGCGAAAGCTCAGGCAACCCGCGATCTGGCAAAACTGGATCTTGAACGTACCGTGATCCGCGCACCAGCAGATGGCTGGGTGACCAACCTCAACGTCTATACCGGTGAATTTATTACGCGTGGTTCAACGGCTGTAGCGCTGGTGAAACAGAACTCCTTCTATGTGCTGGCCTATATGGAAGAAACCAAGCTGGAAGGGGTACGTTCTGGGTATCGCGCAGAAATTACGCCGCTTGGTAGCAATAAAGTGCTGAAAGGGACTGTCGATAGTGTTGCCGCTGGGGTCACTAACGCCAGCAGTACGCGTGACGACAAAGGGATGGCGACCATCGATTCCAACCTTGAATGGGTGCGTCTGGCGCAACGTGTCCCGGTACGTATTCGTCTCGACAACCAGCAAGATAACATCTGGCCTGCGGGGACTACCGCTACTGTGGTGGTTACGGGTAAACAAGATCGCGATGAAAGCCAGGATTCGTTCTTCCGTAAAATGGCCCATCGCCTGCGTGAGTTTGGTTAATCACGATGGGTATTTTCTCCATTGCTAACCAACATATTCGCTTCGCGGTAAAACTGGCGACCGCCATTGTGCTGGCGCTGTTTGTTGGCTTTCATTTTCAGCTTGAAACACCACGCTGGGCTGTTCTGACTGCGGCGATTGTTGCCGCCGGTCCTGCCTTTGCCGCCGGTGGCGAACCGTACTCTGGCGCCATCCGCTATCGCGGCTTTTTGCGCATCATCGGTACATTTATCGGTTGTATTGCCGGGCTGGTGATCATCATTGCGATGATCCGTGCGCCATTGTTGATGATTCTGGTGTGCTGTATCTGGGCCGGTTTTTGTACCTGGCTCTCCTCGCTGGTACGAGTAGAGAACTCCTATGCGTGGGGGCTTGCCGGTTATACAGCGCTGATCATTGTGATCACCATTCAGCCAGAACCGCTGCTGACGCCGCAGTTTGCCGTTGAACGTTGTAGTGAAATCGTCATTGGTATTGTGTGTGCTATTGTGGCGGATCTGCTCTTTTCTCCACGATCGATCAAACAAGAAGTGGATCGAGAGCTGGAAAGTTTGCTGGTGGCGCAATATCAACTAATGCAATTATGCATCAAACATGGTGATGGCGAGATTGTTGATAAGGCCTGGGGCGACCTGGTTCGCCGCACCACGGCGCTGCAAGGGATGCGTAGCAATCTGAACATGGAATCTTCCCGCTGGGCGCGTGCCAATCGGCGTTTAAAAGCGATCAACACGTTGTCGCTGACGCTGGTAACCCAGTCCTGCGAAACTTATCTCATTCAGAACTCGCGCCCGGAGTTGATCACTGATACCTTCCGCGAATTTTTTGACACGCCGGTAGAAACTGCGCAGGACGTCCATAAGCAGCTAAAACGCCTGCGGCGAGTGATTGCCTGGACCGGGGAACGTGAAACACCCATCACTATTTATAGCTGGGTTGCGGCGGCAACGCGTTATCAATTGCTCAAGCGAGGCGTTATCAGTAACACCAAAATTAACGCCACTGAAGAAGAGATCCTGCAAGGTGAGCCGGAAGTAAAAGTAGAATCCGCCGAGCGCCATCATGCAATGGTCAACTTCTGGCGTACCACGCTGTCCTGCATGCTGGGGACTTTGTTCTGGCTGTGGACCGGATGGACCTCCGGCAGTGGCGCAATGGTGATGATTGCCGTCGTAACGTCGCTGGCAATGCGTTTACCTAATCCACGCATGGTGGCGATCGACTTTATCTACGGCACGGTAGCTGCGCTACCGTTAGGACTGCTCTATTTTTTGGTGATTATCCCCAATACCCAACAGAGTATGTTGCTGCTGTGCCTTAGCCTGGCGGTGCTGGGATTTTTCCTTGGTATTGAAGTGCAGAAACGGCGGTTGGGATCGATGGGCGCGCTGGCCAGTACGATTAATATTATCGTGTTGGATAACCCGATGACCTTTCAGTTCAGTCAGTTTCTCGATAGCGCGCTGGGGCAAATCGTGGGCTGTGTGCTGGCGTTCATCGTCATTCTACTGGTGCGGGATAAATCGCGCGACAGGACAGGACGCGTGCTGCTTAATCAGTTTGTTTCTGCCGCTGTTTCCGCGATGACCACCAATGTCGCCCGGCGTAAAGAGAACCATCTGCCAGCGCTTTATCAGCAGTTGTTTTTGCTGATGAATAAATTTCCCGGCGATTTGCCGAAGTTTCGCCTGGCGTTAACGATGATTATCGCTCACCAGCGATTGCGTGATGCGCCGATACCCGTGAATGATGATTTATCGGCATTTCACCGACAAATGCGCCGCACAGCGGACCACGTGATTTCTGCCCGCAGCGATGACAAACGCCGTCGTTACTTCGGTCAGTTGCTGGAAGAACTGGATATCTACCAGGAAAAACTACGCATCTGGCAAGCGCCGCCGCAGGTCACGGAACCGGTGCATCGGCTTACCGGTATGCTGCATAAATACCAGCACGCGCTAACCGATAATTAAGTCAAAGCCGACGCCAAAAGGTGTCGGTTGAGATTGCTGACATACTCCAAATTGTCTGATGCGCTACGCTTATCAGGCCTATATTGAATTTGCACCCCCTGGTAGGCCGAATAAGGCGTTCACGCCGCATCCGGCATGAACAAAGTGCACTTTGTCAGTAATCAGAAACCGATGCCAAAAGCGTCGGTTTTTTCATGTCTATACTTAGCGATGAACGGCAGAACTCGCCGCGAAACGTGACGGTGGCAACAGATGAATATCTATAGCTTTGATTTTGATGAGATTGAGAGTCAGGAGGACTTTTATCGCGACTTTCGCCAAACCTTTGGTCTGGCGAAAGATAAGGTGCGCGATCTCGACTCACTGTGGGATGTATTAATGAACGATGTTCTGCCGCTACCGCTGGAGATCGAATTTGTTCATCTGGGAGAAAAAACGCGTCGGCGTTTTGGCGCGTTAATATTGCTGTTTGATGAGGCGGAGGAAGAGCTGGAAGGGCATTTGCGTTTTAATGTTCGTCACTAGCGCAAAAAAGCCCCCAAACCGGGGGCAATGTCGTCGGACAAGACGATGAGGGTTTATTTGTACAGTTCAGCTGTGGCGTGCCAGGTATCGCCGCTACGCGCTTCGGTAATCTGGTAAGCAGTCGCGCCTTTCTCTTCCGCTTTTTTGTTCAGCATTTCACGCATATCCATTGGAGAAGATGCTACACCGCTGACGGACACGGTGCCGATGGCTTCACGATTTTGAGCTTGTGCAGCATCAATGGAATCGGCAGCGAAAGCACCGAAAGAGAGGACAGAGAGCACACTTAATGCAGCAACAGTGGTTTTGATTTTCATGATTTTTACCTCGACATAATCTTTTAGCTGGGCCTTTGTTTCGTGACCCATATCACAAAATTAAGTGTACACTAATTATTGAGCTAATTAATACCACGCTAACTGTTTCTATTGAGGGAGAATTGTTAAAAAGATTAATTTTTATAACAAAAGTGAATTAAAAATACGGGTGTTTAGTGGAAATAACATTCATTTCAATAAGATATGTGTTTTTGCAAAATGTGCGTTTTTTGCTCTGTGTATTTGTTGTGTGAATGTTTTGTCGCTATAAAACGCACTATTCGTTAAATGAATGGCAGGGGAAAGCAGGGCGATGAATGGAGAATGCAATATTTTCCCCGCCGCCAGAAGCGACGGGGCAGAGATTAAAGCTCCTGGTCGAACAGCTCTAAAATCGCTTCGTACAGGTCTTTGACGGTGAAACCTTTAGCAGGGGTGGTAAAGATGGTGTCATCACCTGCGATGGTGCCAAGAATACCTTCTGCTTTGCCCAGAGAGTCCAGCAGACGCGCAATCAACTGCGCCGCGCCAGGACTGGTATGTATTACAACAACAGCGTCGTTGTAGTCGATATCCAGCACCAGATTCTTCAACGGACTGGAGGTGGTTGGTACGCCCAGTTCAGCTGGCAGGCAGTAAACCATTTCCATCTTTGCATTGCGGGTACGTACAGCACCAAATTTGGTCAACATCCGCGAGACTTTAGACTGATTAATATTGTCAAAGCCTTGCTCCTGCAATGCGGCGACGATTTCGCCCTGGGAGCTAAATTTCTCTTCTTTAAGTAACGCTTTAAACGCTTTAACTAATTCTTCTTGCTTAGACGAGCTTCGCATAAGTCACCCGATATGGTGGTTGATACAACATTATTGTGCATACAGATGAATTTTTATGCAAACAGTCTGCCCTGGAGAAGGCTGAAATAATGTTATGAAAGAGCGGGATTTTATCAAATTTCGTGATTGAGAAACATGCCTGCGTCACGGCGCGCAAATTCCGCTTAAAAGTAAATTAATTGTTATCAAATTGATGTTGTTTTGGCTGAACGGTAGGGTATATTGTCACCACCTGTTGGAATGTTGCTCTGATGCATAAGCGGCTGTTAATTACGTAAGTTAGGTTCCTGATTACGTCAATTAAATGCATAAACGCCAAATTTGCGTGACTACACATTCTTGAGAAGTGGTCATTGTAAACTGTTAATTTGTGGATTAAGGTCGCGGCAGCGGAGCAACATATCTTAGTTTATCAATATAATAAGGAGTTTAGGATGAAAGTCGCAGTCCTCGGCGCTGCTGGCGGTATTGGCCAGGCGCTTGCATTACTGTTAAAAACCCAACTGCCTTCAGGTTCAGAACTCTCCCTGTATGATATCGCTCCAGTCACTCCCGGTGTGGCCGTCGACCTGAGCCATATCCCTACTGCTGTGAAAATCAAAGGTTTTTCTGGTGAAGATGCGACCCCTGCGTTGGAAGGCGCTGATGTGGTTCTAATCTCCGCAGGTGTAGCGCGTAAACCAGGGATGGATCGTTCCGACCTGTTTAACGTTAACGCCGGTATCGTGAAGAATCTGGTACAGCAAATTGCGACAACCTGCCCGAAAGCGTGCATCGGTATCATTACAAACCCGGTAAACACCACGGTAGCAATCGCTGCGGAAGTGCTGAAGAAAGCGGGTGTGTATGACAAGAACAAACTGTTTGGCGTCACCACGCTGGATATCATCCGTTCTAATACGTTTGTCGCTGAACTGAAAGGCAAACAGCCGGGTGAAGTTGAAGTTCCGGTTATTGGCGGTCACTCTGGCGTTACCATTCTGCCGCTGCTGTCTCAAGTTCCTGGCGTAAGCTTTACCGAGCAGGAAGTTGCTGATCTGACCAAACGTATCCAGAACGCGGGTACGGAAGTGGTTGAAGCGAAAGCCGGTGGCGGGTCTGCAACCCTGTCCATGGGCCAGGCAGCTGCACGCTTCGGCCTGTCTCTGGTTCGTGCGTTGCAAGGCGAAAAAGGTGTCGTTGAATGTGCCTACGTTGAAGGTGACGGCCAGTATGCTCGTTTCTTCTCTCAACCGCTTCTGCTGGGTAAAAATGGCGTAGAAGAGCGTAAATCCATCGGTACTCTGAGCGCATTTGAACAGAACGCGCTGGAAGGAATGCTGGATACGCTGAAGAAAGATATCGCCCTGGGCGAAGAGTTCGTTAATAAGTAATTGATTAACGAATAATAAAAAACCGGAGCAACGTCTCCGGTTTTTTGTTTTGAGCGCACGACTTAATTGGTCGCTGGATATTCCTGAATAGTGACCTGCAATGTCAGTTTTTTATCGTCACGCATCACCACCACCGGAATCACCGAACCTGGTCGAATTTCTGCCACTTGATCCATTGTCTCCAGAGCGGAGATTGCAGGTTTGTTGTCCACCGAGATAATCAGATCGTTGACCTGGATACCGGCATTAGCCGCCGGGCCATCAGGTGACACTTCATTAACCACAATCCCTTGCAGTTGATCGATACCACCACCTTGCGCGTGTAATGGTGCGATTTCGCGGCCGCCAATACCGATATAGCCACGAATAACACGTCCATCGCGGATTAGCTTATCCATAATTTTGGTTGCCAACTGGAAGGGAATGGCAAAACCGATGCCTTCTGGAGTTTCGCCATCGTTACTCTTATCAAACGACAGTGTGTTGATGCCCATCAGTTCGCCCAGCGAGTTCACCAGTGCACCGCCGGAGTTGCCGTGGTTAATGGATGCATCGGTTTGCAGAAAGTTTTGCCGCCCGGTCGGGTTCAGGCCGATGCGACCCGTGGCGCTGATAATCCCCTGGGTAATGGTTTGCCCGAGGTTGTACGGGTTACCGATCGCCAGCACTACATCGCCAATGTGCGGTATGCGACGAGAATTGATTGGAATGGTGGGTAAACCGCCAGTGGCATTAATTTTGAGCACCGCCAGATCGGTCAGTGAATCAGAGCCAACCAGCAGCGCTTCAAATACACGACCATCCTGTAAGGCGACGATGATCTGATCGGCGTCGTTGATTACATGTTTATTGGTAATGATATAACCACGTTGATCCATGATCACACCTGACCCTAGCGTACGGATCTCAAGCTGGTTGTGTGAGGATGTGTTCAAACCACGGTTATAGACATTTACCACCGCTGGCGCGGCGCGGCGGACCGCCAGATTATAACTGGCAGGCGTCTCGTCGGCACTGTCGAATTGCGGTGTGGAAAGCGGGTTAATGCTGCGCAGCGAAGGCATGGCAACCAGCAAAATAGCGCCGACAATTAATCCAATCGCAACGGATCGTAAGAGCTTCACAAACATGATGGAGGCGTCATTAAAAAAGGGAACGGCAGCAGCATATCACGAGTTAACCGGACATCACACGTCAGCCTGATGCCCGGTTTATGACATTAACGCATTAGCAGGTAAATGCTCTCATTACCGCGCATGATTTGCAGGGCAATAATTGCCGGTTTGGTTGCCAGTACTTTGCGCATCTCAGCAATCGAGTTCACCCGATTGCGGTTCACGCCAATAATTACATCATCTTTCTGTAAACCTGCCTGAGCGGCGGGGCTGTCTTTGACAACTTCGTCGATCTTAATGCCTTTTCCGCCATCTTTTAGCTGACTGTCACTCAACGTTGCGCCTTCCAGCGCCGGTGTAATCATCTCTGCACTGGCTGAAGACGATGTGCTGGTATCAAGCGTCACTTCCACTTCCAGCGGCTTGCCGTTACGTAACAGGCCAAGCTTCACTTTAGTACCAGGTTCAGTGGTGGCGATGCGGGAACGCAATTCGGCGAAGCTATTGAGCGGTTTACCGTTGAGGCTGGTAATAATATCGCCTGCTTTTACGCCCGCTTTCGCCGAGCCAGAACCAGGCAGTACTTCACTGACAAACGCGCCACGTTGCACATCTAAATTAAACGCTTTGGCGATATCGGCACTCATTTCGGTACCTTTAATGCCTAACAGACCGCGTTTAATTTCACCAAAGTCGATAAGTTGCTGCGCCAGGGTACGCGCCATATTGCTGGGGATAGCAAAGCCAATCCCGACGCTACCGCCGCCAGGGGCAAGAATTGCGGTGTTAATACCAATCAACTCGCCGTTAAGGTTTAACAGCGCACCGCCGGAGTTACCCCGGTTAATGGAAGCATCGGTCTGGATAAAGTTTTCCAGACCTTCGAGATTTAACCCGCTGCGACCTAATGCGGAAACAATGCCTGAAGTCGCGGTTTGCCCAAGGCCAAACGGGTTACCGACCGCGACGGCAAAATCACCGACGCGTAGTTTGTCGGAGTCGGCAATGGCGATTTGCGTTAATTTGCTCGGATTCTGAATTTGTAGCAGGGCGATATCGCTCTGGTCGTCGCTGCCAATCAACTTCGCATCAAACTCGCGTCCGTCATTGAGCTGAATACTGATTTTCTGTGCCTGATTGATGACGTGATTGTTGGTCAGCACATAACCTTTATTGGCATTGATGATGACACCGGAGCCTAAACCTTCAAAGGGTTGCGCAGGTTGATCCGGTAAATCATCGCCAAAAAATTTTTTGAATTCTTCCGGGATTTTCTGTTCCTGGCTGGCAGTCCCTTCAACTCGCACGCTTACCACCGCGGGAAGCACTTTTTCCAGCATCGGGGCCAGGCTGGGCAATGGCGCCTGACCGGCAACCTGGCCGGGAATCGACGCGACAGCCTGAAACGGCGCCGAGAGAGTTAACCCGACACTTAACGCTAATGCACTCAACAGCTGGGTTTGTTTTTTCATTATTCCTGCTCTCGTACCTGAATGATAAGAAAAAGAGATTCAAAACAGTTTGATGTTATTGAATTTTCAGACGGCTAACAATGAGACACCAGATTAAATGATAGTCGGGGAGGGAGAGAAGAGGAGGGCGCAATGGCTGCGCCCGCAAAATAAATTAGTCGCGCTTTGCGCCAGTGCGCAGCAGGCCAGATGCGCCTTCAGAATAGTCGCGTGGCATCTGCACCGGTGCCTGATCGTTGCTGGCTTCAGACTCAGCCAGACGATTACGGAACGGGTTTGCTTCTGCGGACAGTTCCGGCAGCAGGCTGCTGGAGCTTTTCGCCATGTGTTGATACAACTGGCGATAGTCATGCGCCATGGTATCCAGTAATTCCGCGCTGCGGGCAAAGTGGTTAACCAACTCTTCGCGATACTCGTCCAGTTCAGCTTTATTTTTTTCCAGTTCGTACTGCAACGCCTGTTGCTGGCGTAGTTTACGATTACCAAAACGCATGGCCACAGCACCAATAATGATGCCGACGACTAACCCAATTAGCGCATATTCCCAGGTCATGAACATCTCCCGTTGTCTTTTGTTTCCGTAGGGTGTTGGCTTCAGGCTCCATGCCTGCGGCTGATTATGCCACTATAACCGTTAATTCCACAGAAGTGGAATCCCGACTGCATATCGCGTAGTGTAGAACGGCCTTTTTTTCGTCAACCGTGAACAACGGCACACCGATTATTCAAGGAATAACAAGAACATCATGCAAAGCGTTACCCCGACATCGCAATACCTGAAGGCGCTCAATGAGGGCAGCCATCAACCTGACGACGTACAAAAAGAGGCCGTCAGTCGGCTGGAAATTATCTACCAGGAATTAATCAACAGCACGCCGCCCACAGCGAGGGCGAGTGGGTTAATGGCGCGAGTCGGTAAACTGTGGGGTAAGCGCGAAGAGGCAAGCAGTGCGTCGGTGCGTGGCTTATATATGTGGGGCGGTGTAGGACGCGGGAAAACCTGGCTGATGGACCTTTTCTATCAAAGTTTGCCGGGTGAGCGGAAACAGCGCCTGCACTTTCACCGTTTTATGCTGCGCGTGCATGAAGAACTGACTGTATTACAGGGGCAGCCTGACCCGCTGGAAATTATTGCCGATCGCTTCAAAGCAGAAACCGATGTCCTCTGTTTTGATGAATTTTTTGTTTCGGATATTACCGATGCCATGTTGCTCGGCGGTTTAATGAAAGCCCTGTTCGCTCGCGGAATAACGCTGGTCGCAACGTCAAATATTCCGCCTGATGAGCTTTATCGTAATGGCCTGCAACGAGCGCGTTTTCTACCGGCTATCGACGCCATTAAACAGTATTGCGATGTAATGAATGTCGATGCAGGCGTCGATTATCGACTACGAACGCTTACCCAGGCGCATTTATGGCTGTCGCCGCTCAATGATGAAACCCGTGCGCAAATGGATAAACTTTGGTTGGTGCTGGCGGGGGCGAAACGAGAAAATTCACCGACGTTAGAAATCAACCATCGACCGCTGGCGACAATGGGCGTTGAGAATCAGACGCTTGCCGTCTCTTTTGCCACCTTGTGTGTCGATGCCCGCAGCCAGCATGACTATATAGCGCTCTCACGCCTCTTTCACACAGTGATGTTGTTTGATGTGCCAGTCATGACGCGGTTGATGGAGAGCGAAGCGCGACGTTTTATTGCGCTGGTGGATGAGTTTTACGAGCGCCATGTCAAATTAGTGGTGAGCGCAGAAGTGCCTTTGTATGAAATTTATCAGGGCGAGCGACTGAAGTTTGAGTTCCAGCGTTGCCTGTCACGTCTACAAGAGATGCAGAGCGAAGAGTATTTGAAGCGCGAGCATTTGGCGGGGTAAAACCTGCCATAAATCACAAAAAGGGGTCGATCTTTGACCCCGACTTCTCTATAATCCTGCGACCCCACGTTACAAGAAAGTTTTTTTTCCCGAAACTTTTTGTGTGCTGGCATAGGCTATTCGAAGGGGTAGGTTTGCCGGACTTTGTCGTGTGAACCTCAACAATTGAAGACGTTTGGGTGTTCACCAACGTGTAACTATTTATTGGGTAAGCTTTTAATGAAAACTTTTACAGCTAAACCAGAAACCGTAAAACGCGACTGGTATGTTGTTGACGCGACCGGTAAAACTCTGGGCCGTCTGGCTACTGAACTGGCTCGTCGCCTGCGCGGTAAGCACAAAGCGGAATACACTCCGCACGTAGATACCGGTGATTACATCATCGTTCTGAACGCTGACAAAGTTGCTGTAACCGGCAACAAGCGTACTGACAAAGTGTACTATCACCACACCGGTCACATCGGTGGTATCAAACAAGCGACCTTTGAAGAGATGATTGCTCGCCGTCCTGAGCGTGTGATTGAAATCGCGGTTAAAGGCATGTTGCCAAAAGGCCCGCTGGGTCGTGCTATGTTCCGTAAACTGAAAGTTTACGCGGGTAACGAGCACAACCACGCGGCACAGCAACCGCAAGTTCTTGACATCTAATCGGGATTATAGGCAATGGCTGAAAATCAATACTACGGCACTGGTCGCCGCAAAAGTTCCGCAGCTCGCGTTTTCATCAAACCGGGCAACGGTAAAATCGTTATCAACCAACGTTCTCTGGAACAGTACTTCGGTCGTGAAACTGCCCGCATGGTAGTTCGTCAGCCGCTGGAACTGGTCGACATGGTTGAGAAACTGGATCTGTACATCACTGTTAAAGGTGGTGGTATCTCTGGTCAGGCTGGTGCGATCCGTCACGGTATCACCCGCGCTCTGATGGAGTACGACGAATCCCTGCGTTCTGAACTGCGTAAAGCTGGCTTCGTTACTCGTGATGCTCGTCAGGTTGAACGTAAGAAAGTCGGTCTGCGTAAAGCACGTCGTCGTCCGCAGTTCTCCAAACGTTAATTGCTTTCTGCTTCGGCAGAATACAATTTGCGAAAAAAACCCGCTTCGGCGGGTTTTTTTATGGCTAAAGTCCGATTCCAGCCTCTTTTCCCTCTCTCTTCAGCATTATTCTCTTTTTAATAGTATTTTCCACGTACTGTAGAAAAGGATATCGCGATGGGATTATTTAATGCATTGTTTAACAAGAAAGAATCTTTAACGTTGTCGAATAAATGGGAGTTCTTTATTACAACAGTGGATGACCATGTCACGGGCATACGTGTTGATATCGGCGCCGTTCAGGATGAAAGATTTGATCGACTTAACCACACATGGTTCTTTCGTGTGCGTTATACCCATTGTTATGAAAACGGTTTACCGCAGCCTGATGAAACACAACGTTTAAATCGTATAGAGGACTGGCTTGAGGAGAGGGGCAAGGCATTACCGATTTGGTTGGTGGGGGTGGTAACACAAGAGGGCTGGCGCGATTTTGTTTTCCAGTCGGAAAAAGATCTGGACTGGGAAAGAACGCTGGATAAATTGCTCGCGGGTGGCCCGGAAGTCTCTTGCAGCTATAGTATGAGTAAAAACGATAACGGAAATTACTATCGCCAGTTCCTGTACCCGTCGAAATATGACTGGAACTGGATACACGATGCCCGCGTATGCCGTGGGCTGCTGGAACATGGTGACGATTTGACTCTTCCACGCACCATTGATTACTACGCGACATTGCCGACAGAAGCTGCTGCACGCGCTTTTGCGGAGGACGTGACGGAATTGCCATATGGCATTACGCTGGTGAGCATTCGGATGAACGACCAACAACCAGGGTATATGGCGTCATTTACGAACACTGATGCTCCTGAACAATGGCATATGACCGATATTACATGCCAGCTTACCGATTTGGCTGAAAAACATGGCGGTAGTTTTGATGGCTGGGGCGCACCGATAGCAACGGCGTAAAAGAGATAGACAACATTTCTGGTGGGGATTAAGTCAAGCATTTCAGACTAAGGAACATCTCTTTTTCCCCATTTCCGGCATCGACTCACCACAAAGGTCGCAAAATCTGGTAAACTATCATCCAATTTTCTGCCCAAATGTCGGGTATTGCTCGTTTTTTGTTTGTTTTTCGAACAAAGAGAGTCGTTCCTTACTGGGTAACACAACTTCTGACTGGCCACCTGGTGGCTGGTAGCAGTAAAAATTCTGACTATACCTGGAGGTTTTCATGGCTGTCGCTGCCAACAAACGTTCGGTAATGACGCTGTTTTCCGGTCCTACTGACATCTATAGCCATCAGGTCCGCATCGTGCTGGCTGAAAAAGGTGTAAGTTTCGAGATCGAACACGTGGAAAAGGACAATCCGCCTCAGGATCTGATTGACCTCAACCCGAATCAGAGCGTTCCGACCCTGGTGGATCGTGAGCTGACCCTGTGGGAATCTCGCATCATTATGGAATACCTGGATGAGCGTTTCCCGCATCCGCCACTGATGCCTGTTTACCCGGTAGCTCGCGGTGAAAGCCGCCTGTACATGCACCGCATCGAAAAAGACTGGTACACGCTGATGAACACCATCATCAACGGTTCAGCCTCTGAAGCGGATGCCGCTCGTAAGCAACTGCGCGAAGAACTGCTGGCTATTGCGCCGGTCTTCGGTCAGAAGCCGTACTTCCTGAGCGATGAGTTCAGCCTGGTCGATTGCTACCTTGCTCCGCTGCTGTGGCGTCTGCCGCAACTGGGCATCGAGTTCAGCGGCCCGGGGGCGAAAGAGCTGAAAGGCTATATGACCCGCGTCTTTGAGCGTGACTCTTTCCTTGCTTCCTTAACCGAGGCTGAACGTGAAATGCGTCTGGGCCGGAGTTAATCTGTATGGATTTGTCACAGCTAACACCACGTCGTCCCTATCTGCTGCGTGCATTCTATGAGTGGTTGCTGGATAACCAGCTCACGCCGCACCTGGTGGTGGATGTGACGCTCCCTGGCGTGCAGGTTCCTATGGAATATGCACGTGACGGGCAAATCGTACTCAACATTGCTCCGCGTGCGGTCGGCAACCTGGAACTGGCGAATGATGAAGTGCGCTTTAACGCGCGCTTTGGCGGTATCCCGCGGCAAGTTTCAGTACCGCTGGCTGCTGTGCTGGCTATCTACGCCCGTGAAAATGGCGCAGGCACGATGTTCGAGCCTGAAGCTGCCTACGACGAAGATGCCAGCATCATGAATGATGAAGATGTATCGGCAGATAATGAAACCGTTATGTCGGTCATTGATGGCGATAAGCCAGATCGCGATGATGATAATCATCCTGATGATGAACCGCCGCAACCGCCACGTGGTGGTCGCCCGGCATTACGCGTTGTGAAGTAAAACAAAAACAGGCCCAGGTGGCCTGTTTTGTCGTTTTAAGGGCTTAATAAAATAGCGTAATTGTGGCAATCATATTCACCACGAATCCGACTGCCATTGGGATCGCAGTCCGCTTCACCACTTCAAAGGGCGAAACGCCTGCTATTCCTGAAGTTACTACCACTACCGCAGTAATCGGCGAAACCGCACGCGCCAGCGTTGTGGCAAAGTGCATCGGCATAATCATCACTACCGCAGGTACGTGCAGTCCAGCAGCGATATTCGGAATAAGGCTGGCAAATGACATAAATGGCGCATTGCCGGAGCCCATCACAATGGCACAAATGGCAATTACCAGCGCCATAATAATCATCACGCCAATGCCACCAAGGCCAGAATGCTCTGCGCCTTTGATAACCGCATCAACGGTGCCAATCGTCGTTAAGCCTTTCGCAAATATTTCACCAGCGACCACCAGCGTTACCACGTTGGCAAACTGCGTACCCATGCCGTCAAAAAACGCCTGCACATCGTCCATTGTTTCGCGCAAGTTATGCTTGCGGAAGAACTCAACAAACATCGTCACCGTCAAACTCAGTAACATCACCACCACCAGATGCAGTTCTGACTGCATCAGCCCAACGTGGGCGAGGAACAGCGAGCCGAGCATCAGGATTAACGGCATCACCGGTAAAATGGCGTAATAGAGCGGTGGAACATTGTTGAGATCCTTTTGCTCCGCCTGTTCGTGATTGATATTTTTATCTTTTTTGTCAAAAGCGCGTTGCACGAAAAAGTGGGAGATTGCCACTGAGAGAATGACACAAGAGGCGACCGGTAGCTGATAGTGGAAGAAGTAAGTGGCGATTTTCATTCCCGCTACCTGGGCGGCAAAAATGGAGTTCGTTTCCAGAATTCCCCATTCAATAGACATGGTGGTCGCGATAACCGCCACCGCAGAGAGGCGACTTACTCCCAGACTCACCAGCGTCGGAAATAACGTGACCATCAGCAACATACCCAGACCGGAGGCGCTGGTAATAAACTGCGCCATGATTTGACCGATGACGTAAGTTGCCGACAGTATGAGATACGGTGAGCGAATGAGCTTTAACGGGCGGCTTAACAAGCTCACCATCGCCCGACTGGCTCCTATGCGCTCCATGTAACGGGCATAACCGCCCACCGCCATAATCGACAGCCCCAACCCGGCAATGCGGTTGGACAGCATGCGCAGGATTTCATTATAAATATCAACAATCAAATAGCCGCTGCTTTTGGCGGGGTCGAGTACACCCCCAAACCCTAACCAGGCACCACACATCATCAGGAAGATACCCGCTGTGGCCAGCACCACCTGTGGTTTGTAATTTTTAAGGATCAAATAGCCCATCGTTATTAACACGATGACAGAAATAATTATGCCGAACATTGTTCAACTCCGTGTCAAAAGAATATGGTCAATCCCAGTAACGGCAGATTGAAAACAATGATGTTATATTTTTTACAAGGCTATTTATGGTGTCGGTGTCGAATTTTTTAATCGTAATAAAGAGGATTTTTCATTATAAAATATACATTTATGATTATTTCGCAAGAACACGTTCATAATATTCATAATGTCTATGAATATTCTTGTAAATAATTTGGCTGGGATGTTTTTATCTGCGTTATATTTATTTTTCGCAAAAATTAATTATTAAATTAATTACGATAATGATGGTGTACGAAGAGTAAAACCCTTCGTTTCACCCTGCTTTCATTCCTGTGATAGGATGTCATTGATGATGTTAATCACACTGACCTTAAAGAATGGGCCTTATGAACGCATTTGATTCGCAAAACGAAGATTCTTCACCTGCAATTGGTCGCAACTTGCGTAGCCGTCCGCTGGCGCGTAAAAAACTCTCCGAAATGGTGGAAGAAGAGCTGGAGCAGATGATCCGCCGCCGCGAGTTTGGCGAAGGGGAGCAGTTGCCGTCTGAGCGCGAACTCATGGCGTTCTTTAACGTCGGGCGTCCTTCGGTGCGTGAAGCGCTGGCGGCGTTAAAGCGTAAAGGTCTGGTGCAAATAAATAACGGTGAGCGCGCTCGCGTCTCGCGTCCTTCTGCGGACACCATCATCGGCGAGTTGTCCGGTATGGCGAAAGATTTCCTTTCTCATCCAGGAGGGATAGCCCATTTCGAACAGTTACGTCTGTTCTTTGAGTCCAGCCTGGTGCGCTATGCGGCTGAACATGCCACCGATGAACAAATTGATTTGCTGGCAAAAGCCCTGGAAATCAACAGTCAGTCGCTGGATAACAATGCCGCGTTCATTCGTTCAGACGTTGATTTCCACCGCGTACTGGCGGAGATCCCGGGTAATCCGATCTTTAAGGCAATCCACGTTGCCTTGCTCGACTGGTTGATCGCCGCGCGCCCAACGGTCGCCGATCAGGCATTGCATGAGCATAATAACGTCAGCTATCAACAACATATTGCGATCGTTGACGCGATCCGTCGCCACGATCCCGACGAAGCCGATCGCGCGTTGCAATCGCATCTCAACAGCGTTTCTGCCACCTGGCACGCCTTCGGCCAAACCATCCACAAAAAGAAATAATGCCACTTTAGTGAAGCAGATCGCATTATAAGCGTTCTGTATGATGTGTTGCTTATTTGATCTGGTATAACAGGTATAAAGGTATATCGTTTCAACAGACAAGCATCACTTCAGAGGTATTTATGGCAACGAATTTACGTGGCGTGATGGCCGCACTCCTGACTCCTTTTGATCAACAACAAGCACTGGATAAAGCGAGTCTGCGCCGCCTGGTTCAGTTCAATATTCAGCAGGGCATCGACGGTTTGTACGTGGGGGGGTCGACAGGCGAAGCCTTTGTGCAGAGCATTTCCGAGCGTGAACAGGTACTGGAAATCGTCGCCGAAGAGGCGAAAGGCAAGATTAAATTAATCGCTCACGTAGGTTGCGTCAGTACTGCTGAAAGCCAACAGCTTGCGGCTTCAGCCAAACGTTATGGCTTCGATGCCGTCTCCGCCGTTACGCCGTTCTACTATCCTTTCAGCTTTGAAGAACACTGCGATCACTATCGGGCAATCATTGACTCGGCGGATGGTTTGCCGATGGTGGTGTACAACATTCCGGCATTGAGCGGGGTAAAACTGACTCTGGATCAGATCAATACACTGGTTACGTTACCTGGCGTAGGTGCACTGAAACAGACCTCTGGCGATCTCTATCAGATGGAGCAGATCCGTCGCGAACATCCGGATCTGGTGCTCTATAACGGTTACGACGAAATCTTCGCTTCCGGCCTGCTGGCGGGCGCAGACGGCGGTATCGGCAGCACTTACAACATTATGGGCTGGCGCTATCAGGGTATCGTGAAGGCGCTGAAAGAAGGTGATATCCAGACCGCGCAGAAACTGCAAACTGAGTGCAACAAAGTCATTGATTTGCTGATTAAAACTGGCGTATTCCGTGGCCTGAAAACCGTCCTGCACTATATGGATGTGGTGTCTGTTCCGCTGTGCCGTAAACCGTTTGGTCCGGTTGATGAAAAATATCTGCCAGAACTGAAGGCGCTTGCCCAGCAGTTGATGCAAGAGCGCGGGTGAGTTCTTTCCCCTCGCTCGCCCCTACCGGGTGAGGGGAAATAAGCGCATCTGTACCCTACAATTTTCAAACCAAAGCGTGTGGGCATCGCCCACCGCGGGAGACTCACAATGAGTACTACAACCCAGAATATCCCGTGGTATCGCCATCTCAATCGTGCACAATGGCGGGCATTTTCCGCTGCCTGGTTGGGATATCTACTTGATGGTTTTGATTTCGTTTTAATTGCCCTGGTACTCACTGAAGTACAAGGTGAATTCGGGCTGACAACGGTACAGGCGGCAAGTCTGATTTCCGCAGCCTTCATCTCTCGTTGGTTCGGCGGCCTGATGCTTGGCGCTATGGGCGACCGCTACGGGCGTCGTCTGGCAATGGTCACCAGTATCGTTCTCTTCTCGGTCGGGACGCTGGCCTGCGGCTTCGCGCCTGGTTACATCACTATGTTTATCGCTCGTCTGGTGATAGGCATGGGAATGGCGGGTGAGTACGGTTCCAGCGCCACCTATGTGATTGAAAGCTGGCCAAAACACCTGCGTAATAAAGCCAGTGGTTTTCTGATTTCCGGCTTCTCTGTGGGGGCTGTCGTTGCCGCCCAGGTCTATAGTCTGGTAGTCCCGGTCTGGGGCTGGCGTGCACTGTTCTTTATCGGCATCTTACCGATCATCTTTGCTCTCTGGTTGCGGAAAAACATCCCGGAAGCGGAAGACTGGAAAGAGAAACACGGGGGCAAAGCACCGGTGCGCACGATGGTGGATATTCTCTACCGTGGTGAACATCGCATCGCCAATATCGTGATGACGCTGGCGGCGGCTACTGCGCTGTGGTTCTGCTTCGCCGGTAACCTGCAAAATGCCGCAATCGTCGCTGTTCTCGGGCTGTTATGCGCCGCAATCTTTATCAGCTTTATGGTACAGAGTACGGGCAAACGCTGGCCAACAGGCGTAATGCTGATGGTGGTTGTGTTATTTGCTTTCCTCTACTCGTGGCCGATTCAGGCACTGCTGCCAACATATCTGAAAACCGATCTTGCTTATGACCCGCATACTGTCGCCAATGTGCTGTTCTTTAGCGGTTTTGGGGCGGCGGTGGGTTGCTGTGTCGGCGGCTTCCTCGGTGACTGGCTGGGAACGCGCAAAGCCTACGTTTGTAGCCTGTTAGCCTCGCAATTGCTGATTATTCCGGTATTTGCGATTGGCGGTGCAAACGTCTGGGTACTTGGTCTGTTGCTGTTCTTCCAGCAAATGCTCGGTCAGGGGATCTCCGGGATCTTACCGAAACTGATTGGTGGTTATTTCGATACCGACCAGCGTGCAGCGGGCCTGGGCTTTACCTATAACGTTGGCGCACTTGGCGGCGCACTGGCGCCGATCATTGGTGCGCTGATTGCTCAACGTCTGGATCTGGGGACGGCACTGGGATCGCTTTCGTTCAGTCTGACGTTCGTGGTGATCCTGCTGATTGGGCTGGATATGCCTTCTCGCGTTCAGCGTTGGTTGCGCCCGGAAGCGTTACGTACTCATGACGCTATCGACGGCAAACCATTCAGCGGTGCCGTGCCGTTTGGCGGTGCCAAAAACGATTTAGTCAAAACCAAAAGTTAATCCTGTTGCCCGGCCATGTGCCGGGCCTTTTGCTAAGGGAAGAAGTATGTCGTTACTTGCACAACTGGATCAAAAAATCGCTGCCAACGGTGGCCTGATTGTCTCCTGCCAGCCGGTGCCTGACAGCCCACTCGATAAACCGGAAATCGTCGCTGCCATGGCATTAGCGGCAGAGCAGGCGGGTGCGGTTGCCATTCGCATCGAAGGTGTGGCAAATCTGCAAGCCACGCGTGCGGTGGTGAGTGTGCCGATTATCGGGATTGTGAAACGCGATCTGGAGGATTTTCCGGTACGCATCACGGCCTATATTGAAGATGTTGATGCGCTGGCGCAGGCGGGCGCAGACATTATCGCGATTGACGGCACCGACCGACCGCGTCCGGTGCCTGTTGAAACGCTGCTGGCACGTATTCACCATCACGGTTTACTGGCGATGACCGACTGCTCAACGCCGGAAGACGCCCTGGCATGCCAAAAGCTGGGCGCCGAAATTATTGGCACCACGCTTTCGGGTTACACCACGCCAGAAACGCCGGAAGAGCCAGACCTGGCACTGGTGAAGACATTAAGCGACGCCGGATGTCGGGTGATTGCCGAAGGGCGTTACAACACGCCATCCCAGGCGGCAGACGCAATGCGCCACGGCGCGTGGGCGGTGACGGTCGGTTCTGCTATCACACGTCTTGAACACATTTGTCAGTGGTACAACACAGCGATGAAAAAGGCGGTGCTATGACCACTCTGGCGATTGATATCGGCGGTACTAAACTTGCCGCTGCGCTGATTGGCGCTGATGGGCAGATCCGCGATCGCCGAGAACTTCTTACGCCTGCCAGCCAGACGCCGCAGGCGCTGCGTGATGCCTTATCCGCATTAGTCTCCCCGTTACACGCTCATGCGCAGCGGGTTGCTATCGCTTCAACCGGAATTATTCGCGACGGCAGCTTATTGGCGCTGAATCCGCATAATCTCGGTGGATTGCTACACTTTCCGTTAGTCAAAACGCTGGAGCAACTTACTGATTTGCCGACCATTGCCATTAATGATGCGCAGGCCGCAGCATGGGCGGAGTATCAGGCGCTGGAAGGCGATGTAACCGAGATGGTGTTTATCACCGTTTCCACTGGCGTCGGCGGCGGTGTAGTGAGCGGCGGTAAACTGCTTACCGGCCCTGGCGGTCTGGCGGGGCATATCGGGCATACGCTTGCCGATCCACATGGTCCAGTCTGCGGCTGTGGACGCACAGGTTGCGTGGAAGCGATTGCTTCTGGTCGCGGCATTGCAGCGGCAGCGCAGGGGGAATTGGCTGGCGCGGATGCGAAAACCATTTTCACGCGCGCCGGGCAGGGCGACGAACAGGCGCAGCAACTGATTCACCGCTCCGCACGTACGCTTGCAAGGCTGATCGCTGATATTAAAGCCACAACTGATTGCCAGTGCGTAGTGGTCGGTGGCAGCGTTGGTCTGGCAGAAGGGTATCTGGCGTTAGTGGAAACGTATCTGGCGCAGGAGCCAGCGGCATTTCATGTTGATTTACTGGCGGCGCACTACCGCCATGATGCAGGTTTACTTGGGGCCGCGCTGTTGGCCCAGGGAGAAATATTATGATGATGGGTGAAGTACAGTCATTACCGTCTGCCGGATTACATCCTGCATTACAGGACGCGTTAACGCTGGCATTAGCTGCCAGACCGCAAGAAAAAACACCGGGTCGTTACGAATTACAGGGCGATAATATCTTTATGAATGTCATGACGTTTAACACTCAATCGCCCGTTGAGAAAAAAGCGGAATTGCACCAACAGTACATTGATATCCAGCTGTTATTAAACGGTGAGGAACGGATTCTGTTTGGCATGGCAGGCACTGCGCGCCAGTGTGAAGAGTTCCACCATGATGATGATTACCAGCTTTGCAGCGCCATTGAGAACGAGCAAGCCATCATCCTGAAACCGGGAATGTTCGCCGTGTTTATGCCAGGAGAACCGCATAAACCGGGATGCGTTGTTGGCGAACCTGGTGAGATTAAAAAGGTTGTGGTGAAGGTTAAGGCTGATTTAATGGCTTAAAACTTAGTTCGTTTTAAAGATTCTGCAGACACCGTCTGCAGAATTCGAAACCGCTGAAATTAACGGCGTCTATAGCCTTCCTCTAGCACCGCCTGTGTTCGAACGAGTTCATCCGCGAGTTGTTTCTCATCAGGTAGCTGCATCTTATATTCACTTGCCAGAACGGTGTTAGGCAAACCTGCCAGAGCATAATGTGCTTCTCCGGCTCCTTTCTCTGCACAGAGAACCAGACCGATGGGCGGATTTTCATCCGGTAGCGTCCAGTGCTCTTTGGCATAGTTGAGATACATATTCATTTGTCCGGCATCGCTATAGCTAAATTTGCCCACTTTTAGATCGACGATTAGCAGGCAGCGTAAACGGCGGTGGAAAAACAACAGATCGACCCGAAACCAGTTGTCATCAATGCGTAACCTTCGTTGTCGACCGACAAAGGCAAAATCATCCCCAAGTTCCAGCATGAAATCCATCAGGTGGTTGATCAGCGCCTCCTCAAAATCGGATTCTGAGTATTCATCTTTTAATTCCAGAAATTCGAGCACAAAGGGATCGCGTATCGCCTGCTGCGGAAGAATATGCGTCTCGGCAGGAGCGTGTTGTTGCAGCATGGCTGATTTGTCATATGACAGTAATGTCCGCTCATAAAACTGGGTCGCAATTTGCCGCTCTAGCTGGCGAACAGACCAGCCACAGCGGAGCGTCTCTTTTTCATAAAAGCTGCGGGCGTCAGCGTTTTTAACGGAAAGCAAGCGGACATAAGTGGACCAGGGCAGAGGCAAAGATTTGGCAGACAGTGTCTGCCGAATTTCAATATGTTGATAAAAAAGGTAAAAAAGCCTCATTTGGCGTAAGTTTTTTGCAGAGAACCCACGCTTATACCTTAGACTTAAATCCTTTGATAGCCGCTTGATTAGCTGCGTACCATACGCGGCCCGAGCCTCACCACCTTGTTCAAATTCGACAATCCGTCGGCCAATTTCCCAATACGTCGCGGTCATTAACGCGTTAACACTACGTACCGTTTCCGTCCGGGCACTATCGACCAGGTGAATAATGCCGTCGTGGATTTGCTGGTAGCCTGCGGTGGTTTGAAATGAGAGCGATTCCATTATCTTTCCCTTTATATGGAGCTGTGTTGAATAATGGAATCAGCTATACGCCGGGCATCTGCCGGTAACAATCCAGGTGTGCGTATTACATTGGTTTTCTTCAGATTATGCGAGGCGCTTTCCAGAACGAAAGGAGAATTTCAGCGCCGACTCTTTTCTGAGGAGGCGGCGCTGGAGCAGGGATTAAACTTCCAGCCAGTTCATAATGCCGTCTGCCGCTTTGCGACCTTCGGCAATGGCGGTAACGACCAGATCGGAACCACGGACGATATCGCCGCCAGCAAAGATTTTCGGGTTGCTGGTCTGGAAAGCGTTGTCGTTGCCTTCCGGGGCGATAATGCGCCCCTGCGAATCCAGCTCGACGCTGTGTTTTGCCAGCCATTCCATGTTGTGTGGACGGAAACCAAACGCCATGATCACCGCATCTGCCGGAACGATATGTTCGGAACCTGCCACAATCTCCGCGCGGCGACGGCCTTTGGCATCCGGTTCGCCCATTTCTGTGCGCACCATTTTTACGCCGCTGACTTTGCCGTTGCCGTTCACTTCAATACCCAGCGGCTGGACGTTGAATTTGAACTCTACGCCTTCTTCCCGCGCGTTTTTCACTTCGCGGCGGGAACCCGGCATGTTCTCTTCATCACGACGATAGGCACAGGTAACGTGCTTTGCCCCCTGGCGTACAGACGTGCGCACGCAGTCCATCGCAGTGTCGCCACCGCCAAGGACCACCACGCGTTTGCCTTCCATGCTGACGAACGGTTCGTCGCGGGTTTCACCAAAACCCATTAACTGTTTGGTGTTGGCGATAAGGAACGGCAGCGCTGCGTACACGCCATCGGCGTCTTCGTTTTCCAGCCCGCCGCGCATTGACTGATAAGTCCCGACGCCAAGGAACACGGCATCGTAATCACTCAGCAGATCGTCCAGCTGCACGTCGCGGCCCACTTCGGTATTGAGTTTGAATTCAATACCCATGCCGGTGAAGATTTCACGGCGGCGCGTCATTACCTCTTTTTCCAGCTTGAAAGCCGGAATACCGAAGGTCAGCAGGCCGCCGATTTCCGGGTGACGGTCGAAGACGACCGCTTTTACGCCGTTACGCGTCAGGACATCCGCACACGCCAGACCCGCCGGACCTGCGCCGATAATCGCCACTTTTTTACCGGTCTGTTTCACGCCGGACATATCCGGACGCCAGCCCATCTCGAACGCTTTATCATTGATATAACGCTCAATGTTGCCGATGGTCACCGCGCCAAACTCATCGTTCAGGGTGCAGGAACCTTCGCACAGACGGTCTTGCGGGCAGACACGTCCGCATACTTCCGGCAGCGTGTTGGTCTGATGCGACAGTTCCGCCGCTTCAAAAATACGCCCCTCGTTGGCGAGCTTCAGCCAGTTCGGGATGTAGTTGTGTACCGGGCATTTCCACTCGCAGTATGGGTTGCCGCACGACAGGCAGCGATCAGCCTGCGCTTTGGCCTGGCCTTCGGAAAACGGCTCGTAAATTTCAACAAACTCAATTTTGCGGATCTTCAGCGGTTTCTTTGGCGGATCAACACGCTGCAGGTCGATAAATTGATAAACATTCTGACTCATTGTTGCTACCCCTTACTGCGCCTGCACGCGCAACTCTGCTGCGCTACGACTACGGTGACCCAGCAGTGCTTTTACATCACTGGACTTCGGTTTAACCAGCGCGAATTTAGTGGCGAAGGTTGACCAGTTTGCCAGAATCTCTTCACCACGCTGAGAACCGGTATGCTGCACATGCTCGGTGATAAGACCACGCAGATGCTCTTCATGGATAGCTAAATCGTCAACGCTTAAGACCTCGACCAGTTCCGGGTTAACGCGTTTGCGGAAATCGCCACTTTCATCGAGAACGTAAGCGAAGCCGCCGGTCATGCCTGCGCCGAAGTTAACGCCGGTTTTACCCAGAATACAGACAATACCACCCGTCATATATTCACAGCCGTTGTCGCCAATGCCTTCAACCACGGTAATCGCACCCGAGTTACGCACACCGAAACGTTCACCCGCGCGGCCTGCGGCATACAGACGACCACCAGTGGCGCCGTACAGGCAGGTGTTGCCGATAATGCTTGCTTCATGGCTGCGGAAGGCTGAGCCAACCGGAGGACGAATGGCGATTAAGCCGCCCGCCATGCCTTTACCAACATAGTCGTTGGCATCACCGGTCAGGTACAGTTCCACGCCGCCCGCGTTCCACACACCGAAGCTCTGGCCTGCGGTGCCGTTGAAGTACGCTTTGATAGGATCGGCTGCCAGCCCCTGATCGCCGTGCGTTTGGGCGATATAGCCTGAAAGCGACGCGCCGACAGAACGGTCGGTGTTGCGAATATCGAACCAGAAGGTTTTGCTCTGGCGTTCATCGACAAACGGTTTCGCCTGTTGCAGCAACTGCGCATTCAGCAGGCCGTTATCAAACGGCGGGTTGTTTTCGGTGCAGTAGAGCGCCTTACCAGCCTTAGGCTCGGCAGTCTCCAGCAGCTTCGACAGCGCCAGTTTCTGCTGTTTGGCGGTGAAACCGTCCAGCTCTTTCAGCAGGTCGGTGCGACCAATCAGATCCACCAGACGCGTTACGCCCAACTGTGCCATCAGCTCGCGGGTTTCACGGGCGATAAA
This sequence comes from Escherichia sp. E4736, assembly GCF_005781225.1. Taxonomy (NCBI): domain Bacteria; kingdom Pseudomonadati; phylum Pseudomonadota; class Gammaproteobacteria; order Enterobacterales; family Enterobacteriaceae; genus Escherichia; species Escherichia sp. E4736. The sequence goes on along the minus strand of NZ_VATT01000002.1, from coordinate 203,634 downwards.
CTCAAAGTAATTCGTCACCTTGAACGGCAGGCCGTGATAGTGATTCTTACGCAGTTTGTCGTCCTGAGTTGCCACACCCGTTGCGCAGTTGTTCAGGTGGCAGATTCGCAGATATTTACAGCCGAGCGCCACCATCGGACCAGTGCCGAAGCCAAAGCTTTCTGCGCCGAGAATCGCCGCTTTGATGATATCAACGCCCGTTTTCAGGCCGCCATCAACCTGCAACCGAATTTTATGACGTAGACCGTTAGCAACCAGCGCCTGCTGGGTTTCCACCAGACCGAGTTCCCACGGGCAGCCTGCATATTTCACCGACGACAGCGGGCTTGCCCCCGTACCGCCGTCATAGCCTGCGATGGTGATTAAATCGGCATAAGCTTTCGCCACGCCAGTCGCGATGGTACCGACGCCCGGTTCGGACACCAGTTTTACGGAGATCATCGCTTTCGGGTTGACCTGCTTGAGGTCGAAAATCAGCTGCGCCAGGTCCTCGATAGAGTAGATATCGTGGTGCGGCGGCGGGGAGATCAGTGTCACGCCCGGCACCGAATAGCGCAGTTTGGCGATGTAAGGCGTGACTTTATCGCCCGGTAACTGACCGCCTTCACCCGGCTTCGCGCCCTGGGCGACTTTAATCTGAATGACGTCGGCATTGACCAGGTACGCCGGAGTAACACCGAATCGACCGGAAGCCACCTGCTTGATGCGCGACACTTTGTTGGTGCCGTAGCGGGCAGGGTCTTCACCACCTTCACCGGAGTTCGAGTTACCGCCGATGCTGTTCATCGCTTCTGCCAGCGCTTCGTGCGCTTCCGGGCTTAATGCGCCAATAGACATTGCAGCGGTATCGAAGCGTTTAAACAGTTCGCTTGCCGGTTCAACATCAGCAATGTTGACCGCTTCATCACCCGGCGTAATTGCCAGCAGATCGCGCAGCGTTGTTGCCGGACGCTCATTAACCAGCTTCGCGTATTCCTGATAGTCGCTGTACTCGCCACTCTGGACCGCCTGTTGCAGCGTGCGCACCACGTCCGGATTGTAGGCGTGGTATTCGCCGCCGTGCACATATTTCAGTAGGCCGCCCTGGCTGATGGGCTTGCGCGCCAGCCAGGCTCGTTTCGACAGATTCAGCAGATCCTGCTGGAAGTCTTCAAAGCTCGCCCCGCCAATGCGGCTAACCGCACCCTGGAAGCACAGGCACACTACATCATCGTGCAGGCCGACCGCTTCAAACAGTTTCGAGCAGCGATAAGAGGCGATGGTGGAGATGCCCATTTTGGACATGATTTTGTACAAGCCTTTGTTGATGCCGTTGCGGTAGTTCAGCATCACGGTACGATAATTTTTGGCAATCGCCTGAGTGTCTACCAGGCGGCCCAGCGTTTCATAGGCAAGGTATGGATAAATAGCCGTCGCGCCGAAGCCCAGCAACACGGCGAAATGGTGCGGATCGCGGGCGCTGGCGGTTTCGACGATGATGTTGGCATCGCAACGCAGACTTTGATCGACCAGACGGGTCTGGATCGCGCCAACCGCCATCGGGGCCGGAACCGGCAGGCGATCTTTGCCGATATTCCGGTCGGAAAGCACCAGCAATACGGTGCCGCTACGTACCATTTTTTCGGCTTTGTCGCACAGCTCTTTGACCGTCGTTTCGAGCGTGGTTTTGGTGACGTCAAAGGTGATATCCAGCGTATCTGCGCGGTAGTGCTCCTCTTTCATCGTCGTGAGCTGTTTGAAATCGGAGTAGAGCAGAATCGGCGATTTAAAGCTTAAACGGTGCGCCTGGCCTTCTGCTTCACAGAAGACGTTCATTTCACGACCGATGCTGGTAGCGAGCGACATAACGTGCGCTTCACGCAGCGGGTCGATTGGCGGGTTGGTTACCTGCGCAAACTGCTGACGGAAATAGTCGTAAATAATGCGCGGCTGACTGGAGAGCACGGCGAATGGAGTGTCGTCGCCCATCGAACCGACCGCCTCCTGGCCGTTTTCGCCCAGCACACGGATTACAGAGTCCAGCTCTTCCGCGCTGTAGTTAAACTGTTTCTGGTAGCTGGCAAGCGTGTCGTCGTCCAGTTCGCGGCTACCCACTTCTTCATCGGGCAGATCTTCAAACGGTACCAGACGGCGGACGTTTTTCTCCATCCACTCTTTATATGGATGGCGGCTTTTCAGATCGTCATCGGTTTCTGCCGAGTGCAGAATGCGCCCACTGCGAGTGTCGATTACCATCAGTTCGCCTGGCCCGACGCGGCCTTTTTCGACCACTTCGTCAGGCTGATAATCCCAGATACCGACTTCAGAGGCGCAGGTGATGAGCTTATCTTTGGTGATGACATAGCGCGCCGGACGTAGACCGTTACGGTCAAGGTTACAGGCGGCAAAACGACCGTCAGACATCACGATGCCCGCCGGGCCATCCCACGGCTCCATATGCATGGAGTTAAAGTCAAAGAAGGCACGCAGTTCAGGGTCCATATCCGGGTTGTTCTGCCAGGCGGGTGGTACTAACAGACGCATAGCGCGGATGATATCCATCCCGCCAGCCAGCAACAGTTCCAGCATGTTATCCATCGAGCTGGAGTCGGAACCGGTTTCGTTGACGAACGGCGCGGCGTCGTGCAGGTCAGGGATCAGTGGCGTCTGGAATTTATAGGTACGGGCGCGCGCCCATTGGCGGTTACCGGTAATGGTGTTGATCTCGCCGTTATGCGCCAGATAGCGGAACGGCTGCGCCAGCGGCCAGCGCGGTACGGTGTTAGTGGAGAAGCGCTGGTGGAACAGGCAAATGGCCGATTCCAGACGCAGGTCCGCAAGATCCAGGTAGAAGCGCGGCAGATCCGCCGGCATACACAGACCTTTATAGATGTTCACCAGATTCGACAGGCTACAGACGTAGAAGTCTTTGTCGGCTTCGAGACGCTTTTCAATGCGGCGGCGGGCGATAAACAGACGGCGCTCCATATCACGCGGACGCCAGCCAGCCGGAGCGTTAACGAAAATTTGCTCAATGCGTGGCAGAGAAGAGAGGGCGATTTCACCCAGCACGCCTTCGTTAGTGGGGACATCACGCCAGCCCACAATCGACAAGGTTTCACGTTGCAGCTCTTCTTCAACGATGCGGCGTGCGGCAGCGGTGAGTTCAGGATCTTTATTCAGGAAGAGCATCCCGACGGCGTAGTTTTTTGCTAAACGCCAGCCGCGCTCCTGCGCAACGATGCGAAAAAAGCGATCCGGTTTTTGTAATAGCAGGCCGCAACCGTCACCGGTTTTACCATCGGCGAGAATCGCACCACGGTGCTGCATTCGGGCCAGTGCGTGTATTGCAGTACGCACTACCTTGTGGCTAGGTTCGCCTTCTATGTGGGCGATCAGGCCGAAACCACAGTTATCCTTCTCAAGGGATTTATCGTACAACATATCAGTGAACCTCCCCAGGCTCTGCGGGAACCCCACTTCCGAACCGCTACGCACGGGCACAGAAAGAGCGTGGCGACGGGGTTTGCGTGTCATACGCGCGCCTCGCATTCGCCCCCTTGTTGTCCTTTTCGCATCGGTTAATACGGTGAAGAGGGGATCTCAATTACTGCATAAATATGATGAGCAGGCTGCTCATCCAGAAAGCTTCCAGCGGATTTCCAACTTATCGGGAAAGCTGATACAGGTCAAATGGCAAGCTTATTGGTACAAAAATGTGCTTTAGCGCAAAATTCTTTATTAATTAGCTGAAATTAAAATAGATTTTCTATTTAAGGCTAAAAGGGACGTCGTTAGAGAAACAGCCAATTCCTGACTGTCATTAAGGCGTGTTAACCCTTATCCTGCCTTGAACTGACGAGAAAACCAGCATTTTATACTGCCTTAATTGGTAATGACGTTTCATGCTACTGTTTTTGCCTAAAATCCATAAGGAGATAAAAAAATCTGACACAAGATAAGCAAAAGTGATTTATGTGATTATGCATGAAATTTCGGTAATTTTGATTTATTATGCAGTTGATAAAAGCAGGCCGGGACGATTGATCCAGGTCATCGCCGAATTGAGCTAAAAATGGCAGGCTTTTGCCTCTTTTCAAGGCGCGGTCTATCAGATTATGCAGTTACAGAAATTAGTCAATATGTTTGGTGGTGATCTCACCCGTCGCTATGGGCAAAAGGTGCATAAGCTGACGCTGCACGGCGGTTTTAGCTGCCCTAACCGTGACGGTACCATCGGGCGTGGCGGCTGCACATTCTGTAATGTTGCCTCGTTTGCCGATGAAGCGCAGCAGCATCGTTCCATTGCCGAGCAACTGGCGCACCAGGCGAATTTAGTTAACCGCGCGAAACGCTATCTGGCTTACTTTCAGGCGTATACCAGCACCTTTGCGGAAGTTCAGGTGCTGCGTTCTATGTATCAACAGGCGGTAAGCCAGGCCAATATCGTTGGTTTGTGTGTTGGTACGCGCCCGGACTGCGTGCCAGATGCGGTGCTTGATCTGCTTTGTGAATATAAAGACCAGGGCTATGAAGTGTGGCTGGAACTGGGGCTGCAAACCGCACACGACAAAACGCTGCATCGCATCAATCGCGGCCATGATTTTGCCTGTTATCAGCGTACAACCCAGCAGGCACGTCAGCGCGGTCTGAAGGTGTGTTCTCACTTAATTGTCGGACTGCCTGGCGAAGGGCAGGCTGAATGTTTGCAAACGCTGGAGCGAGTGGTTGAAACCGGCGTGGACGGTATAAAGCTGCATCCGCTGCATATTGTAAAAGGCAGCATTATGGCGAAAGCCTGGGAAGCGGGGCGTTTGAACGGTATCGAACTGGAAGATTACACGCTCACTGCCGGAGAAATGATTCGCCATACGCCGCCGGAAGTGATCTACCACCGCATTTCCGCCAGCGCCCGTCGCCCGACGCTACTTGCACCGCTATGGTGTGAAAATCGCTGGACGGGTATGGTTGAGTTGGATCGCTATCTTACTGAACATGGCGTACAGGGATCGGCGCTGGGACGTCCGTGGCTACCTCCAACGGCGTAGGCCATTGAGGGGAATTCCGCATTTCTCACACAATTTATAACGTAACTGTCAGAATTGGGTATTATTGGGGCAGGTTGTCGTGAAGGAATCCCCTAATGAAGCAAATTCGTCTGCTGGCGCAGTACTATGTTGACCTGATGATGAAGTTAGGTCTGGTGCGCTTCTCAATGTTGCTGGCGCTGGCCCTCGTCGTTCTTGCCATTGTGGTACAAATGGCGGTAACCATGGTGCTGCATGGTCAGGTCGAAAGCATTGATGTTATCCGCTCTATTTTCTTTGGTTTGTTGATTACGCCATGGGCGGTCTACTTTCTTTCGGTAGTCGTTGAGCAACTCGAGGAGTCACGGCAACGCCTGTCACGTCTGGTACAAAAGCTGGAGGAGATGCGCGAGCGCGATCTAAGCCTCAACGTTCAGTTAAAAGATAATATTGCCCAGCTAAATCAGGAAATCGCCGTTCGTGAAAAAGCAGAAGCAGAACTGCAGGAAACCTTCGGTCAGCTGAAAATTGAAATCAAAGAGCGCGAAGAGACGCAAATTCAACTCGAGCAACAATCTTCGTTCTTACGTTCCTTCCTTGATGCTTCACCCGATCTGGTTTTTTACCGTAACGAAGATAAAGAGTTTTCCGGCTGTAACCGTGCGATGGAACTGCTGACCGGGAAAAGCGAAAAACAGTTGGTGCATTTGAAACCTGCGGACGTTTACTCGCCGGAAGCCGCAGCGAAAGTCATTGAAACCGACGAGAAGGTGTTCCGTCATAATGTGTCACTGACCTATGAACAGTGGCTGGATTATCCGGATGGACGCAAAGCCTGCTTTGAAATCCGTAAAGTGCCGTACTACGACCGCGTGGGTAAACGCCACGGCTTGATGGGGTTCGGCCGCGACATTACCGAGCGTAAGCGTTATCAGGATGCGCTCGAACGCGCCAGCCGCGACAAAACAACCTTTATCTCCACCATCAGTCATGAGTTGCGTACGCCGCTGAACGGTATCGTCGGCTTAAGCCGAATTCTGCTGGATACAGAGCTCACCGCCGAGCAGGAAAAATATCTCAAAACTATCCATGTTTCCGCCATCACTTTGGGGAATATCTTCAACGATATTATTGATATGGATAAGATGGAGCGACGTAAAGTTCAGCTCGATAACCAGCCGGTTGATTTCACCAGCTTCCTGGCCGATCTGGAAAACCTCTCCGCACTGCAGGCGCAACAAAAAGGCTTGCGCTTTGTTCTTGAACCAACACTGCCGCTGCCGCATCAGGTGATTACCGACGGGACTCGCTTACGCCAGATCCTGTGGAACTTAATCAGTAACGCTGTGAAATTTACCCAGAAGGGCCAGGTGACTGTTCGCGTACGTTATGACGAAGGCGACATGCTGCATTTTGAAGTGGAAGACTCCGGCATCGGTATTCCACAGAATGAACTGGATAAAATTTTCGCCATGTATTATCAGGTGAAAGACAGCCACGGTGGCAAACCTGCAACCGGTACGGGTATTGGCCTGGCGGTTTCTCGTCGACTGGCGAAAAATATGGGCGGTGATATCACTGTCACCAGCGAACAAGGTAAAGGCTCTACCTTTACCCTGACGATCCACGCGCCGTCGGTGGCGGAAGAAGTGGATGATGCGTTTGACGAAGATGATATGCCTTTACCGGCGCTGAATGTGCTGTTGGTAGAGGACATTGAGCTGAACGTCATCGTTGCCCGTTCGGTGCTGGAAAAACTGGGCAACAGCGTTGATGTGGCGATGTCTGGTAAGGCAGCACTGGAGATGTTTAAGCCGGGCGAATACGACCTTGTATTGCTGGATATTCAGTTACCAGATATGACCGGGCTGGATATATCACGCGAACTGACGAAGCGTTATCCGCGTGAAGATTTACCACCGCTGGTGGCCTTAACCGCCAACGTGCTGAAAGATAAACAAGAGTACCTCAATGCTGGAATGGATGATGTGCTGAGTAAGCCGCTTTCTGTTCCGGCGCTAACCGCGATGATCAAGAAATTCTGGGATACCCAGGATGATGAGGAGAGCACGGTGACGACAGAAGAGAGTGGTAAATCAGAAGCATTGCTCGATATTCCCATGCTGGAGCAGTATCTCGAACTTGTAGGACCGAAGTTGATTACCGACGGGTTGGCCGTGTTTGAGAAGATGATGCCGGGCTATGTCAGCGTACTGGAGTCGAACCTGACGGCACAGGACAAAAAAGGCATCGTTGAGGAAGGACATAAAATTAAAGGCGCAGCGGGTTCTGTGGGGTTACGCCATTTACAACAGCTGGGGCAGCAAATTCAGTCTCCCGATCTTCCTGCGTGGGAAGATAATGTTGGTGAATGGATTGAAGAGATGAAAGAAGAGTGGCGTCACGACGTAGAAGTGTTGAAAGCGTGGGTGGCAAAAGCTGCTAAAAAATGACCCCGGCTAAACCGGGGTGCGCGAATACTGCGCCAACACCAGGGAAATCTTGGCTGCGCCGTAATTTTTTATGATAAGTAACAAAGGCACAGCACTGTTTTTCAGGCCGCATGCAGTTAAGATAGCAAATCTTAAATGATTTGTTACATGAATCAGTTAAATGTGTGATGCGTAGCGTTTTTATTAAAAAAATTAATGTGTTTCAGTCAATTGGGAAAGGATGATCACAATGAAGAAAATTGGCGTAGTTCTGAGCGGATGCGGCGTCTATGACGGTTCTGAAATTCATGAAGCGGTATTGACGTTATTAGCGATATCTCGCAGCGGCGCGCAGGCAGTTTGTTTTGCTCCAGATAAGCAGCAGGTTGATGTCATTAACCATTTAACCGGTGAAGCAATGGCGGAAACGCGCAATGTGTTGATTGAAGCGGCGCGTATTACGCGTGGTGAGATCCGCCCTCTGGCACAGGCTGATGCCGCCGAACTGGATGCGTTAATTGTGCCGGGTGGATTTGGCGCGGCAAAGAATTTGAGTGATTTTGCCAGTCTTGGCAGTGAATGCAGCGTGGACCGTGAGTTAAAGGCGCTGGCGCTGGCAATGCATCAGGCCGGAAAACCGCTTGGCTTTATGTGCATTGCCCCGGCAATGTTGCCGAAAATCTTCAATTTCCCGCTGCGTTTGACTATCGGTACTGATATCGATACCGCAGAAGTGCTGGAAGATATGGGCGCGGAGCATGTGCCATGTCCGGTAGATGATATTGTCGTTGATGAAGACAATAAGATTGTTACCACACCTGCGTATATGTTGGCACAGAACATTGCGGAAGCAGCAAGTGGTATTGATAAGCTGGTTTCCCGCGTACTGGTTCTGGCGGAATGAGCAAACGCCGCGTAACGGCGTTCGGTTTCGTTCGCCGTTTCATTCTGCGGTTATCGATTGTCCTCTTTGTGCTCTGGGGCGGGGGTATAGCGCTGTTTAGTATAGCGCCAGTCCCGTTCTCTGCGGTGATGGCCGAGCGTCAGCTAAGTGCCTGGCTGCACGGTAACTTTCGTTACGTGGCGCATTCTGACTGGGTCAGTATGGATCAAATCTCGCCGTGGATGGGGCTGGCGGTGATTGCCGCAGAAGATCAGAAATTTCCCGAGCACTGGGGTTTTGATGTCGCTTCCATTGAGAAAGCCCTGGCGCACAACGAGCGCAATGAAAACCGCATTCGCGGCGCATCAACAATTTCGCAGCAGACAGCCAAAAATCTCTTTTTGTGGGATGGGCGAAGCTGGGTACGAAAAGGGCTGGAAGCCGGATTAACACTGGGGATAGAAACGGTCTGGAGCAAAAAACGCATCCTGACGGTTTACCTGAATGTCGTCGAATTTGGCGACGGTGTGTTTGGCGTCGAGGCAGCGGCACAGCGTTATTTCCATAAATCCGCCAGCAAACTTACCCGTTCGGAAGCAGCGTTATTGGCGGCTGTATTACCCAATCCACTTCGTTTCAAAGTTACTGCACCTTCGGGCTACGTGCGTAGCCGTCAGGCGTGGATTTTGCAGCAAATACATCAGTTAGGCGGTGAGTCGTTTATGCAACAACACCAGCTGTATTAGGCTTCGCGCGAGGTGAGGGAGAGCTTTTTGCTTTCACTCGGTTGCGCCTCTTTTTGCAGAGCAACAGCTAACGCTGGTTGAGTGATAAAACGTCGCCACAACCGCTCTTGCTTACGCAGACAACACCACTTCGACCAGGTCGCCAATGGAATCAACGTGCTTTCACCAATGTTGTCACAGACGACGGGGATAATTTCTGACTCACTGATGCGGTGGCAGAGAATATTCTGCGGCTTCAGCGACATCGTCACGATGTGGTTATTCTGCAAATAACGCTTTAACTGTTTCAATAACTGACGCAGTTGCGCGATATCTTCTTCGTAATGGCATTGTTTAGCAAATTCGCTCAGTGTAATAGACGGTTTGCCATCAAAATCGGCAATCACATCGTAGACATAACCGGTTCCGCAATCAGTCTCAACCGTACCGTGATAGCGCGGAATACCGCTCCAGTCTTTCAAACGACGACCAAGATGCGCATAGTACTTTAACTCACGGCGGATCTCTTTATCACCACCGTCGCCACGGTGGTAGACAATTTTAATACAGCGTTGGGCATCTTCCGGATGCGCATAACATTTTCGATGTCTTCCGGTGCCCAGGGGACTTTGTTCAGATAAGCGAATCATGCCATCTCCTGGAGGTATTTTCTGACCGTCTCCAGTATGAGGGCTTAACTTAAACAAAACCTAAACAAGCTTTTTTAAGGTTTTCTTAAGGTTTTATACTTACAGAAAAGCGCACGAAATGTACAATTTGCGAGAAATTGGGATATTTGGGGGTTGTACTTTTTTCGTACGTTAGGGCGGAAGGGGCGTGTCTGGGGGAATTAAGTGTCGGAATGACGAAGATTAATCTTCGTCAAAACCTGAGTTAAAGAGGGCAATGACGGCGGCCAGCGCCTCAACTTCCTGCGGACCGGTCGCTTCGACTTCAATCTGTCGTCCTTTGGCAGAATCCAGCATCAACAGCGCAATAACGCTGTTGGCTTCAGCCTCGGTGCCTTCGTCATTACGTAAAAGCACTTCGGCGTCAAAACCCTGCATTAATTCAAACAGTTTCATAGCAGGCCGGGCATGCATGCCCAGCTTGTTAGTGATTTCGACAGTTTGTTTGACGGTCATGGTTTACGTTTTTCCAGCGTGCGATGGCGTGACTGGACGTTTTTACCGCGTGAGCGGAAGTAGTCAGCCAACTGTTCTGCAATATACACCGAACGGTGTTTCCCGCCAGTACAACCAATGGCGACCGTCAGGTAGCTACGGTTGTTGGTTTCCAGCATAGGTAACCATAGCTCAAGATAGCTACGCGTCTGGTAGATAAAATTGTGTACTTCTGTGTGCCTATCGAGGAATGCGGCGACAGGTTTATCAAGGCCCGTCATCGGACGCAGTTTCGGATCCCAGTGTGGGTTCGGCAGGAAACGTACGTCAAAGACGTAATCCGCGTCGATAGGAATACCGTGTTTGAAGCCGAAAGATTCAAAGACCATTGTCAGTTCACGCTCGCGTTTACCCAGCAGGCGGGTACGCAGCATTTCTGCCAGTTCATGAACGGACATTTCAGACGTATCGACAATCAGATCCGCCCGTGAACGCAGCGGTTCCAGCAGATCGCTTTCTTTGTCGATAGCACTTTCCAGCGACAGGTTTTTGCTGGAAAGCGGATGCAGGCGGCGCGTATCGCTGTAACGACGAATCAGCGTGTTACGATCGGCATCGAGAAACAGGAGTTGCGGTGAGAAAGCATCAGGCAGATTGCTCATCGCCTGTTCGAATATTTCTGGCGACTCTGGCATATTGCGGACATCAATGCTGACGGCGGCAGAAATCTCGCGATCGGCCAGAGTCCGAGCCAGATCGGGTAACAGCACTACGGGAAGGTTATCCACGCAGTAAAAACCCATATCTTCCAGCGCCCGCAGGGCGACAGATTTGCCTGACCCTGAACGTCCGCTGACGATCATCAGTACCATGTACTGTTTCTCCTCACAACGTCTAAAAGAGACATTACAGAATAACTACGTTTCATCCGGAGTACCTTCGGTATCCGTAATGATTTGATACAGCTCTTCATCGCTCTGGGCTGCACGTAAACGGCGGCAGATAGTTTTGTCCGCCAGACGTTTCGCGACCAGCGAAAGAGTGTGCAGGTGCGTTTTGGTTTGGTCTGCGGGTACCAACAGGGCAAAAAGTAAGTCTACCGGCTGGTTATCGATGGCATCAAAAGCAATGGGTGTTTCTAGCTGAACGAAAACGCCAACCGCGCGTAGGGTATCTTCTTCCAGTTTGCCGTGCGGAATGGCAATGCCATTACCAATACCGGTACTGCCCATTTTTTCCCGCGTCAGAATAGCTTCAAAAACCACCTGCGGTGGCAGGCTAAGTTGTTTTGCCGCCAGTTCGCTGATGATTTCCAGGGCGCGTTTTTTGCTCTGACAGTGGACGCGGCTTCGCGTACATTCCCTGTTAAGAACACTGCTAAGCTGTAGAGTTGTATCATTATTTGTCATAATTTCACCTAAGAATCTGCCCACTCAAACAGTGGGGCAGATTCGGAGCATTAACCGTACAAATGGCCTGTTGTGCCATACAACAGGCCGCCATGCACTTGCTAATTGCCCGGACAATTAGTGTTGTTTCAATTTATCTTTATGCTTGGTTAGCTGACGTGCCAACTTATCAATTAAGCCATCAATGGCGGCGTACATGTCCTGACCTTCCGCGCTGGCATGAATTTCGCCACCGTTAACATGCAGTGTTGCATCTGAGGTGTGGGTGACTTTCTCCACTTTCAGAACAACATAAACCTGGTTGATTCGGTCAAAATATTGCTCAAGTTTGGCAAACTTTGAGGTGACAAATTCGCGCAGGGCCTCGGTGATCTCGACGTTATTTCCGGTAATGTTGAGCTGCATAGTGTCTTCCTTATCGGTTGGGTCAAACGAGCTGTTTACGCTGGTTTGACGGCGGAATGGATAAAGACTCTCGGTACTTCGCAACAGTACGGCGTGCCACCATGATACCTTGTTCTGACAACAAAGAAGTTAACTTGCTGTCGCTCAACGGTTTCGCTGGGTTTTCCGCCGCGATTAATTTCTTCACCAGTGCACGAATCGCCGTGGAAGAGGCTTCGCCACCCCCTTCGGTATTGACGTGACTGGAAAAGAAATACTTCAGTTCAAAAATGCCTCGTGGACTATGCAGGTACTTTTGCGTGGTCACGCGAGATATCGTCGATTCATGCATCTCGACGGCCTGGGCGATATCAGCCAGCACCATCGGTTTCATATATTCTTCGCCTTGCTCAAAGAAGGCTTGCTGTTGTTCAACAATACAGCGACTGACGCGCAGCAGCGTATCGTTACGGCTTTCCAGGCTCTTAATCAACCATTTAGCATCCTGCAGATTGCTGCGGATAAACTGACTGTCGCCATCGTTACGTGCGTTATTGCACATTGAGGCGTAATGCTGGTTGATTTGCAGACGTGGAATACTGTCGCTGTTCAGTTCAACCGTCCACTGGCCGTTATGCTTACGCACCAGCACATCAGGGATGACATATTCCGGTTCACCGGTCTGGATCGACTGGCCGGGGCGTGGATCGAGTGACTGGATCAGATTGACGGCTTCTTTCAGCACATCTTCTTTCAGACGCGTGACGCGCATTAATGAGCGAAAGTCGTGATTGGCCAGCAGATCGAGATGATCGCTAATGATCAGTCGAGCTTCTTCCAGCCACGGCGTGGTTTTATCGAATTGGGAAAGTTGGATCAGCAGACAGTCACGCAGATCTTTCGCCGCCACACCGACCGGATCAAAACGCTGGATGCGTTTCAGGACTGCTTCAACTTCATCGATGTCGATCTCTTCATCGCCCATACTTTCGAGAATATCTTCCAGCGGGACGGTCAGATAACCGGTGTCATCAACGGCATCGACTATGGAGGTGGCGATAGCGCGGTCAGTGTCGGAAAACGGTGTCAGCTCGACCTGCCACATCAGATAATCCTGCAAGGTCTGCGTCGTTTCGCCCTGATAGACCGGCAGCTCATCGTCGATGTAGTCACCGCTGGTGCCTGATGGCGTACCGGCGGTGTAGATGGTATCCCAACTGGCATCGAGCGGCAGCTCTTCCGGCATCTCTTTTTGTTCGAGTGCGTCAGCGGTATCCAGCGTTTCGCTGTCTGGCGTTTCGTGAGTGTCGATTTCATCATGAGTGTCGATTTGCTCAAGCAATGGATTACTTTCCAGCGCCTGCTGTAGCTCCTGCTGAAGCTCCAGCGTGGACAACTGCAACAGACGAATCGCCTGTTGTAGCTGAGGCGTCATCGCCAGTTGTTGGCTAAGCCTGAGTTGCAAACCTTGCTTCATGTTCAGAATCGTACTCTCCTGCTAAAACGTCGCAAACTTCTACCCTATCAGAGTCTGAAGTCTTCCCCAAGGTATACACGCTTAACATGTTCATCTTGTAAGATTTCTGTCGGCGTGCCATGAGCGATTAAATGCCCCTGGCTGACGATATAAGCGCGTTCACAAACAGCCAGCGTTTCACGCACGTTATGGTCGGTGATAAGCACGCCCAGGCCGCTGTCGCGCAGGTGTTCAATGATACGTTTGATGTCGATAACCGAGATCGGGTCAACCCCGGCAAATGGTTCATCGAGGAGGATAAATTTCGGATTCGCAGCCAGTGCGCGCGCAATTTCTACACGACGGCGTTCACCACCGGAGAGCGATTGCCCCATGCTGTCGCGTAAATGCTCAATGTGGAACTCTTCCATCAGCTCGTTCGCGCGATCTTCACGCTGTTCAGCGGATAAGTCGTCACGAATTTGCAGTACCGCCATCAGGTTATCGTAAACGCTGAGGCGACGGAAAATAGAGGCTTCCTGCGGCAAATAGCCGATACCGCGACGCGCACGCGCATGCAGCGGCAGAAGGCTGATATCGTCGTCATCAATAATAATGTTGCCCGCATCGCGCGGCACAATGCCAACGACCATGTAGAAAGTGGTCGTCTTACCGGCACCGTTTGGCCCCAGCAGACCGACAATCTCCCCGGAGTTGACGGTCAGGCTGACGTCTTCCACCACGCGGCGGCCTTTATAGGCTTTTGCAAGGTTCTTTGCAGTTAAAGTTGCCATAACGAATTAATTACCCTTCTTCTGCGCCGGGGTCTGGCCTTTGTTGTTTTTGTCCTGCAACTGTGACGGCACCAGAACGGTGGTCACACGCTTACCTTTGTCACTGAAAGCCTGCATTTTCTGCTCTTTCACCAGGTAAGTGATCTTATCGCCCTTAATATTGCTATCGACCTGCTGCAGATAAGCATTACCCGTCAGAACGACAAAATCTTTTGCCAGTTCGTAATGCATCTGGGAAGCATGGCCTTCGACTGGCTTACCGTTATCCTGCATTTGATAGAAGGTGGCCGGGTTACCGTAACCGTCGATCACTTCCTTGCCTTGTTCACCACCCGGACGGGTGACGACTACTTTATCGGCATTAATTTTAATGGTGCCTTGAGTCACAACGACATTACCGGTAAAGGTAACCACGTTGCCTTGCATATCAAGAGATTGCTGGTCCGACTCAATGTGGATCGGTTGGTCAGTATCTCCGGTAACGGCAAATGCCGGAATGCTGGCGGCCAGAAGTGAGCTGGCAAGCACAAGATTAAGGCTGAGTTTGTTTGTTTTGAATTTCATAGGATGTTCTAACCTTTTCAATCAGCTCGGCATTCTTGCTGCGTAAGTTGCCGCGCATTTTCAGACCGCTGGAGTTAAATGTTGTTCCGTATAACGTGACGAGGTCTTCAGAGGTAACATCCTGCGTCACCAGATTGATCTGCGCGTTATCCGTCGTGATTCTGCGAAGTTGAGAGTCCGGCACGAGTGCGTTGACTTCAACGTGTCCATATAAATAGAGCATCCGGTCATTGGTTAGCTTGGCTTTATCTGCTTTAACCGACCATGTCGGGATTTTATCCTTATCAAACGTGGTAAGTACGGGTTGCGTAAACCACGAAACGGCCTGATCGGAATAATATTCAACGTGTTGAGCAATCAATCGATAGCTTAGGGCTCCTTCTGGGTTATAGACGAGCGTGTCCGTATGCTCGCTTTTATAGGTGGGATCATTGTTGTTGACGACCACCTGGGCGGTATCGTCTTTCTCGGTCATGTTAACGCCGATCATCACCAGAACCGCCAGTGATAGCACAATGATAACCCAACGTCTGGCTTTACTCATATCGATTGCCCTTTGGCTTCATCCAGTTTGCCCTGCGCCAGAAGTAATAAGTCGCAAACTTCACGAACCGCGCCACGACCGCCAGCAATGCGCGTCACGTAATCAGCGCGCGGAATCAATAGCGGATGCGCATCGGCTACGGCCACGCTTAAGCCCACTTTTTCCATCACTGGCCAGTCGATAAGATCATCACCAACGTAAGCCACGTTTTCTGGCGCAATCGCCAGTTTTTCAAGCAGATCGCCAAAGGCGATAAGCTTGTTTGATTGCCCCTGATACAGATGGGTGATCCCTAACGTTGCACACCGATCTTCTACCAGTTTAGCCTTTCGTCCAGTAATGATGGCGACTTCAATATCAGAGGTGAGCGCACAGCGGATACCGTAACCGTCACGAACATTGAACGCTTTCAGCTCTTCGCCATTGTTACCCATATAAATCAGACCATCTGACAATACGCCATCAACGTCGAGGATCAGCAGACGAATGTTCTCTGCTTTTGCCATCACATTGGCGCTAACAGGGCCGTAACAGGTCGCAAGCGACGCACCTGCTTTACTCATTGTTGTTTATCCTTGAATCTTTACACTACGCCAGCACGCAATAAATCGTGCATATGTAACACACCGAGTAAGTGGTCGCCATCGGCAACCATTACGGAAGTGATATGGCGGGACTGCATTAAGTTCAGCGCCTCAACGGCCAGAATGCCAGGACGTACACGAATTCCCCCTGGCGTCATCACATCGGCAATACCTAACTGACGGACATCCACGCCCATATCGAAGACACGGCGTAAATCACCGTCGGTAAAGATGCCTTCAATCATCATATTGTCATCGCAAATGACGGTCATACCAAGATTTTTGCGGGTGACTTCCAGCAGCGCATCGCGCAGGCTGGCCGTTTTCTTGACATGCGGGATCTCGTCGCCCGTATGCATAATATCGCTGACGCGAAGCAGAAGTTTACGACCAAGTGCGCCGCCTGGATGCGAAAGTGCAAAATCTTCGGCGGTAAAGCCGCGCGCTTTCAACAAGGCGACGGCGAGCGCATCTCCCATGACCAGCGTCGCGGTAGTACTGCTGGTTGGTGCCAGCCCTAACGGACAGGCTTCTTTCGCTACTTTAACACACAGATGCACGTCTGCTGCGCGTGCCATGCTGCTCTCCGGACGACCGGTGATGCAAATTAACGGTACATGCAGGCGTTTGAGTACCGGGATTAAGGCCGTGATTTCGCTGGATTCACCTGAGTTAGAAATCGCAATGACCACGTCCTGCGGGGTGACCATGCCTAAATCGCCATGTGCGGCCTCACCGGGATGGACGAAAAATGACGGAGTACCGGTGCTTGCAAAGGTTGCTGCCATTTTGCGCCCAATGTGTCCCGATTTACCCATTCCCATGACCACGACTTTACCTTTACACCAGAACATTTTTTCACAGGCGAGCGTGAAATTCTGATTGATGTATTGATCAAGCTCTGCCAGGCATTCACGTTCAATCGCCAGGACTTCTTTACCTGCTTGCTGAAAGTCAAAACCCGGTTGCAACTCTACGTGCGACATAATGCGTTTCCAGTTATTCAACGAGTATTGGCGATAACCAGTACAACATCGCCAGCCATACGACAAATCCGCCTGTTAATAATACCCCAACACCACGGCCAGATTGCCGGGAGCGTCGCCAACATAGCAACGCAAAAATAATACTGACCAACAGCATCACGCTGCAGTCACGGCTGTACGCCAGTGGGTTAACCTCCCCGGGCGTTATCAGCGCGGGTAAACCCAGCACGATGACAATATTAAAAATGTTTGCGCCAATGATATTACCGACAGCAATGTCGTTTTCACCTTTGCGAAAACCTGCTATCGCGGTTGCCAGTTCCGGCAGACTAGTGCCGATAGCGATTGCCGTCAGACCAATAGTCAACTCGCTGATGGCAAAGTAATTCGCCAGTACGGTGGCGTTGTCAATCACCATCCGCGTTGCTACCGGCATGATAATCAATGCAATGCCGAGCCATAAAAACGCGACAGGTAAACCGCCTTCGCGCGGTAGCTCTGCAAGCTGTTCTCTGGCCAGGCTGTCAGTCCCCTGACGTTCTGCCTGACGTGCAAGTTTAACAATGAACAGCAGCCATAGCACAGCCAGAAAGAGGAGAAAGATACCATCGCTGCGACCAAGTTGTCCGTCATAGAGTACGGAACCGGCCACCACACTGACTAATAACATTAATGGTAATTCACGGCGCAGAACATCGGAATGGACGGTAAAAGGGCGCACCAGCGCAGCCAGACCGAGGATCAGTAAAATATTGATTATGTTTGAGCCGAGTGCTGTGCCGACGGCTAAATCTCGTTGTTCATGCAGCGACGCGGCAAGCGAAACGATTATTTCTGGAAGTGACGTACCAATACTGACCACCGTCATGCCGATGATCAGCGGTGGGATGCCAAAAGTGCGGCAAAGAATAGAGGCGGCAAATACCAGACGGTCGGCACTGTAAACGACCAAAAGTAAACCAACAATTAACAGTGCCGTAGCTAAAAGCATCTAACGTCCTTTCTTCAGGTATACTCGCCGGTCCGCTGAAGATTTTCAGAAAGCCGTAATGAATTCTTAATTTTGACTTTATGCGGCTAAAAAGTAAAACAAATGCCAGCTTTCGCTAACCGCGGCGGGTAATATTCTGTAAATATGTTGGGTTCAAGGTTAAATTGAGCGCCATGCTTAGAAAATCAACGCAAGACAAAGGGTGAATTATGGAGCAGTCTGTGGCGAATTTAGTCGATATGCGCGATGTCAGTTTTACGCGTGGCAATCGCTGCATCTTCGATAATATTTCCCTGACCGTGCCGCGAGGGAAGATCACGGCGATTATGGGGCCATCAGGCATCGGTAAAACGACGCTACTCCGTCTGATTGGTGGGCAAATCGCGCCAGATCACGGTGAGATCCTTTTTGATGGTGAGAATATTCCGGCGATGTCTCGTTCGCGCCTGTATACCGTGCGTAAACGGATGAGCATGTTGTTTCAGTCTGGAGCGCTGTTCACCGATATGAACGTTTTTGACAACGTCGCCTATCCACTGCGCGAGCATACCCACCTTCCCGTACCGTTGCTGCATAGCACGGTGATGATGAAGCTGGAAGCCGTGGGGCTGCGCGGAGCGGCCAAACTTATGCCATCGGAGCTTTCAGGCGGGATGGCGCGTCGTGCGGCGCTGGCGCGTGCAATTGCGCTGGAGCCGGATCTCATCATGTTTGATGAGCCGTTTGTTGGGCAAGATCCCATCACTATGGGCGTCCTGGTGAAGCTGATTTCCGAGCTGAACAGCGCGCTGGGCGTAACCTGTGTGGTGGTTTCTCACGATGTGCCGGAAGTTTTAAGTATCGCTGATCACGCCTGGATCCTGGCAGACAAAAAGATTGTCGCTCACGGTAGCGCCCAGGCGTTGCAGGCGAATCCTGATCCTCGCGTACGTCAGTTTCTGGACGGGATTGCTGACGGACCAGTTCCGTTCCGCTATCCTGCCGGCGATTATCACGCTGATCTTTTACCAGGGAGTTAAGCCACTCATGCTGTTAAATGCGCTGGCGTCGCTCGGACATAAAGGGATTAAAACCCTGAGAACGTTCGGGCGGGCCGGGTTAATGTTATTCAATGCGCTGGTCGGCAAACCGGAATTTCGCAAACATGCGCCGCTGTTGGTGCGTCAGCTCTATAATGTCGGCGTCCTGTCGATGCTGATTATTGTGGTTTCTGGCGTGTTCATCGGAATGGTGCTGGGTCTGCAAGGTTATCTGGTGCTGACCACTTATAGTGCGGAAACCAGTCTGGGGATGCTGGTGGCCTTGTCGCTGCTGCGCGAACTGGGGCCGGTGGTCGCAGCACTGCTGTTTGCCGGACGTGCCGGTTCGGCGTTAACTGCGGAAATCGGTTTGATGCGCGCCACAGAGCAGCTCTCCAGCATGGAGATGATGGCCGTGGATCCACTGCGCCGCGTCATTTCCCCACGTTTCTGGGCTGGGGTAATTTCACTACCGCTGCTGACGATAATTTTCGTCGCCGTGGGGATCTGGGGCGGATCGCTGGTTGGCGTCAGTTGGAAAGGCATTGATAGTGGGTTCTTCTGGTCGGCAATGCAAAACGCCGTCGACTGGCGTATGGATCTGGTCAACTGTCTGATTAAGAGCGTGGTGTTCGCTATTACGGTGACGTGGATTTCGCTGTTTAACGGTTATGACGCCATCCCGACCTCTGCCGGGATTAGCCGGGCAACCACTCGTACCGTTGTCCACTCGTCTCTGGCCGTACTGGGGCTGGATTTTGTGCTGACCGCATTGATGTTTGGGAATTGAGTTCATGCAAACGAAAAAAAATGAAATTTGGGTGGGTATCTTTTTATTAGCAGCACTGCTGGCGGCGCTGTTTGTTTGCCTGAAAGCGGCAAACGTGACGTCAATGCGAACTGAACCGACCTACACGCTTTATGCGACGTTCGATAATATCGGCGGGCTGAAAGCGCGCTCTCCGGTCAGTATTGGTGGTGTTGTCGTCGGCCGGGTTGCAGATATTACGCTGGACCCGAAAACCTATCTACCGCGCGTGACGCTGGAAATTGAACAACGTTATAACCACATTCCTGATACCAGTTCGTTGAGCATTCGTACTTCCGGTTTGCTTGGGGAACAATATCTGGCATTAAACGTCGGTTTTGAAGACCCGGAACTGGGGACTGCTATTCTGAAAGAGGGGGATACGATTCAGGACACCAAATCTGCGATGGTTCTGGAAGATCTCATTGGTCAGTTCCTTTACGGCAGTAAAGGTGATGACAATAAGAATAGTGGCGATGCGCCAGCCGCTGTGCCAGGTAATAATGAAACCACTGAACCTGTGGGTACAACGAAATAATTTCAGGAGAACCGACGCATGTTTAAACGTTTAATGATGGTCGCTTTGCTAATGATTGCACCGCTGAGTGCGGCAACCGCGGCAGATCAGACCAATCCGTATAAGCTGATGGACGAGGCGGCACAGAAAACGTTCGATCGCCTGAAGAATGAACAATCGCAAATTCGGGCTAATCCTGATTACCTGCGTACCATCGTCGATCAGGAACTGCTACCGTACGTACAGATAAAATACGCCGGTGCGCTGGTACTGGGTCAGTACTACAAAAGCGCGACCCCAGCCCAGCGTGAAGCCTACTTTGCCGCTTTCCATGAGTATCTGAAGCAGGCTTACGGTCAGGCGCTGGCGATGTATCACGGTCAGACCTATCAGATTGCGCCAGAACAGCCGTTGGGTGATAAAACCATTGTGCCTATCCGAGTCACCATTATTGACCCGAATGGCCGTCCACCGGTACGTCTCGATTTCCAGTGGCGTAAAAACTCTCAGACTGGCAAGTGGCAGGCTTATGACATGATTGCCGAAGGCGTCAGCATGATCACCACGAAACAAAATGAGTGGGGGACTTTACTGCGCACGAAAGGCATCGATGGTCTGACCGCACAACTGAAGTCTATTTCTCAACAGAAAATCACCCTGGAAGAGAAAAAATAATGAGCGAGTCACTGAGCTGGATGCAGACGGGTGACACCCTGGTATTGACCGGAGAGCTGGATCAGGACGTTCTGCTGCCGCTGTGGGAAATGCGTGACGAAGCGGTGAGGGGGATTACCCGCATCGATCTTAGTCGAGTGTCCCGCGTTGATACGGGTGGACTGGCGTTGCTGCTCCATCTGATCGATCTGGCGAAAAAGCAAGGCAACAGCGTGACGCTTCAGGGGGTAAACGACAAGGTGTATACCCTGGCAAAATTGTATAATTTGCCGTCTGATGTTCTGCCTCGTTAATTTTTTTCAGGCTGGATAAGGCGTTACCAGCCAGTCCGGCAAACCTACCAGTAAGTCGAGCCTTGTCTGATTAATCAGCAAGGCTTTTTGCTTATTTATGACAGCGCAACTTTGCTCTAAGATGTTTCGCTGGTTTATTAACTGATGAATGAAGATCCCATGGAAAATAATGAAATTCAGAGCGTGCTGATGAACGCTCTTTCCCTCCAGGAAGTCCACGTTTCCGGCGATGGCAGCCACTTTCAGGTTATTGCCGTGGGTGAGATGTTTGATGGCATGAGCCGGGTTAAAAAACAGCAGACGGTTTACGGTCCGCTGATGGAATATATTGCGGATAACCGCATTCATGCTGTGTCGATCAAAGCGTATACCCCTGCGGAGTGGGCGCGTGATCGCAAACTGAACGGCTTTTGAGCTATGGGCGATACGCCGGTAGCGGATATGAATTGTTAACTGAGAACATACTAAATGGATAAATTTCGTGTTCAGGGGCCAACGAAGCTCCAGGGCGAAGTCACAATTTCCGGCGCTAAAAATGCTGCTCTGCCTATCCTTTTCGCTGCACTGCTGGCGGAAGAACCGGTGGAGATCCAGAACGTCCCGAAACTGAAAGACGTCGATACATCAATGAAGCTGCTTAGCCAGCTTGGCGCCAAAGTAGAACGTAATGGTTCTGTGCGTATCGATGCCCGTGACGTTAATGTCTTCTGCGCGCCTTACGATCTGGTTAAAACCATGCGTGCCTCTATCTGGGCGCTTGGGCCGCTGGTGGCTCGTTTTGGTCAGGGGCAGGTTTCTTTGCCTGGTGGTTGTACGATTGGCGCTCGTCCGGTTGATTTACATATTTCCGGCCTTGAGCAATTAGGCGCGACCATCAAACTGGAAGAAGGTTACGTTAAAGCTTCCGTCGATGGCCGTCTGAAAGGCGCGCACATCGTGATGGATAAAGTCAGTGTTGGTGCAACCGTGACCATTATGTGTGCTGCAACCTTGGCGGAAGGCACCACGATTATTGAAAACGCGGCACGTGAACCGGAAATCGTCGATACCGCGAACTTCCTGGTTACGCTGGGCGCGAAAATTAGCGGCCAGGGTACCGATCGTATTGTCATCGAAGGTGTGGAGCGCTTGGGGGGCGGTGTCTATCGTGTGCTTCCTGACCGCATCGAAACCGGCACCTTCCTGGTGGCGGCGGCGATCTCTCGCGGCAAAATCATCTGCCGTAACGCCCAGCCAGATACCCTTGACGCTGTGCTGGCGAAACTGCGTGACGCTGGGGCGGACATCGAAGTAGGCGAAGACTGGATTAGCCTGGATATGCACGGCAAACGTCCGAAGGCCGTTAACGTACGTACTGCGCCGCATCCGGCGTTCCCGACCGATATGCAGGCCCAGTTCACGCTGCTGAACCTGGTGGCAGAAGGAACGGGATTCATCACCGAAACGGTCTTTGAAAACCGCTTTATGCACGTACCTGAGCTGAGCCGTATGGGCGCGCATGCCGAAATTGAAAGCAATACCGTTATTTGTCACGGTGTTGAAAAACTTTCCGGCGCACAGGTAATGGCAACCGATCTGCGTGCTTCAGCAAGTCTGGTGCTGGCTGGCTGCATTGCAGAAGGTACTACGGTTGTTGATCGTATTTATCACATCGATCGTGGCTACGAACGCATTGAAGACAAACTTCGCGCGCTTGGTGCTAACATTGAGCGTGTGAAAGGCGAGTAATCGTCTGATAGCTGGCAGCCCCGTTCGCGGGGCTACCGCCAGGCTACTCATTTTTGCGGTTTGGTGTAGCTGCGCATCAACTGCGATCTGTCGATAAACTCATGGGTCAGCGGGTCATGATAGCGTGATGGCCAGATAACCCAGGGATCAGTTCCTAATGCTTTTGCAATAATCATCTCTCCTTTCGGCCAGGGACGCGATAATGCATTCGCCAGTGTCGAGGAACTCAAACCATTTCTGCGAGATTCCGCCGCCATTGACGTTCCTCTTTTCCGCAAACCCGCAATGATATCGGCGGGATGCCAGTCAATAAAATTATTTTCCATCTTTCCTCACTCCTTAAGTTAGTCGCTTACTTTCAGAACATGCACTCCGGGTAACGCCACTATACTCCTGATGGCGCATTGTTCTAAAAAGTTCCTGTAAGGAGTGTGAATATTCAGAATATATTAAGATAAGTTATCTGTATTTTAGACAATTTTGCGATTGATTGAGGGTTTTTTGGAGTTTATTAGAACTATCCCGCGCAGTACGCGGGATAACAGGAAGGGATTAACGATCGCGTTGAACAGCGATGTGTGCGAGGCCGATTAACGCCTCTCGCCATGGGGTATCCGGCAACACTTGCAATGCAGCAATGGCTTTGTCTGCTTCTTCTTCCGCACGCTGACGTGTCCATTCCAGAGAGCCGCAAGCGTTCATTGCTTCCAGAACCGGTTCCAGAAGATGTCGACCGTTCCCTTGTTCGATGGCGGAACGGATCATCTGTGCCTGTTCTGGTGTGCCATGATGCATCGCATGCAGCAGCGGCAGCGTCGGTTTACCTTCGTTCAGATCATCACCGACATTTTTGCCCAACTGTTCGCCATCGGCATTGTAATCGAGCAAATCGTCGATCAGCTGGAAAGCCGTGCCGAGGTAACGACCATAATCTTGCAGGCCTTTTTCCTCTTCCGGCGTACAGCCTGCCAGAATACCGGAACACTGAGCTGCAGCCTCGAACAGACGTGCGGTTTTGCTGTAAATAACACGCATGTAGTTCTCTTCGGTGATGTCCGGGTCGTTAACGTTCATCAGTTGCAGAACTTCACCTTCCGCGATGACGTTTACAGCCTCTGACATCACTTCCAGCACTTTGAGCGAGCCGAGGCTGGTCATCATCTGGAACGCACGGGTATAAATAAAATCGCCTACCAGCACGCTGGCAGCGTTACCAAAAGCGGCGTTGGCGGTAGCTTTACCTCGGCGCATATCTGATTCATCCACAACGTCGTCGTGTAGCAGGGTCGCCGTGTGGATAAACTCAATTAGGGCAGCAATGGTGACATGTGCATTCCCCTCATAGCCAACAGCTCGTGCAGCCAGTACAGCAATCATCGGACGAATACGTTTACCGCCGCCGCTGACGATGTAATAGCCTAACTGATTGATCAGTTGGACGTCGGAATTAAGCTGCTCGAGAATTGCTGCATTAACACCCGCCATATCTTGCGCGGTTAACTCATTGATTTTTTCTAAATTCATCGCAAAAGCCGGGCTTTTCGCCCCGATTACCTTACTGTGAACAGAGGCAACTTAGGGTTTATGGTTAGGAATATAGAGTGATTGTACTGAAAAAATGGCACAGATAAACGTTACCGTACAAGTTGTGTTTTTTTTCTTCGTGTATTGACTGTAGCACTTGTCAAAGGCGTGCGTTTTGCGTAATATTCGCGCCCTATTGTGAATATTTATAGCGCACTCTGAATCATTGAAAAGGTGTGCGCGGAAGCGGAGTTTTATATGTACGCGGTTTTCCAAAGTGGTGGTAAACAACACCGAGTAAGCGAAGGTCAGACCGTTCGCCTGGAAAAGCTGGACATCGCAACTGGCGAAACTGTTGAGTTCGCTGAAGTGCTGATGATCGCAAACGGTGAAGAAGTCAAAATCGGCGTTCCTTTCGTTGATGGCGGCGTAATCAAAGCTGAAGTTGTTGCTCACGGTCGTGGCGAGAAAGTTAAAATCGTTAAGTTTCGCCGTCGTAAACACTATCGTAAGCAGCAGGGCCATCGTCAGTGGTTCACTGATGTGAAAATTACTGGCATCAGCGCCTAAGACCTGAGGAGAGATTTCAAATGGCACATAAAAAGGCTGGCGGCTCCACACGTAACGGTCGCGATTCAGAAGCTAAACGCCTGGGCGTTAAGCGTTTCGGTGGCGAATCCGTTCTGGCGGGTAGCATCATCGTTCGTCAACGTGGTACCAAATTCCACGCTGGCGCTAACGTAGGTTGCGGTCGTGACCACACTCTGTTTGCTAAAGCAGACGGTAAAGTGAAATTCGAAGTTAAAGGCCCGAAAAACCGTAAATTTATCAGCATCGAAGCTGAATAAGTTTTTCGCGTCCCGGTAACGGATGAAAGCCCCGCAACACGTTGCGGGGCTTTTTACATTCGATAACCGGTAAAATGCGCATGGTGCGGCGTTAATCCGCAAATGCGCTTTGCAGGGAATACGGTATGAAGCAGCAGGCAGGCATTGGTATTCTTTTGGCGCTCACTACCGCAATTTGCTGGGGTGCGTTGCCAATCGCAATGAAGCAGGTGCTGGAGGTGATGGAACCTCCGACAATCGTGTTTTACCGTTTCTTGATGGCGAGTATTGGCCTTGGTGCCATTCTTGCTGTGAAGAAGAGGTTGCCGCCATTACGCGTGTTTCGTAAGCCACGCTGGTTGATTTTGTTGGCAGTGGCGACCGCCGGGCTGTTTGGGAACTTCATCCTGTTCAGCTCATCTTTGCAATACCTGAGCCCGACCGCTTCGCAGGTGATTGGGCAACTCTCGCCGGTTGGCATGATGGTTGCCAGCGTATTTATCCTGAAAGAGAAAATGCGCAGCACTCAGGTTGTAGGGGCATTGATGCTCCTGAGCGGCCTGGTGATGTTTTTTAATACCAGTCTGGTCGAGATATTTACAAAGCTCACCGATTATACCTGGGGAGTTATCTTTGGGGTCGGTGCGGCGACGGTCTGGGTGAGTTATGGCGTGGCGCAAAAGGTTTTATTGCGTCGGCTGGCCTCACCGCAGATTCTGTTTTTGCTGTACACTTTATGTACAATTGCGCTCTTCCCTCTGGCAAAGCCAGGGGTGATAGCGCAGCTTAGCCACTGGCAGCTCGCATGTTTAATTTTTTGCGGACTGAATACCTTGGTAGGATATGGCGCCCTGGCGGAAGCGATGGCTCGCTGGCAGGCAGCGCAGGTGAGTGCGATCATCACGCTCACCCCACTGTTTACGCTGTTTTTTTCAGATCTTTTATCACTGGCCTGGCCCGATTTCTTCGCCAGACCGATGTTAAACCTTTTAGGTTATCTCGGTGCGTTTGTCGTGGTTGCGGGCGCGATGTATTCCGCCATTGGTCATCGTATTTGGGGCGGATTACGTAAGCATACAACGGTGGTATCGCAACCCCGCGCAGGCGAATGATTTACGGAGAATAAAATGAAGTTTGTTGATGAAGCATCGATTCTGGTCGTTGCAGGTGATGGCGGTAATGGTTGCGTGAGCTTCCGCCGCGAAAAATATATTCCGAAAGGCGGCCCGGATGGCGGCGACGGCGGTGACGGTGGTGACGTATGGATGGAAGCCGACGAGAACCTGAACACGCTTATCGATTATCGTTTTGAAAAATCTTTCCGTGCAGAGCGCGGTCAGAACGGCGCAAGCCGCGATTGTACCGGTAAGCGCGGTAAAGACGTGACGATTAAAGTGCCGGTAGGTACGCGTGTAATCGACCAGGGTACCGGTGAAACCATGGGCGATATGACCAAACACGGTCAGCGTCTACTGGTTGCCAAGGGCGGCTGGCACGGTCTGGGCAATACCCGTTTCAAATCGTCCGTTAACCGTACACCACGGCAGAAAACCAACGGTACGCCGGGCGATAAGCGCGAGCTGCTGCTGGAGCTGATGCTGCTGGCTGATGTCGGTATGCTGGGGATGCCAAATGCCGGTAAATCGACATTTATCCGCGCTGTCTCGGCGGCTAAACCGAAAGTAGCGGACTATCCGTTTACTACGCTCGTACCAAGCCTGGGCGTGGTACGTATGGACAACGAGAAGAGCTTCGTTGTTGCTGATATCCCGGGGTTGATTGAAGGCGCTGCGGAAGGCGCAGGTCTGGGTATTCGCTTCCTGAAGCACCTGGAACGTTGCCGCGTCCTGTTGCACCTCATCGATATCGATCCGATTGACGGCACCGATCCAGTTGAAAACGCGCGTATTATTATCAGCGAGCTGGAAAAATACAGCCAGGATCTGGCGGCGAAACCACGCTGGTTAGTCTTCAACAAGATCGACCTGCTGGATAAAGCAGAAGCTGAAGAGAAAGCGAAAGCGATCGCTGAGGCGCTGGGCTGGGAAGATAAATATTATCTGATCTCTGCGGCGAGCGGACTGGGCGTGAAAGATCTCTGCTGGGATGTGATGACCTTTATCATTGAAAACCCGGTCGTGCAGGCAGAAGAAGCGAAACAGCCTGAGAAAGTCGAATTCATGTGGGATGATTATCACCGTCAGCAGCTTGAAGAGATTGCTGAAGAGGATGATGAAGACTGGGATGACGACTGGGACGAAGACGACGAAGAAGGCGTTGAGTTCATTTACAAGCGTTAATCACTGATGACCAATGCCAAATAAGCCTGATGCGCTACGCTTATCAGGCCTACAAGATGATTGCAATATATTGAATTTGCACGATTTTGTAGGGCGAGCAAGGCGTTTACGGCGCATCCGGCATAAACAAAACGCACTTTGTCAATAATCTGAAACCCCGGCCATGTGCCGGGGTTTCTTTTTGACTAATTGTTCTGGTAAATATCTTTATACAAGCGGCTTTCAAAACGTACCAACGGAATACGGCGATTACGCTGATCCGCGGGTTCTACTGCATAACCAGAAAGATATTGTACGAACGCCATTCGTTGCCCACTTGCTGTGGTGATGAATCCTGCCAGGTTATACACGCCCTGCAACGAACCTGTTTTCGCTGAAACTTTACCATCTACGCCCGCTTGATGCAGACCTGCACGGTACTGCAACGAACCATCGTAGCCTGCTAAAGGTAGCATTGAGATAAAGTTAAGCTCATTGTCGTGTTGGGCAATGTATTGCAGCACCTGCATCATGGTGGCTGGTGCAATCAGGTTATGCCGTGAAAGCCCCGAACCATCTGCAATAATCGTGTTGCCAATATCCACACCCGCCTGCTTACGCAGGATCTGACGCACGGCATCCGACCCGGCACGCCATGTCCCCGGGACATTAAAGCGCGCATGACCAATCATGCGAAAGACGGTATCGGCGATCATGTTGTCGGACTTTTTCAGCATAATCTTAAGCAGATCGTGCAAAGGGGCCGACTGTTTACTGGCAACCACCGTTCCTGGGTCGTTAACCTGCGTTTGTCGCAGTAGCGTGCCGGAATAGGTAATGCCTGCCTGTTTTAACTCATCTTTCAGAATCGCTCCGGCGTAGCTGGCGCCATCCTGTACGGCAAAAGCCAACGGTAGCGGCTCTGAACGTTGTGGTAGGCATCCGGTTAACGTAAAGCGGTTAAGGTCGCCTGGCACCACATCCAGCTCGCAATATTGCGCTTCGGCTGAACCTCGGGGGAGAGTGCGTACCTGGCTGAACATAGTTACAGGGTAATAAGAGGCCACGCGAACAAAGGCCATATCACCGGGTTTTTGGGCACTGTAGAGCGAGACGGAAAAGCAATTGCGGTCAACAATGGCGGCGGCAGGCGGGGCGCTAAAGCATTGTGTCATATCGTTCCAGGGCCAGCCGGGGGCTTTATCGTGACTGGCAAAAATGGACGTGTCTATGAACACATTGCCATCGATTTGGGAGACGCCTGATTTTTTCAGGGTCGCCACCATATTACGAATATCCTGACGTTTTAGCGTCGGATCGGCACCAAATCGCGCCACTAAGTCACCCTTGAGTACGCCGTTCTCCACATTGCCTTTGGTTTCAAGTGTAGTGGTGAAACGAAAATCGGGGCCAAGTTGAATCAACGCCGCCAGCGCAGTGATCACCTTCTGCGTACTGGCGGGCAGCGCCATTTGCTGACTATGGTAATCAATAGCGGGGGCAGACGCGCCGACTTTTTGCACCATCAGGGCAAGGTTGGCGCCAGCGGGGAGTTGAGTAATGTACTCATCAACATTCGCGGCCTGAACACTGAACGCTATACAGCTGGTCAATCCGATGATAAATCTGGAAAATCGCATAATCTCGCGCTAACAACCTGGAATCGAGCCGTCATACTACGGCGCAACGCCCTATAAAGTAAACGATGACCCTTCGGGAACTTCAGGGTAAAATGACTATCAAAATGTGAATTATTGCTGGCCTGGGACCTGTTCCCGGGTCGGTATTTTTTTGCTTCTGGCCCCGACGAGGAGTTGTGCCGGGCATGCCGAACAGCCGGGGCGAGTGGAGACTCTCCCCATCAGGAATATTCAAGAGGTATAACAAATGCAAGCTATTCCGATGACCTTACGCGGCGCTGAAAAATTACGCGAAGAGCTGGATTTTCTGAAATCTGTGCGCCGTCCTGAAATCATTGCTGCTATCGCGGAAGCGCGTGAGCATGGCGACCTGAAAGAGAACGCCGAATACCACGCTGCGCGTGAGCAGCAGGGTTTTTGCGAAGGCCGTATCAAAGATATCGAAGCCAAGCTGTCGAACGCGCAGGTAATTGATGTCACCAAAATGCCAAACAATGGTCGCGTGATTTTTGGCGCTACCGTGACGGTTTTGAATCTGGATTCTGATGAAGAACAGACCTATCGCATCGTAGGCGATGACGAAGCTGACTTTAAACAGAACCTGATTTCTGTAAACTCGCCTATCGCTCGTGGACTGATTGGCAAAGAAGAAGATGATGTAGTGGTCATCAAAACGCCGGGCGGCGATGTAGAATTTGAAGTAATTAAGGTGGAATACCTGTAAGAATTACCCAATACTCAAAATGTTGATGTATTGTAAAGAAAGGAAAAAGGCCGCTATGCGGCCTTTTATCAACGAACAGAGCGTGGCATTTTGCTCTCCTGCTTGCGGAAAATCCCTCGTTTTACACAGCAAATGTGTGTAACTTTAGGATAATCTTAGCGTGGCAGCGAGATTTTACGTTCTTTAGTTGGACGATAAAGCACCAGCGTTTTACCGATGACCTGTACATTACAGGCGCCGGTTTCGCGCACGATAGCTTCCACGATCAAGGTTTTAGTTTCGCGATCTTCAGTGGCGATTTTCACCTTGATGAGTTCATGGTGCTCTAACGCTTGTTCAATCTCGGCCAGCACCCCTTCGGTCAAACCATTACTGCCAAGCAGAACAACTGGCTTGAGCGGATGTGCCAGACCTTTCAGGTGCTGTTTTTGTTTAGTACTCAGATTCATCGTATTTTTTTGCTTACGTTGGGATTGAAAACGGGTCATTCTACCGCCATCTCCCATATATCGCCAAATAGGCGCGTAAAAATTTACGCAATTGGTTACGATGAGTTATCCCAATGGGAAAGTTAAATGACAGGTAAGAAGCGTTCTGCCAGCTCCAGTCGCTGGCTTCAGGAACACTTTAGCGAT
Organism: Escherichia sp. E4736; assembly: GCF_005781225.1. Taxonomy (NCBI): domain Bacteria; kingdom Pseudomonadati; phylum Pseudomonadota; class Gammaproteobacteria; order Enterobacterales; family Enterobacteriaceae; genus Escherichia; species Escherichia sp. E4736. The sequence continues at coordinate 173,083 of NZ_VATT01000002.1, read as the reverse complement.
AAATATGTTCAACAGGCACAGAAAAAGGGGTTACGTTCCCGTGCCTGGTTTAAACTTGATGAAATACAGCAAAGTGACAAACTCTTTAAACCGGGAATGACGGTTGTCGACCTTGGTGCTGCGCCAGGTGGTTGGTCACAATATGTGGTCACCCAAATTGGCGGCAAAGGCCGTATCATCGCTTGCGATCTTTTACCTATGGATCCTATCGTTGGTGTGGACTTTCTTCAGGGCGATTTTCGTGATGAACTGGTGATGCAAGCACTGCTGGAGCGCGTAGGCGACAGCAAAGTCCAGGTTGTCATGTCCGATATGGCACCAAACATGAGCGGAACACCGGCGGTGGATATCCCCCGTGCCATGTATCTGGTGGAACTGGCGCTAGAAATGTGTCGTGATGTATTAGCGCCAGGTGGCAGTTTTGTAGTGAAGGTGTTCCAGGGCGAAGGTTTCGATGAGTATCTAAGGGAAATTCGCTCCCTGTTTACGAAGGTCAAAGTTCGTAAGCCGGACTCTTCTCGTGCACGTTCGCGGGAAGTGTATATTGTAGCGACCGGGCGTAAACCCTAACCGGGAGATTTCAGACGAAAGTTTGAAAGCTGCTGGATATAGAGTATCCTGACGCTGTTTTTAACACAGTTGTAATAAGAGGTTAATCCCTTGAGTGACATGGCGAAAAACCTAATACTCTGGCTGGTCATTGCCGTTGTGCTGATGTCAGTATTCCAGAGCTTTGGGCCCAGCGAGTCTAATGGACGTAAGGTGGATTACTCTACCTTCCTACAAGAGGTCAATAACGACCAGGTTCGTGAAGCGCGTATCAACGGACGTGAAATCAACGTTACCAAGAAAGATAGTAACCGTTATACCACTTACATTCCGGTTCAGGATCCGAAGTTACTGGATAACCTGCTGACCAAGAACGTCAAGGTTGTCGGTGAACCGCCTGAAGAGCCAAGCCTGCTGGCTTCTATCTTCATCTCCTGGTTCCCGATGCTGTTGCTGATTGGTGTCTGGATCTTCTTCATGCGTCAAATGCAGGGCGGCGGTGGTAAAGGTGCCATGTCGTTCGGTAAGAGCAAAGCGCGCATGCTGACGGAAGATCAGATCAAAACGACCTTTGCTGACGTTGCGGGCTGCGACGAAGCAAAAGAAGAAGTTGCTGAACTGGTTGAGTATCTGCGCGAGCCAAGCCGCTTCCAGAAACTCGGCGGTAAGATCCCGAAAGGCGTCCTGATGGTCGGTCCTCCGGGTACCGGTAAAACGCTGCTGGCGAAAGCGATTGCAGGCGAAGCGAAAGTTCCGTTCTTTACTATCTCCGGTTCTGACTTCGTAGAAATGTTCGTCGGTGTGGGTGCATCCCGTGTTCGTGACATGTTCGAACAGGCGAAGAAAGCGGCACCGTGTATCATCTTTATCGATGAAATCGACGCCGTCGGCCGCCAGCGTGGCGCAGGTCTGGGCGGTGGTCACGATGAACGTGAACAGACTCTGAACCAGATGCTGGTTGAGATGGATGGCTTCGAAGGTAACGAAGGTATCATCGTTATCGCCGCGACTAACCGTCCGGACGTTCTGGACCCGGCGCTGCTGCGTCCTGGTCGTTTCGACCGTCAGGTTGTGGTTGGCTTGCCAGATGTTCGCGGTCGTGAGCAGATCCTGAAAGTTCACATGCGTCGCGTACCATTGGCACCAGATATTGACGCGGCAATCATTGCCCGTGGTACTCCTGGTTTCTCCGGTGCTGACCTGGCGAACCTGGTGAACGAAGCAGCACTGTTCGCCGCTCGTGGCAACAAACGCGTTGTATCGATGGTTGAGTTCGAAAAAGCGAAAGACAAAATCATGATGGGTGCAGAACGTCGCTCCATGGTGATGACGGAAGCGCAGAAAGAATCTACCGCGTATCACGAAGCAGGCCACGCGATTATCGGTCGCCTGGTGCCGGAACACGATCCGGTGCACAAAGTGACGATTATCCCGCGCGGACGTGCGTTGGGTGTGACCTTCTTCCTGCCTGAAGGCGACGCAATCAGCGCCAGCCGTCAGAAATTGGAAAGCCAGATTTCTACGCTGTACGGTGGTCGTCTGGCAGAAGAGATCATCTACGGGCCGGAACATGTTTCTACCGGTGCGTCCAACGATATTAAAGTTGCGACCAACCTGGCACGTAACATGGTGACTCAGTGGGGCTTCTCCGAAAAACTTGGTCCGCTGCTGTACGCGGAAGAAGAGGGTGAAGTGTTCCTCGGTCGTAGCGTGGCGAAAGCGAAACATATGTCCGATGAAACTGCGCGTATCATCGACCAGGAAGTGAAGTTACTGATTGAGCGTAACTACAATCGTGCGCGTCAGTTGTTGAACGACAACCTGGATATTCTGCATGCAATGAAAGATGCGCTCATGAAATATGAAACCATCGATGCACCGCAGATTGACGACCTGATGGCACGTCGCGATGTTCGTCCGCCAGCGGGCTGGGAAGAACCAGGCGCTTCTAACAATTCTGGCAACAATGGTAGCCCAAAGGCTCCGCGTCCGGTTGATGAACCGCGTACGCCGAACCCGGGTAACACCATGTCAGAGCAGTTAGGCGACAAGTAAGTTCCTGCATCAGATGACTGTATTTGTACCGAAAACCCCGGGGCGTGCTCCGGGGTTTTTTCTTATCAATTCATACCAGGGATAACACCATGAAACTCTTTGCCCAGGGCACTTCACTGGACCTTAGCCATCCTCACGTAATGGGGATCCTCAACGTCACGCCTGATTCTTTCTCCGATGGCGGCACGCATAATTCGCTGATTGATGCGGTGAAACATGCGAATCTGATGATCAATGCTGGCGCAACGATCATTGACGTTGGCGGCGAGTCCACACGTCCAGGGGCTGCGGAAGTGAGCGTTGAAGAAGAGTTGCAGCGTGTTATTCCAGTCGTTGAGGCAATTGCGCAACGATTTGAAGTTTGGATCTCGGTAGATACATCCAAACCGGAAGTGATCCGTGAGTCAGCGAAAGCAGGCGCTCACATCATTAATGATATCCGCTCCCTTTCCGAACCTGGCGCCCTCGAAGCTGCTGCTGCAACTGGTTTGCCAGTATGCCTGATGCATATGCAGGGAAATCCAAAGACTATGCAGGAAGCGCCAAAGTATGACGATGTCTTTGCCGAGGTAAATCGCTACTTTGTTGAGCAAATAGCACGCTGCGAACAGGCTGGTATCGCAAAAGAGAAATTGTTGCTCGACCCCGGATTCGGTTTCGGTAAAAATCTCCATCACAACTATGCATTACTGGCGCGTCTGGCTGAATTTCATCATTTCAACCTGCCGCTGTTGGTGGGTATGTCACGAAAATCGATGATTGGACAGCTGTTGAACGTGGGGCCGTCCGAGCGCCTGAGCGGTAGTCTGGCCTGTGCGGTCATTGCCGCAATGCAAGGCGCGCACATTATTCGTGTTCATGACGTCAAAGAAACCGTAGAAGCGATGCGAGTGGTGGAAGCCACTCTGTCTGCAAAGGAAAACAAACGCTATGAGTAATCGTAAATATTTCGGTACCGATGGGATTCGTGGTCGTGTTGGGGATGCGCCGATCACGCCTGATTTTGTGCTAAAGCTGGGATGGGCTGCGGGTAAAGTGCTGGCACGTCATGGTTCCCGCAAGATTATTATCGGTAAAGACACCCGTATTTCTGGCTATATGCTGGAGTCGGCGCTGGAGGCGGGTCTGGCGGCTGCCGGTCTTTCCGCACTCTTCACTGGCCCGATGCCAACACCGGCCGTGGCTTATCTGACGCGTACCTTCCGCGCCGAAGCTGGGATTGTAATTTCTGCATCACATAACCCATTCTATGATAACGGGATCAAATTCTTTTCTATTGACGGCACCAAGCTGCCGGATGCAGTTGAAGAAGCCATTGAAGCTGAAATGGAAAAAGAGATCAGCTGCGTTGATTCGGCAGAACTGGGTAAAGCCAGCCGTATCGTTGATGCTGCGGGCCGCTATATCGAGTTTTGCAAAGCCACGTTCCCGAACGAACTTAGCCTCAGTGAACTGAAGATTGTGGTGGATTGCGCAAACGGTGCGACTTATCACATCGCGCCGAACGTGCTGCGTGAACTGGGGGCGAACGTTATCGCTATCGGTTGTGAGCCGAACGGCGTAAACATCAATGCCGAAGTGGGCGCAACTGATGTTCGTGCGTTACAGGCGCGCGTACTGGCTGAAAAAGCAGATCTCGGTATCGCCTTTGACGGTGACGGCGACCGCGTGATTATGGTTGACCATCAAGGCAATAAAGTCGATGGCGATCAGATCATGTATATCATCGCGCGCGAAGGTCTGCGTCAGGGCCAGCTGCGTGGTGGTGCTGTGGGTACATTGATGAGCAACATGGGGCTTGAACTGGCGCTGAAACAGTTAGGTATTCCATTTGCTCGTGCGAAAGTGGGCGACCGCTACGTACTGGAAAAAATGCAGGAGAAAGGCTGGCGCATCGGTGCCGAGAACTCCGGTCATGTGATCCTGCTGGATAAAACCACCACCGGTGATGGCATTGTTGCAGGTTTGCAGGTGCTGGCGGCGATGGCGCGTAACCATATGAGTCTGCACGACCTTTGCAGTGGTATGAAAATGTTCCCGCAGATTCTGGTTAACGTGCGTTACACCGCAGGTAGCGGCGATCCGCTGGAGCATGAATCAGTCAAAGCTGTGACCGCAGAAGTTGAAGCGGCGCTGGGTAGCCGTGGACGTGTGCTGTTGCGTAAATCTGGCACCGAGCCGTTAATTCGCGTGATGGTAGAAGGTGAAGACGAAGCGCAGGTAACCGAATTTGCGCACCGCATTGCTGACGCGGTAAAAGCGGTTTGATTCGATAGCAAACTGGCTAAAAAGGCGGCGATTGTCGCCTTTTTTCTTCTTAAGTACATCGGTTTTGCTGTTTTTTTCTGCAGTTGATACAATGCGATAAAATTGCCCTTGCGAAGGTCATTCGCTTTGGTTAGTATTCACACCCGCTTCAGTGGGAAAGATTAAAAACTCCCGCTTTATTGGTTGAAGCATTGGTACGCGGCAACTCCGCAAGGAACAGGTTGATTATGTACGAAGCTCTTTTGGTAGTTTTCCTTATTGTAGCAATTGGCCTTGTAGGTCTGATCATGCTGCAGCAAGGTAAAGGCGCTGATATGGGAGCCTCCTTCGGAGCAGGCGCTTCCGCTACGCTGTTTGGTTCAAGTGGTTCTGGTAACTTCATGACCCGCATGACGGCGCTGCTGGCAACGTTATTCTTCATCATCAGTCTGGTGCTGGGTAACATCAATAGCAACAAAACCAATAAAGGTAGCGAATGGGAAAACCTGAGTGCACCGGCGAAAACCGAACAAACTCAGCCAGCTGCTCCGGCTAAGCCGACCAGCGATATCCCGAACTAAAAAGTAGTATCCGTGCCGAGGTGGTGGAATTGGTAGACACGCTACCTTGAGGTGGTAGTGCCCAATAGGGCTTACGGGTTCAAGTCCCGTCCTCGGTACCAAATTCCAGAAAAGAGACGCTGAAAAGCGTCTTTTTTCGTTTTAATGACCCGTCCTGAATGTCATCAACTTGATCAATTTCCGTAGTCTTTCGAACGTCAAACGAATCGGCGCAATAGTTCGTTCAGCTTCAGTTTTGCATGCGACAAGCGATATTAATCAACTCATGACATTGGCCAGCTTTGCTGGAACAGACATCTAAATCGTTATGCGCGATCACATTATATTGGTCGTAAAAAAGGCCGCATCGGCGGCCTTTAGCATGAAAGCTCTGAGATTACTTAACTTTATTTTCCAGATTCTCCACCTGCGGCAGGCCCGAAGAGGCGGAGGAGGAGAGCAGTCCAGTTTTGGCATAACCGAACAGCTTCTCGCGGGTATCGGTAATATCCAGGTTACGCATGGTCAGTTGACCAATACGATCTTCAGCCGTAAACATAGAGTCGCCTTTCTCCATGGTCAAACGCTCTGCTTTATAGGTCAGGTTGTCAGAGACGGTATTGAGGATCGAGTAGTCGTTCCCGCGACGCAGTTCCAGCGTCACTTCACCTGTTATCTGGCTGGCAACCCAGCGTTGCAGAGAGTCACGCAGCATCAGCGCCTGGGAGTCAAACCAACGCCCCTGGTACAGCAGACGGCCCAATTGACGACCATGTGTATGATACTGCTCAATGGTGTCTTCGTTGTGAATACCGGTCAACAGACGTTCATAAGCGATATGTAGCAGTGCCATCCCCGGAGCCTCGTAAATACCACGGCTTTTCGCTTCGATGATACGGTTTTCAATCTGGTCGCTCATGCCCAGGCCGTGACGACCGCCGATACGGTTAGCTTCCAGCATCATTTCTACGTCGTCGCTAAAGGTTTTACCGTTCAGCGCCACTGGATGACCTTGCTCAAAGCGTACTGTGACTTCTTCTGCCGGGATCTTCACGCTCTCATCCCAGAACTTCACGCCCATAATCGGGTTGACGATTTTGACGCTGGAGTTGAGGTATTCCAGATCCTTCGCTTCATGCGTTGCACCAAGCATGTTGGAGTCCGTGGAGTAGGCTTTTTCGACAGACATTTTGTAGTCGAAACCGCAGGCAATCATAAATTCAGACATTTCATGACGGCCGCCCAGTTCATCAATAAAGTCAGTATCAAGCCACGGTTTGTAAATCTGCAGTTCAGCATTGGTCAGCAGACCGTAACGATAGAAACGTTCGATATCGTTTCCTTTATAGGTGCTGCCGTCACCCCAGATATTCACGCCATCTTCTTTCATGGCAGCAACCAGCATGGTACCGGTCACGGCGCGGCCCAGCGGCGTCGTGTTGAAATAGGTCAGGCCGCCAGTAGTGTTATGAAATGCGCCACATTGAATAGCGGCAATACCTTCGGCCACCAGTTGTTTGCGGCAGTCGATCAGACGTGCGTTCTCCGCGCCGTATTCCATGGCACGACGAGGGATCGCATCGTAATCCTCTTCGTCTGGCTGGCCCAGGTTTGCAGTATATGCATAAGGAACCGCTCCCTTTTTTCGCATCCACAGCAGTGCGGCACTGGTGTCCAGACCGCCAGAAAAAGCGATACCAATACGTTGACCTACCGGGAGATGCTTGAGAATCGTCGTCATAAAATAACACCCTGCTTAATTAACTGATGATGAGCCTGTATTTCCGCTCTAACTGAATTTTTATGCAAAATAAATGAGTTTTCATTTAATCATCTTTTATCGGAGACAGGAAGAGTTTAGTGTGTTTTTTGTAAAATAATGCGCTTAAGGGAGAGCAGGAGAAGACAAAAGTATTCAACAAATGAAAGTGAACTGGATATCCATTCACGTGAATAGCAATAAATGTTGACAAAATGTGGCGCGGATCACTATAATGCCCGCAGATTTTACGTCCCGTCTCGGTACACCAAATCCCAGCAGTATTTGCATTTTTTACTCAAAACGAGTAGAATTTGCCACGTTTCAGGCGCGGGGTGGAGCAGCTTGGTAGCTCGTCGGGCTCATAACCCGAAGGTCGTCGGTTCAAATCCGGCCCCCGCAACCACTTTCCCTTAGAGTTCTTTTTCAAATATACTGTGAAGACTTCGGCCTTCGTAGTGGGATTTGAAAAAATCCTTCTGGAAAGTGCTCCAGACCGCAGTTGCGGTTATAGGGTTCAGTTATATAAAGCCCCGATTTATCGGGGTTTTTTGTTATCTGACTACAGAATAACTGGGCTTTAGGCCCTTTTTTTATGTCTTGGGGGTGGGCTTGTCCACATTAGAGCAAAAATTAACAGAGATGATTACTGCGCCAGTTGAGGCCCTGGGTTTTGAGCTGGTTGGCATCGAGTTTATTCGCGGTCGCACATCCACACTGCGCATCTATATTGATAGTGAAGATGGCATCAATGTTGATGATTGTGCTGATGTGAGCCACCAGGTAAGTGCTGTGCTGGATGTTGAAGATCCCATCACCGTTGCTTATAACCTGGAAGTCTCCTCACCGGGTCTCGATCGCCCACTGTTCACGGCTGAACACTACGCCCGTTTTGTCGGAGAAGAGGTGACTCTGGTTCTCCGTATGGCGGTACAAAACCGTCGTAAATGGCAGGGCGTTATCAAAGCGGTAGACGGTGAAATGATCACAGTTACCGTCGAAGGTAAAGATGAAGTGTTCGCGCTGAGTAATATCCAGAAGGCGAACCTGGTTCCCCACTTTTAATAGTCTGGATGAGGTGAAAAGCCCGCGATGAACAAAGAAATTTTGGCTGTAGTTGAAGCCGTATCCAATGAAAAGGCGCTACCTCGCGAGAAGATTTTCGAAGCATTGGAAAGCGCGCTGGCGACAGCAACAAAGAAAAAATATGAACAAGAGATCGACGTCCGTGTACAGATCGATCGCAAAAGCGGTGATTTTGACACCTTCCGTCGCTGGTTAGTTGTTGATGAAGTCACCCAGCCGACCAAGGAAATCACCCTTGAAGCCGCACGTTATGAAGATGAAAGCCTGAACCTGGGCGATTACGTTGAAGATCAGATTGAGTCTGTTACCTTTGACCGTATCACCACCCAGACGGCAAAACAGGTTATCGTGCAGAAAGTGCGTGAAGCCGAACGTGCGATGGTGGTTGATCAGTTCCGTGAACACGAAGGTGAAATCATCACCGGCGTGGTGAAAAAAGTAAACCGCGACAACATCTCTCTGGATCTGGGCAACAACGCGGAAGCCGTGATCCTGCGCGAAGATATGCTGCCGCGTGAAAACTTCCGCCCTGGCGACCGCGTTCGTGGCGTGCTTTATTCCGTTCGCCCGGAAGCGCGTGGCGCGCAACTGTTCGTTACCCGTTCCAAGCCGGAAATGCTGATCGAACTGTTCCGCATTGAAGTGCCAGAAATCGGCGAAGAAGTGATTGAAATTAAAGCAGCGGCTCGCGACCCGGGTTCTCGTGCGAAAATCGCGGTGAAAACCAACGATAAACGTATCGATCCGGTAGGTGCTTGCGTAGGTATGCGTGGCGCGCGTGTTCAGGCGGTTTCTACTGAACTGGGCGGCGAGCGTATCGATATCGTCCTGTGGGATGATAACCCGGCGCAGTTCGTGATTAATGCGATGGCACCGGCAGACGTTGCTTCTATCGTGGTGGATGAAGATAAACACACCATGGATATCGCCGTTGAAGCCGGTAACCTGGCGCAGGCGATTGGCCGTAACGGTCAGAACGTGCGTCTGGCTTCGCAGCTCAGCGGTTGGGAACTCAACGTGATGACCGTTGACGACCTGCAGGCTAAGCATCAGGCGGAAGCGCATGCAGCGATTGACACCTTCACCCGTTATCTCGACATTGACGAAGACTTCGCGACTGTCCTGGTAGAAGAAGGTTTCTCAACGTTGGAAGAACTGGCCTATGTGCCGATGAAAGAGCTGTTGGAAATCGAAGGCCTTGATGAGCCGACCGTTGAAGCACTGCGTGAGCGTGCTAAAAATGCACTGGCCACCATTGCACAGGCCCAGGAAGAAAGCCTCGGTGATAACAAGCCGGCTGACGATCTGCTGAACCTTGAAGGGATAGATCGTGATTTGGCATTCAAACTGGCCGCCCGTGGCGTTTGTACGCTGGAAGATCTCGCCGAACAGGGCATTGATGATCTGGCTGATATCGAAGGGTTGACCGACGAAAAAGCCGGAGCACTGATTATGGCTGCCCGTAATATTTGCTGGTTCGGTGACGAAGCGTAATAAACTGTAGCAGGAAGGAACAGCATGACAGATGTAACGATTAAAACGCTGGCCGCAGAGCGACAGACCTCCGTGGAACGCCTGGTACAGCAATTTGCTGATGCAGGTATCCGGAAGTCTGCTGACGACTCTGTGTCCGCACAAGAGAAACAGGCTTTAATTGACCACCTGAACCAGAAAAATTCAGGTCCGGACAAATTAACGCTGCAGCGTAAAACACGCAGCACCCTTAACATTCCTGGTACCGGTGGAAAAAGCAAATCGGTACAAATCGAAGTCCGCAAGAAACGCACCTTTGTGAAACGTGACCCGCAAGAGGCCGAGCGCCTTGCGGCGGAAGAGCAAGCGCAGCGTGAAGCGGAAGAGCAAGCCCGTCGTGAGGCAGAAGAATCGGCCAAACGCGAGGCGCAACAAAAAGCTGAACGTGAGGCCGCAGAACAAGCTAAACGTGAAGCCGCTGAACAAGCGAAACGTGAAGCTGCGGAAAAAGACAAAGTGAGCAATCAACAAGACGATATGACTAAAACCGCCCAGGCTGAAAAAGCCCGCCGTGAGCAGGAAGCTGCAGAGCTCAAGCGTAAAGCTGAAGAAGAAGCGCGTCGTAAACTCGAAGAAGAAGCACGTCGCGTTGCTGAAGAAGCACGTCGTATGGCGGAAGAAAATAAATGGACTGATAACGCGGAACCAACTGAAGATTCCAGCGATTATCACGTTACTACCTCTCAACATGCCCGTCAGGCAGAAGACGAAAGCGATCGTGAAGTCGAAGGCGGCCGTGGCCGTGGTCGTAACGCGAAAGCAGCGCGTCCGAAGAAAGGCAACAAACACGCTGAATCAAAAGCTGATCGCGAAGAAGCGCGTGCAGCGGTACGTGGCGGTAAAGGCGGAAAACGTAAAGGTTCTTCGCTGCAGCAGGGCTTCCAGAAGCCTGCTCAGGCCGTTAACCGTGACGTTGTGATCGGCGAAACCATCACCGTTGGCGAACTGGCTAACAAGATGGCGGTTAAAGGCTCTCAGGTCATCAAAGCGATGATGAAACTGGGCGCAATGGCAACCATCAACCAGGTTATCGATCAGGAAACCGCACAGCTGGTTGCTGAAGAGATGGGCCACAAAGTTATCCTGCGTCGTGAAAACGAGCTGGAAGAGGCGGTAATGAGCGACCGTGACACGGGTGCTGCGGCTGAACCGCGCGCGCCGGTTGTGACCATCATGGGTCACGTTGACCACGGTAAAACCTCTCTGCTGGACTACATTCGTTCAACGAAAGTGGCCTCTGGCGAAGCGGGCGGCATTACCCAGCACATTGGTGCATACCACGTTGAAACTGAAAACGGCATGATCACCTTCCTGGACACCCCGGGGCACGCCGCGTTTACTTCAATGCGTGCACGTGGTGCGCAGGCAACGGACATCGTAGTCCTGGTTGTTGCTGCAGACGACGGTGTAATGCCGCAGACCATCGAAGCTATCCAGCACGCGAAAGCGGCGGGTGTTCCGGTAGTGGTTGCTGTGAACAAAATCGATAAACCAGAAGCCGATCCGGATCGCGTTAAGAACGAACTCTCTCAGTACGGCATCCTGCCAGAAGAGTGGGGCGGCGAAAGCCAGTTCGTACACGTATCTGCAAAAGCGGGTACCGGTATTGATGAACTGCTGGATGCTATCCTGCTGCAGGCTGAAGTCCTGGAACTGAAAGCCGTACGTAACGGGATGGCGAGCGGTGCGGTTATCGAATCCTTCCTCGATAAAGGTCGTGGTCCGGTTGCTACTGTACTGGTACGCGAAGGTACTCTGCACAAGGGCGATATCGTTCTGTGTGGCTTCGAATACGGTCGTGTTCGTGCGATGCGTAACGAACTGGGACAGGAAGTGCTGGAAGCGGGTCCGTCTATCCCGGTGGAAATCCTCGGCTTGTCCGGTGTTCCGGCTGCGGGTGATGAAGTTACCGTTGTACGTGACGAGAAGAAAGCACGTGAAGTTGCACTGTACCGTCAGGGCAAATTCCGCGAAGTTAAACTGGCTCGTCAGCAGAAATCTAAACTCGAGAACATGTTCGCCAACATGACCGAAGGCGAAGTTCACGAAGTGAATATCGTCCTGAAGGCAGACGTACAGGGTTCTGTGGAAGCGATCTCCGACTCCTTGCTGAAACTGTCTACTGACGAAGTTAAAGTGAAGATCATCGGTTCTGGTGTAGGTGGTATCACCGAAACCGACGCCACCCTGGCTGCGGCGTCCAACGCCATCCTGGTTGGCTTTAACGTTCGTGCTGATGCCTCTGCACGTAAAGTGATTGAAGCGGAAAGCCTGGATCTGCGTTACTACTCCGTCATCTATAACCTGATCGACGAAGTGAAAGCGGCGATGAGCGGTATGCTGTCTCCTGAACTGAAACAGCAGATTATCGGTCTGGCGGAAGTTCGTGACGTGTTCAAATCGCCGAAATTTGGTGCCATCGCAGGCTGTATGGTTACCGAAGGTGTGGTTAAACGTCACAACCCGATCCGCGTTCTGCGCGACAACGTGGTTATCTACGAAGGCGAGCTGGAGTCCCTGCGCCGCTTCAAAGATGATGTTAACGAAGTCCGTAACGGTATGGAATGTGGTATCGGCGTTAAGAACTACAACGACGTCCGCACTGGCGATGTGATCGAAGTATTCGAAATCATCGAGATCCAACGTACCATCGCTTAAGGTTTTTAGGGTTCCATGCGGGATAAGGCGTTTACGCCGCATCCGGCATGGATTGCCTGATGCGACGCTGGCGCGTCTTATCAGGCCTACGTGAACAGCCCTTCCACCTGAAATTAATTTTAAAAAGGGGCTAACAGCCCCTTTTTTGTCAGGAGAATTTATTATGGCGAAAGAATTTGGTCGCCCGCAGCGCGTAGCGCAGGAAATGCAAAAAGAGATCGCTCTCATCCTGCAGCGTGAAATTAAAGATCCTCGTCTGGGCATGATGACCACCGTTTCCGGTGTCGAAATGTCTCGTGACCTGGCGTATGCCAAAGTATATGTGACGTTCCTCAACGACAAAGATGAAGACGCGGTTAAAGCGGGCATCAAAGCGTTGCAGGAAGCTTCTGGTTTCATCCGCAGTCTGCTGGGTAAAGCGATGCGTCTGCGTATCGTGCCGGAACTGACCTTCTTCTACGACAACTCACTGGTTGAAGGGATGCGTATGTCAAACCTGGTGACCAGCGTGGTCAAACATGACGAAGAGCGTCGTGTTAACCCGGACGACAGCAAGGAGGACTAATGAGTCGTCCTCGTCGTCGCGGTCGCGACATTAACGGCGTTTTGTTGCTGGATAAACCGCAGGGTATGTCCAGCAACGATGCGCTGCAAAAAGTGAAACGTATATATAACGCCAACCGTGCCGGACACACCGGCGCGCTGGACCCGCTGGCAACTGGCATGTTGCCGATTTGCCTCGGGGAAGCGACGAAGTTTTCCCAGTATCTGCTGGACTCCGACAAACGCTATCGGGTGATTGCGCGTCTTGGACAGCGTACCGATACTTCCGACGCCGATGGACAAATCGTTGAAGAACGTCCGGTAACCTTTAGTGCAGAGCAACTGGCGGCGGCGCTGGATACTTTCCGCGGCGATATCGAACAGATCCCTTCGATGTATTCAGCACTGAAATATCAGGGCAAAAAACTGTACGAATACGCGCGTCAGAGCATTGAAGTTCCACGTGAAGCGCGCCCGATTACCGTTTATGAATTGCTGTTTATTCGCCATGAAGACAATGAGCTGGAGCTGGAAATTCACTGCTCAAAAGGCACTTATATCCGCACTATCGTTGACGACCTGGGTGAAAAACTCGGCTGTGGCGCGCATGTTATTTACCTGCGCCGTCTGGCGGTAAGTAAATATCCGGTTGAACGGATGGTGACCCTGGAGCACCTGCGTGAACTTGTTGAGCAAGCTGAACAGCAGGATATTCCGGCTGCGGAGTTACTTGATCCATTACTGATGCCAATGGACAGTCCAGCTTCGGACTATCCGGTGGTGAATCTTCCGTTAACGTCTTCTGTTTACTTCAAAAATGGTAACCCGGTTCGTACATCTGGTGCGCCGCTGGAAGGACTGGTTCGTGTTACAGAAGGTGAGAATGGCAAGTTTATCGGTATGGGGGAAATTGACGATGAAGGCCGCGTAGCGCCTCGTCGCCTGGTGGTTGAATATCCGGCGTAATGTTAACCGTCTTGCGATAACAGGTCGCTACGAGTAGAATACTGCCGCTTAACGTCGCGTAAAATGTTTAACACTTTGCGTAACGTACACTGGGATCGCTGAATTAGAGATCGGCGTCCTTTCATTCTATATACTTTGGAGTTTTAAAATGTCTCTAAGTACTGAAGCAACAGCTAAAATCGTTTCTGAGTTTGGTCGTGGTGAAAACGACACCGGTTCTACTGAAGTTCAGGTAGCACTGCTGACTGCACAGATCAACCACCTGCAGGGCCACTTTGCAGAGCACAAAAAAGATCACCACAGCCGTCGTGGTCTGCTGCGCATGGTTTCTCAGCGTCGTAAACTGCTCGACTACCTGAAACGTAAAGACGTAGCACGTTACACCCAGCTCATCGAGCGCCTGGGTCTGCGTCGCTAATTCTTGCGAGTTTCAGAAAAGGGGCCTGAGTGGCCCCTTTTTTCAAACTGACGGCAGCAATTCACTGGAAACTAATGTATTGTTGCTATGAATGATCTTCCGTTGCAGAGGTTCGCGCGGCTAATGAGAGGCTTTACCCACATTTGGCTGGGTTAGGGTTGTCATTAGTCGCGAGGATGCGCAGAAGATCGGGTATTAACACCAGTACCGTAAGGTGCTGTCTAAGAAAGAAAAGGGTATTACATTGCTTAATCCGATCGTTCGTAAATTCCAGTACGGCCAACACACCGTGACTCTGGAAACCGGCATGATGGCGCGTCAAGCCACTGCCGCTGTTATGGTTAGCATGGATGACACCGCGGTATTTGTTACCGTTGTCGGCCAGAAAAAAGCCAAACCAGGTCAGGACTTCTTCCCACTGACCGTTAACTATCAGGAGCGTACCTACGCTGCTGGTCGTATCCCGGGTAGCTTCTTCCGTCGTGAAGGCCGCCCAAGCGAAGGCGAAACCCTGATCGCGCGTCTGATTGACCGCCCGATTCGCCCGCTGTTCCCGGAAGGCTTCGTCAACGAAGTTCAGGTTATCGCCACCGTGGTTTCTGTTAACCCGCAGGTTAACCCGGATATCGTCGCGATGATTGGTGCTTCCGCAGCACTGTCTCTGTCTGGTATTCCGTTCAATGGTCCGATTGGTGCTGCCCGCGTAGGTTACATCAATGACCAGTACGTACTGAACCCGACTCAGGACGAGCTGAAAGAGAGCAAACTGGACCTGGTTGTTGCCGGTACGGAAGCTGCTGTGCTGATGGTTGAATCTGAAGCTGAACTGCTGAGCGAAGACCAGATGCTGGGCGCAGTAGTGTTCGGTCATGAACAACAGCAGGTTGTTATTCAGAACATCAATGAACTGGTGAAAGAAGCCGGTAAACCGCGTTGGGACTGGCAGCCGGAGCCGGTAAACGAAGCGCTGAACGCGCGCGTTGCTGCACTGGCTGAAGCTCGTCTGAGCGATGCTTACCGCATCACCGACAAACAAGAGCGTTATGCGCAGGTTGATGTCATCAAATCTGAAACCATCGCTACGCTGCTTGCTGAAGATGAAACCCTGGACGAAAACGAACTGGGTGAAATTCTGCACGCTATCGAGAAAAATGTTGTTCGTAGCCGCGTACTGGCAGGCGAACCGCGTATCGACGGTCGTGAAAAAGATATGATCCGTGGTCTGGATGTGCGTACTGGCGTGCTGCCGCGTACTCACGGTTCTGCGCTGTTCACCCGTGGTGAAACGCAGGCGCTGGTTACCGCAACGCTGGGTACTGCACGTGACGCGCAAGTTCTTGATGAACTGATGGGCGAACGTACTGACACCTTCCTGTTCCACTACAACTTCCCTCCGTACTCCGTAGGTGAAACCGGCATGGTCGGTTCTCCGAAGCGTCGTGAAATTGGCCACGGTCGTCTGGCGAAGCGCGGCGTGCTGGCAGTAATGCCGGATATGGACAAATTCCCGTACACCGTACGTGTTGTGTCTGAAATCACCGAATCCAACGGTTCCTCTTCTATGGCTTCCGTGTGCGGCGCGTCTCTGGCGCTGATGGACGCAGGTGTGCCGATCAAAGCCGCTGTTGCGGGTATCGCAATGGGGCTGGTGAAAGAAGGCGACAACTACGTTGTACTGTCTGACATTTTGGGTGACGAAGATCACCTGGGCGATATGGACTTCAAAGTTGCGGGTTCCCGCGACGGTATCTCTGCACTGCAGATGGATATCAAAATTGAAGGTATCACCAAAGAGATCATGCAGGTTGCGCTGAACCAGGCTAAAGGTGCGCGTCTGCACATCCTGGGTGTAATGGAACAGGCGATCAACGCGCCGCGTGGCGATATCTCTGAGTTCGCACCGCGTATCCATACCATCAAGATCAACCCGGACAAGATCAAAGATGTTATCGGTAAAGGCGGTTCTGTAATCCGTGCTCTGACCGAAGAAACAGGCACCACCATCGAAATCGAAGATGACGGTACTGTGAAGATCGCAGCGACCGATGGCGAGAAAGCGAAACACGCAATTCGTCGTATCGAAGAGATCACTGCAGAAATCGAAGTGGGCCGCGTCTACAATGGTAAAGTGACCCGTATCGTTGACTTTGGCGCATTTGTTGCCATTGGTGGCGGTAAAGAAGGTCTGGTCCACATCTCTCAAATCGCTGACAAACGCGTTGAGAAAGTGACCGATTACCTGCAGATGGGTCAGGAAGTACCGGTGAAAGTTCTGGAAGTTGATCGCCAGGGCCGTATCCGTCTGAGCATTAAAGAAGCGACTGAGCAGTCTCAACCTGCTGCAGCACCGGAAGCTCCGGCTGCTGAACAGGGCGAGTAAGGTTGCCATTTGCCCTCCGCTGCGGCGGGGGGCTTTTAACCGGGCAGGACGCCTTGTTAGCAACCGGGAACAGGACGTTCATTCAACCGTGGTCTTCGGGAGTGGGAAATGAAGCCTTTTTTGCGCTGGTGTTTCGTTGCGACAGCACTTACGCTTGCAGGATGCAGTAATACTTCCTGGCGTAAAAGTGAAGTCCTCGCGGTACCATTGCAACCGACTTTACAGCAGGAAGTGATTCTGGCACGTATGGAACAAATCCTTGCCAGTCGGGCTTTAACCGATGACGAACGCGCACAGCTTTTATATGAGCGCGGAGTGTTGTATGATAGTCTCGGTCTGAGGGCATTAGCGCGTAACGATTTTTCGCAAGCGCTGGCAATCCGACCGGATATGCCTGAAGTATTCAATTACTTAGGCATATATTTAACGCAGGCAGGCAATTTTGATGCTGCCTATGAAGCGTTTGATTCTGTACTTGAGCTTGATCCAACTTACAACTACGCGCACTTGAATCGCGGGATCGCATTATATTACGGCGGTCGTGACAAGTTAGCGCAAGATGATCTGCTGGCGTTTTATCAAGACGATCCCAATGATCCTTTCCGTAGTCTGTGGCTTTATCTCGCCGAGCAGAAGCTCGATGAGAAGCAGGCTAAAGAAGTGTTGAAACAGCACTTCGAAAAATCGGACAAGGAACAGTGGGGATGGAACATTGTCGAGTTCTACCTGGGCAACATTAGCGAACAAACGTTAATGGAAAGGCTCAAGGCGGACGCAACGGATAACACCTCGCTCGCTGAGCATCTCAGTGAAACCAACTTCTATTTAGGTAAGTACTACCTAAGTCTGGGGGATTTGGACAGCGCCACGGCACTGTTCAAACTGGCGGTTGCCAACAACGTTCATAACTTTGTTGAGCACCGATACGCATTGTTGGAATTATCGCTCCTGGGCCAGGACCAAGATGACCTGGCAGAATCGGACCAGCAATAGCTGACGTACACATCAGCCCGTAATCTTATTTGATTGCCATCACCTTAACGGGTGAGGGCGTTGTTGTTCGTTAATACACCTACTTTGAGCCGGTTCACACTTTTCAATGAAAATTGCTGATCAATTTCATGATGAGTTATGTAGACTGGCCGCCATTAATTTTGAGGCACACGTACTACATGGCTGAATTCGAAACCACTTTTGCAGATCTGGGCCTGAAGGCTCCTATCCTTGAAGCCCTTAACGATCTGGGTTACGAAAAACCATCTCCAATTCAGGCAGAGTGTATTCCACATCTGCTGAATGGCCGCGACGTTCTGGGTATGGCCCAGACGGGGAGCGGAAAAACTGCAGCATTCTCTTTACCTCTGCTGCAGAATCTTGATCCTGAGCTGAAAGCACCACAGATTCTGGTGCTGGCACCGACCCGCGAACTGGCGGTACAGGTTGCTGAAGCAATGACGGATTTCTCTAAACACATGCGCGGCGTAAACGTGGTTGCCCTGTACGGCGGCCAGCGTTATGACGTGCAATTACGCGCCCTGCGTCAGGGGCCGCAGATCGTTGTCGGTACTCCGGGCCGTCTGCTGGACCACCTGAAACGTGGCACTCTGGACCTCTCTAAACTGAGCGGTCTGGTTCTGGATGAAGCTGACGAAATGCTGCGCATGGGCTTCATCGAAGACGTTGAAACCATTATGGCGCAGATCCCGGAAGGTCATCAGACCGCTCTGTTCTCTGCAACCATGCCGGAAGCGATTCGTCGCATTACCCGCCGCTTTATGAAAGAGCCGCAGGAAGTGCGCATTCAGTCCAGCGTAACGACCCGTCCTGACATCAGCCAGAGCTACTGGACTGTCTGGGGCATGCGTAAAAACGAAGCACTGGTACGTTTCCTGGAAGCGGAAGATTTTGATGCGGCGATTATCTTCGTTCGTACCAAAAACGCGACTCTGGAAGTGGCTGAAGCTCTTGAGCGTAACGGCTACAACAGCGCCGCGCTGAACGGTGACATGAACCAGGCGCTGCGTGAGCAGACACTGGAACGCCTGAAAGATGGTCGTCTGGACATCCTGATTGCGACCGACGTTGCGGCCCGTGGCCTGGACGTTGAGCGTATCAGCCTGGTGGTTAACTACGATATCCCGATGGATTCTGAGTCTTACGTTCACCGTATCGGTCGTACCGGTCGTGCGGGTCGTGCTGGCCGCGCGCTGCTGTTCGTTGAGAACCGTGAGCGTCGTCTGCTGCGCAACATTGAACGTACTATGAAGCTGACTATTCCGGAAGTAGAACTGCCGAACGCAGAACTGCTGGGCAAACGCCGTCTGGAAAAATTCGCCGCTAAAGTACAGCAGCAGCTGGAAAGCAGCGATCTGGATCAATACCGCGCACTGCTGAGCAAAATTCAGCCGACTGCAGAAGGTGAAGAGCTGGATCTCGAAACTCTGGCAGCCGCACTGCTGAAAATGGCACAGGGTGAACGTACTCTGATTGTTCCGCCAGATGCGCCGATGCGTCCGAAACGTGAATTCCGTGACCGTGATGATCGTGGTCCGCGCGATCGTAACGACCGTGGCCCGCGCGGCGACCGTGAAGATCGTCCGCGTCGTGAACGTCGTGACGTTGGCGATATGCAGCTGTACCGCATTGAAGTGGGCCGTGATGATGGTGTTGAAGTTCGTCATATCGTTGGCGCGATTGCTAACGAAGGCGACATCAGCAGCCGTTACATCGGTAACATCAAGCTGTTTGCTTCTCACTCCACCATCGAACTGCCGAAAGGTATGCCGGGTGAAGTGCTGCAACACTTTACGCGCACTCGCATTCTCAACAAGCCGATGAACATGCAGTTACTGGGCGATGCACAGCCGCATACTGGCGGTGAGCGTCGTGGCGGTGGTCGTGGTTTCAGTGGTGAGCGTCGTGAAGGTGGTCGTGAAGGCGGTCGTAACTTCAGCGGTGAACGCCGTGAAGGTGGTCGTGGTGATGGTCGCCGTTTTAGCGGTGAACGTCGTGAAGGCCGCGCACCGCGTCGTGATGACTCTACCGGTCGTCGTCGTTTCGGTGGCGATGCGTAATCATCGCTGAACAGCGAACACAGTCTGTAAAATAATATATACAGCCCCGATTTTAACAATCGGGGCTTTTTTTCTGTCTTTTGTACTCATGTACTGGTACAGTGCAATACATAACAACGCAGTCGCACTATTTTTCACTGGAGAGAAGCCCTCATGGCAACACTAACCACCACCCAAACGTCACCGTCGCTGCTTGGCGGCGTGGTGATTATCGGCGGCACCATTATTGGCGCAGGGATGTTTTCTCTGCCAGTGGTCATGTCCGGTGCGTGGTTCTTCTGGTCAATGGCGGCGCTGATCTTCACCTGGTTCTGTATGCTGCATTCCGGCTTGATGATTCTGGAAGCTAACCTGAATTACCGAATCGGTTCGAGTTTTGACACCATCACCAAAGATTTGCTGGGCAAAGGCTGGAACGTGGTCAACGGCATTTCCATTGCCTTTGTGCTCTATATCCTGACCTATGCCTATATTTCTGCCAGTGGTTCGATTCTGCATCACACCTTCGCGGAGATGTCGCTGAACGTCCCGGCACGCGCGGCGGGTTTTGGTTTTGCACTGTTGGTGGCGTTTGTGGTGTGGTTGAGCACCAAAGCGGTCAGCCGGATGACGGCGATTGTGCTGGGGGCGAAAGTCATTACCTTCTTCCTCACCTTCGGTAGCCTGCTGGGGCATGTACAGCCTGCGACATTGTTCAACGTCGCCGAAAGCAATGCGTCTTATGCGCCGTATTTGCTGATGACCCTGCCGTTCTGCCTGGCGTCGTTTGGTTATCACGGTAACGTGCCGAGCCTGATGAAGTATTACGGCAAAGATCCGAAAACCATCGTGAAATGCCTGGTGTACGGTACGCTGATGGCGCTGGCGCTGTATACCATCTGGTTGCTGGCGACGATGGGTAACATCCCTCGTCCGGAGTTTATCGGCATCGCCGAGAAGGGCGGTAATATTGATGTGCTGGTACAGGCATTAAGCGGCGTGCTGAACAGCCGTAGCCTGGACCTTCTGCTGGTCGTGTTCTCAAACTTTGCGGTAGCGAGTTCGTTCCTTGGCGTAACGCTGGGTTTGTTTGACTATCTGGCAGATCTGTTTGGTTTCGACGACTCGGCTATGGGCCGTTTGAAAACAGCATTGCTGACCTTTGCCCCGCCTGTCGTGGGTGGTCTGCTGTTCCCGAACGGATTCCTGTACGCCATTGGTTATGCCGGTTTAGCGGCTACCATCTGGGCGGCAATAGTTCCGGCGTTGCTGGCCCGCGCATCACGTAAACGCTTTGGTAGCCCGAAATTCCGCGTCTGGGGCGGCAAACCGATGATTGTGCTGATTCTGGTGTTTGGCGTTGGTAACGCATTGATCCATATTTTATCGAGCTTTAATTTGCTGCCGGTGTATCAGTAATCAGCGGTGCCTTATCCGACATGTCTGCTGCCTACACAATGCCTGATGTGCTTCGCTTATCAGGCCTACGTAGGACTGCGTTGCCAGCTCGGATAAGGCTTCCCGCGTTAAAACACACTATCCCAACAACTCTTCATTCACATCCATCGCCAGCTCAAACGAATGCAGCCGCGCCTGGTGGTCGAAAATCTGCCCGTTAACCATAATCTCATCAGCGTCGGTTTCGCGCAGGATCGACTGCAAGCCATGACGCACTTTCGCTTTATCGCCCACCAGCGACATACTCAGTGCCTGCTGCACGCCATACTGCTCGGACGGCGACCAGAACTGATCCATATTTTGAATCGGCGGCGGCAGTTGCCCGGTTTCGCCGCGGCGCAGCTTCACAAAGGCTTGCTGCATCGAGGTAAACAGGAATTCGGCATCGCGGTTGCTGTCGGCGGCGATAATATTGATGCACACCATCGCGTACGGTTTTTCCAGCCGTGCTGACGGTTTGAAGTTGCTGCGATAAAGATGCAGCGCCTGGAACAGCATATCCGGCGCGAAGTGTGAGGCAAACGCGAACGGCAGACCAAGCTGCGCTGCCAGTTGCGCACTGTAAAGGCTGGAGCCTAGCAACCACACCGGGATTTTCTCACCATAGCCCGGTACCGGGCGCACATGCGGATTGGGATCGCGGGCGTCAAACCAGTCCACCAGCTCCGCGACATCGCGGGGGAAATTATCAATATCGCCGCTCATATGACGACGTAGCGCCATCATTGTCCGCTGATCGCTACCTGGAGCACGTCCCAGCCCTAAATCGATTCGCCCCGGATAGAGTGTATTAAGCGTGCCGAACTGTTCGGCAATGACCAACGGTGAGTGGTTAGGCAACATCACGCCGCCGGAACCCAGATGCAGCGTGGTGGTATTCGCCGCCAGATAGCCAATCAATACCGACGTTGCAGCACTGGCAATGCCGGTCATATTGTGGTGTTCAGCCAGCCAGTAGCGATGATAGCCGCGCTTTTCAGCCAGACGGGCGAGGTCGAGAGAGTGGGAGAACGCTTCTCGCGCTGAAGAACCTTCGGGAATGGGGGCCAGATCGAGTAGCGAAAACGCAATGGTTTTATCAGTCATAACAGCTCACTTTGTTACCGATTAATCTTTAATACTGCATTAAAGAGTAGTTAAAGTTGTTAACAAAGTGAGCTATATACTTACGCTTGCAGCTCCAGCCCGGCCAGCCGCCGCCAGTAGCCGTTACAGTCGCTGTTTGCCGTCAGCGGTAGTGGCGCAGCGCCATTTTCATTAGCGCGGAAGGCGTCGAGCATCGCGAAAGTGTCAGTACCCTGCGGTGACAGGCGGACCACATCAACCAATCCCTGCATGGATGCCAGCTCGTTACCGAGGTTGTAAACGTAGCCGCTCATGGTCTGAATGCCGTTGAGTACAAACACTTGTTGGTTTTCCTGCGACAGCACGTTGCGCCCGTTCGGATACTTAATGCAGCAGGTTTCACACTCATCTTTCGGGCGGTCTTCCGAACGCGCGGTAAAGCAGCGGGCGGAGTAGGCCAGTGGCAGATGACCGTAGCTCAGGACTTCCACTTCAAACTGGTTGCGAATGCCCAGTTCATCGCACTGATTAAGCAGATTCACTAGCCAGTCGCGGGAAAGCTCCACCGGCATACACCAGCGCATCATGCCCTGTTTAAGCAATATGTTCAGTGTCACCGCGTTGTAGCAGTTCAGTGCATGCCCGGCGACGAACGGCAGTTTGCGCTCAGCGCACATATTCACCACGCCGAGATCGCTGGCTTCAATCAGAAACTCACCGTTCTCAACATAGCGTTTCAGTTCGCCCAGTTCGGAGGATGCCTGCACAAGCGCCAGCGTGGAGAGCACAATCTGCTTGCCACTTCCGGCGAGCGATTTTGCCATCTCCAGCCAGTCGCCAACTTTGGTTGCCCGGCGCTTGCTGCATACCGCTTCACCAAGATAAATCACGTCGGCGCTGCTGGCTGCGGCCTGCTGATAAAATTCTTCCAGCGTCTCTTTTGGCCAGTACCACAGCACCGGCCCTAAGGAATATTTCATTGCTTTTCTCACTGCCATTTACGGTGATACGCGCCAAGGGTGGTCTGCGTGCCTTCGGACATCGACCCGAGCGTCTCCATCCACGCGCTTTGCGGTATGAAGTTTTGCGGATCGGCCTTACAACGGTCGATAGCCTGACGCCAGACTTTCGCCACCTGGCTGACATACGCCGGGCTACGCTGGCGGCCTTCAATTTTCACCGAAGCAATATTTGCCGCCATTAACTCCGGCAGCAGTTCCAAGGTATTGAGACTGGTTGGTTCTTCAAGCGCGTGATAACGCTCGCCGTCCACCAGATAACGCCCTTTACACAGCGTCGGATAACCTGCGTTTTCGCCGTCCTGATAACGGTCGATCAGCACTTCGTTCAGGCGGGATTCCAGCCCCTGCGGCGTTTGTTGCCAGCGCACGAAGCGGGCCGGAGAACACGCGCCCACGGTGTTGGGCGATTCCCCCGTCAGATACGACGACAGGTAGCAACGCCCTTCCGACATAATGCACAGGCTGCCGAAAGCGAACACTTCCAGCGGTACAGGGGTAACCCGCGCCAGTTGTTTCACCTGATGAATCGACAACACGCGCGGTAGCACCACGCGGGCAACGTCAAAATGGCGATGATAGAAGTTAATCGCCTCTTCATTGGTTGCCGAAGCCTGCACTGACACATGACGCTCAATATGCGGGTATCGCTCGGCGGCGTACTCCAGCATGGCGAGGTCGGCGAGGATCAGCGCGTCGGCACCCAGCTGCGCCGCCATATCCACGGCGCGCTGCCAACGGGCGTAACCGTCCGGATGCGCAAAAGTGTTAATTGCGATGTGAAGTTTGCGGTGATGTTGATGAACAAAACTCACCGCTTCCTGCAATTTTTTCTCGGTAAAGTTAAGGCCGGCGAAGTGACGGGCATTAGTATCATCTTTTAGCCCGATATAAACAGCATCTGCGCCGTTTTCGATGGCCGCCTTAAGCGCCGGGAGATTTCCGGCAGGGCAGAGCAGCTCCATAATTTTTCCTGAAGGTTGCGCAGTCAAAGCGCAAAAATGTTAACGAACTGGGATTTTAGTTAACCCTGCTGCGACAATTTTTGATTTAAGGCAGTTAAAGTTGTATTGGTGGTAGCAGCAATTTCATATGGAATTGTTGATTTATACCGCCATGTTATTTTTCCAATATGGCAAAATAGGATGATTGTTGAAGCAGGGAGTAAAACTCGTGTTGGATAAACTGCGTTCCCGCATTGTGCATTTGGGGCCATCTCTGTTGAGTGTACCGGTAAAACTGACGCCATTTGCGCTTAAACGCCAGGTTCTTGAGCAGGTCTTAAGCTGGCAATTCCGTCAGGCGCTGGACGACGGCGAGCTGGAGTTTCTTGAAGGCCGCTGGTTAAGTATTCATGTGCGTGATATTGACCTGCAATGGTTTACCTCGGTGGTGAATGGCAAACTGGTTGTCAGCCAGAACGCGCAAGCTGATGTGAGTTTTAGTGCCGACGCCAGCGATCTGCTGATGATTGCGGCGCGTAAACAAGATCCAGACACGCTCTTCTTCCAGCGTCGGCTGATGATTGAAGGCGATACGGAGCTGGGGCTGTATGTGAAAAACCTGATGGACGCCATTGAACTGGAGCAGATGCCGAAAGCCTTACGTATGATGCTGCTGCAACTGGCGGATTTTGTTGAGGCGGGAATGAAAACCGCGCCTGAAACCAAACAGACATCGGTAGGTGAACCATGCTAATTCGAGTAGAAATTCCCATTGATGCGCCGGGTATTGATGCCCTGCTGCGTCGTTCATTCGAAAGCGATGCGGAAGCGAAGCTGGTTCACGATCTGCGTGAAGATGGCTTTCTGACGCTGGGCCTGGTGGCGACAGATGACGAAGGTCAGGTCATTGGCTATGTGGCATTCAGTCCGGTTGATGTGCAGGGCGAAGACCTGCAATGGGTCGGCATGGCTCCGTTGGCGGTTGATGAAAAATACCGTGGACAGGGGCTGGCACGCCAACTGGTCTATGAAGGACTCGATTCGCTTAATGAGTTCGGCTATGCCGCAGTGGTGACGCTGGGCGATCCTGCGCTGTACAGTCGTTTCGGCTTTGAGCTGGCTGCGCATCACGATTTGCGTTGTCGCTGGCCGGGCACTGAAAGCGCCTTCCAGGTACATCGTTTAGCGGATGACGCGCTGAACGGCGTAACCGGACTGGTTGAGTATCACGATCACTTCAATCGCTTTTAATCTCCGGGGTTTGCAGACTCCTTAATAACTCTGCAAACCCTGCGCCTTCCGCTACCAGACGCTCTTTTTGCCGTTTGGTCAGTTGCTTAACGCGATATTCCGCCCGTAGTGCCAGCGAACGGTCACCCACTGGCGCGGAAAACGCCAGCGTTAGTTCACCTTTCCCACGCAGTGCTTTTGCCCCTTTGCCGCTCTGATGTTGCTGATAGCGGCGTTCGACATCCGTGGTGATCCCGGTATAAAGCTTATTGTCGGCGGTACGGATCAAGTAAAGAAACCAGGGTGTCATCGTCTGCGTCACATGTTAAGGTCTGGCCCACAGTATAAAAGAGAACAGCAATGGAAACACTCACCGCCATCAGCCGTTGGCTGGCAAAACAACATGTTGTCACCTGGTGTGTGCAGCAGGAAGGGGAACTCTGGTGCGCTAATGCCTTTTATCTTTTTGATGCGCAGAAAGTTGCCTTCTACATTTTGACGGAAGAAAAAACGCGCCACGCGCAGATGAGCGGGCCGCAGGCGGCGGTTGCCGGAACGGTAAACGGGCAGCCAAAAACGGTAGCGTTAATCCGTGGCGTGCAGTTTAAAGGCGAGATCCGCAGGCTGGAAGGTGAGGAAAGCGACCACGCGCGCAAGGCGTACAATCGTCGCTTTCCGGTTGCCCGAATGCTGTCGGCGCCGGTGTGGGAAATCCGGCTCGATGAAATCAAATTCACCGACAATACGCTGGGCTTTGGTAAAAAAATGATTTGGCTACGTAATTCAGGCACCGAGCAGGCGTAACGCCTCGCGGTTAAACGCTGGCAAATCGTCCGGTGTTCGGCTGGTAACCAGCTGATCTTTATCGACCACCACTTCCTGATCGTAAAATTCCGCGCCCGCGTTTTTAACATCAATAATGATCGGTTTAACGGCGGTCAGTTTGCGCCCCCGAATCACATCGGCGCTGATCAGCAGCTGCGGGCCGTGACAGATGGCGAAAACAGGTTTGCCGCTATTCACAAAATCTCGGGTAAAGGTGACAAAACGGTTGTCGCCACGCAGATAATCCGGTGAATGACCGCCTGGTAGCAGCAGGGCATCAAACTCTGCTGGCGTCACTTCATCGATGGATTTATCGATGGTCACGCTGGCTTCTCCTTTTTTGCCTTTCACCGTTTTACCCGCTTGTTTTTCAATGGTAATCACTTCGTGTCCGGCTTTACGGAACTCGTCTGCGGGTGAAGTGAATTCTGAATCCTCAAATTCATCAGTGATTAAAACGGCAATCTTCTTACTCATGTTTCCTCCGCGTTGTTGCATTGGATGAGGCGAATTTCTCACGATCGGGGATAATTACCTCGTAGACTATTAAGCCTGGTGCATGTACCAGGGAGCGCAAGGCGGACAATTCTGTAAAGGAGCGAAGATGAGTCAGGTACTGATTACAGGCGCAACGGGGCTGGTGGGCGGTCACCTGCTGCGGATGTTGATTAATGAACCGAAAGTTAACGCCATAGCCGCGCCGACGCGACGCCCGTTGGGCGATATGCCTGGCGTGTTTAATCCCCATGATCCGCAACTGACCGACGCGCTGGCGCAGGTCACCGATCCCATCGACATTGTGTTTTGTTGTCTCGGCACCACGCGGCGAGAAGCGGGGAGCAAAGAGGCGTTTATTCATGCCGATTACACGCTGGTTGTGGACACCGCATTAACCGGGCGGCGACTGGGCGCTCAGCATATGCTGGTGGTTAGTGCTATGGGTGCCAATGCCCACTCGCCGTTTTTCTATAACCGCGTCAAAGGGGAGATGGAAGAAGCATTAATCGCCCAGAACTGGCCGAAACTAACCATCGCTCGCCCGTCGATGTTGCTGGGCGATCGTAGCAAACAGCGGATGAACGAAACGCTTTTTGCGCCGCTGTTCCGTTTGTTACCCGGTAACTGGAAATCCATTGATGCGAGAGACGTGGCGCGGGTCATGCTGGCAGAGGCGATGCGGCCAGAGCATGAAGGCGTGACCATTTTAAGCTCTTCAGAATTACGCAAAAGAGCTGAATAATTATTCCCAAGAATTGATAGTGAGCGTAATATTCACGCGCTCAATTATCATAACTTATTCCTGGGGAATGCTATGACTGGTCAGTCTTCATCTCAGGCGGCAACGCCCATTCAGTGGTGGAAACCCGCGCTTTTCTTTCTCGTTGTCATTGCCGGTCTCTGGTATGTGAAATGGCAACCTTACTACGGCAAAGCGTTTACTGCCGCTGAAACCCACAGTATCGGTAAATCTATCCTTGCGCAGGCGGATGCTAATCCGTGGCAAGCGGCGTTGGATTACGCGATGATCTATTTCCTCGCGGTATGGAAAGCGGCGGTGCTGGGTGTGCTTCTCGGCTCGTTGATTCAGGTGCTGATCCCGCGTGACTGGCTGCTGCGCACGCTTGGGCAATCGCGCTTTCGCGGCACGCTGCTGGGAACGCTGTTTTCGCTGCCGGGTATGATGTGTACCTGCTGTGCGGCTCCGGTCGCGGCGGGGATGCGTCGCCAACAAGTGTCGATGGGCGGTGCGCTGGCATTCTGGATGGGGAATCCGTTGTTAAACCCGGCGACGCTGGTGTTTATGGGATTTGTCCTCGGCTGGGGCTTTGCCGCGATTCGTCTGGTGGCGGGGCTGGTGATGGTGTTGCTGATTGCGACGCTGGTGCAAAAATGGGTGCGTGAGACACCGCAAACGCAGGCACCGGTCGAAATTGACATGCCGGAAGTGCAGGGCGGATTTTTTAGCCGCTGGGGCAGGGCGCTATGGACGCTTTTCTGGAGCACGATCCCGGTTTATATCCTTGCCGTACTGGTGTTGGGGACCGCTCGTGTCTGGTTATTCCCCCATGCCGATGGTGCGGTCGATAACAGCCTGATGTGGGTGGTGGCGATGGCGGTAGCAGGATGCTTGTTTGTCATTCCGACGGCGGCAGAAATTCCAATTGTGCAAACGATGATGCTGGCAGGTATGGGAACTGCTCCGGCGCTGGCATTGTTGATGACGCTCCCGGCAGTGAGTTTGCCGTCGCTGATTATGCTGCGTAAAGCGTTCCCGGCAAAAGCCTTATGGCTGACGGGGGCGATGGTGGCAGTGTCTGGTGTGATTGTCGGCGGGCTGGCGCTGTTGTTGTAAATATGCCGGATGCGGCGCGAGCGCCTTATCCGGACTACGTTTTGTATCGTTGTAGGCCTGATAAGACGCGGCAAGCGTCGCATCAGGCATTACAAGGGGCTGCTATTTAATAAACGTAAACGCTGTGGTTACACGCTTCACGCCGCTCACCCGGCTGGCAATATCTGCCGCTGCTTTCGCTTCACGTTCAGTCACCAGCCCCATCAGGAACACTTCACCATTTTCGGTGGTCACTTTCACGTTGGACGATTTCACCAGATCGCTGGTTAAGAGCTGCGAACGCACTTTGGTGGTGATCCACGTATCGTTAGATGCTTCGCCCAGACCAATCGGCTGGCCCTGACGAATCTCGTTATACACTTCATTCGCGCCATCTACGCCCATAGCAATCTGTTTGGCGCGAGCCGAAAGTTCAGAGTTTGGTGACTGCCCAACCAGCAGCACTTTGCCCTGATAGGCCGTTACATTAATGCGCGCTTCTTTCTTAATCTGCTCGTCTTTCGACAATGCGCTGTTCACGCGCACTTCCAGAGTACCATCGTCCACCTGGGTACCGACACTGCGTGGGTCAGTTGCGGCTTTGGTACCCACAGCAGCGGTACCCACTACGGCAGCGGCAACACAACCTTGCAACAGCAGCGCGGAAATAAGGACCGCGATTGGCGATAATGCCTTCATGTATTCTCCTTAATCATCCTGGTGAGGGAAAAGCGTGTTATCGATCAGATCGCACAGGCAATTTACCGTCAGCATATGCATTTCCTGAATGCGAGCACTACGATGCGAAGGAATGCGGATCTCCACATCCTGTGGCCCTAACAAACCTGCAAGTTCACCGCCGTCATAGCCGGTCAATGCCACAATGGTCATATCACGCGTAACGGCGGCTTCAACAGCTTTAACGATATCGCGACTGTTACCGCGAGTAGAAATGGCTAACAATACATCTCCCGCATGACCCAGCGCTCGTACCTGTTTTGCATACACTTCATCATGTAAGCGATCGTTGGCAATCGCCGTTAAGACAACATTATCAGTATTTAGTGCAATGGCAGGTAGGCTGGGCCGCTCCGTTTCGAAACGGTTGATCATGCTGGCAGCAAAATGCTGTGCGTTGGCAGCGGAGGTTCCATTACCACAACAGAGGATTTTGTTGCCATTGAGCAGAGACTGAACCAGCGTCATGGCTGCACGGGAGATGGCATCCGGAAGCGCCTCTGCCGCCGCAATTTGAGTTTGAATGCTTTCAGTGAAGCAAGCTTTAATTCTTTCTTGCACGCTAATCCTTAAACCTTAATTATGAGTGGTCATTAAAGGCATCCTTAATCCACTCAACCTCATTCCCGGTGAAGGCTACCACATCGAACCGGCAATCCACAGTATCAAAACTCCCATTATGACGCGCGAGCCACAAGCGGGCAGTCTGTAATAATTTGTGTTGTTTGCTGCGGGTCACACTGGCTACCGCGCCGCCGTATAGGGCAGAGCGGCGGTAGCGCACTTCGACAAAAACGGTGGTCTGGCCTTCACGCATTATCAGATCGATCTCGCCGCCACGCTCGTTCACGTTAGCGGCGATAAACCGCAGTCCTTTGCCTTCCAGCCAGCGACGCGCTTGTACTTCCCACGCATCGCCGGTCTGTTTAGTGGTTAACTGGCGGGGACTACCTGACCTTGTTGGTACTGTAGCCATGATAACTTCCTGTTAATCACGCAATCCGGGTTAGCCGTCAGACCTCCGGTATTACCGTTGATTTCAAAACCCTGAACCTGGCGCATTTGTGAGAAATGATTTGCCAGCGACCATGCATCAACACCCATTGCATACATGCGAGCCAGCGAATAATCGTTATTCACCGCGCTGAGCGCCTGCTGCATTAACGGCAGATTACCGCCTGCCAGCATCGGGATCTCGCTGTACTGTAATCCTTCCATCTCAAGTCGGAAATCAGGGCCAGCGGAGCCTTGTGCGCTGCGGGAACTGGCGTACAGCGTTGCGCCGCTATGGCTGCCGTTACGCATGGCGATCATCGGTTTGACGAAAGCGATTTCGCCCGGCGTTGCCACAATATAGACCGCGTCGACACGACCACCGTTATTAGTGAACTGGTCATCGGTTGGTGTGGTTTGCAGCGTCGGATTGTTTGTGGTCATGCCGGAATCAGTTGTCGCTCTGGGGGTAATCGGGCTACCCGTTAAAGCGATGCCGGAGCCGCCATTCACGCCCGCGCGTAATTCGCTGATGGAACCAAATTTTTGTTGCAGAACGGTACCGCCACCCAATTTCTGCCACTCTTGCGCGAAGGCGTTTGCTACGCGGTCGCCAAGCGAACTGCGCGGGATCAGCACCAGCGGCGCCTGTTTCCCCTGGTCACGAATATGACGTGCCGCATCGCGTGCTTCATCTTCCGGCGATAGCGCGAAGTAACAGATATTAGCGCGGTTTTCGATATTTTCCGGCTGATTCAGCGCCAGAACGTTCAGTGGAGTGTTGCTCTTCAGCAACTCCTCAACATTATTTTTCAGCAGCGGACCGACCACAATGCTCGCGCCGTCTTGCTGAACCTGGCTTAAGATCTGGCTAAGCGGTTGTGAAGAGGTATCGTAGATTTTCAGTTCTGCGGCTGGATTCGCTGGCGTGCTTACCGCCGCAGTACTTGCCGCAGGGGCGCTTACAGGCACCGGCTGCGCTGCGGTTTCTTCACCCGTTAGATCGCTAACCGAGGCTTGTGCCGGGCTGGCAACGCCATCCACGGTTTGTGGCTGGGGTTGTTCTGCCACGTCAGCGGCAGGCGCGGTAGCTACCTGGGCGGCCACTGGCTGAGTGCCAATGTTTTTCGCCGCTTCAAAGCCTTGCTGAATTGTGCGACCAAATACCGCAGCCTGACCATTCAACGGCAGCAGCAGGGCGATTTTATTGGTTGACGCTGGTTTGAAAGCTTTTACGTTTACCAACTGTGTTGGCAGCATTTTCGCGCCCGGGTTGTTCGGATAACGTTTTTGCCAGTCAGCGATCCCGGCTTTCATCATGTTGGGATCGTTACGGTTATCAAACCAGACGCGTTGCAGATCCAGCCAGCCTTGCAGGATATTTTCGTCGGCGTTAATCACCAGCGTATTCGCCTGCTGTTGGGTCATGGACGATAGCGCTTGCCAGGTAGCGTCAATATTCTGTTGCTTTTCCTTCGCGCCGAGCAGAGGTTCCTGGGCGACTAACGCACGCAGTAATTCAATGGAAGGACGTCCCTGGCTGGCATCGATTTTCGCCTGCCAGTAGCGCGCTTGCTGGTTTTGTTCTAAATCGGTCGGCGTGATTTTTGCTAACAAGGTCTGTGCGCCAGTAAAATCTTTTTGCGCCAGCTTGATTTCTACCGCCAGCAGCGTTTTCTCGCGACGCTGGGTATCGTTTAGTTCTTGCGGTAGTTGGTTAAACAACTCCACCGCTTGCCCGGTTTTGCCTTCTTTCACCAGTGCACGAATGGCGAGTAATTGCCAGTTGATCCTGGTATCATCAGAGCTTTGCTGCATCTGCTGTAGATAAAAGGCAGAATCGGCCTGCGCCGTCCCCTGCATGTAGGCAGTGGACTGATCGGGGGTATGGGTGCCACAACCGGCGAAAATTAGGGCTGCCAGAACAACAGGCAGACAACGCGCGGCTTTCAAACGAGAAAATGTTGAGGGTACCATAATGTATCCAGTGATATTTTTTTTACGCAATGCTCAATATTAAATCGGCAATACGGACGACACAATGAAACAACACCAATCGGCGGATAATTCTCAAGGCCAGCTCTATATTGTACCTACGCCAATCGGTAATCTGGCGGACATTACCCAGCGTGCGCTTGAGGTATTGCAGGCCGTTGATCTGATTGCTGCCGAGGATACCCGTCATACCGGTTTACTGCTGCAACATTTTGGGATAAACGCCCGGTTGTTCGCGCTTCATGACCATAATGAACAACAAAAAGCCGAAACGCTGCTGGCGAAGCTGCAAGAGGGGCAAAACATTGCGCTGGTTTCCGATGCTGGAACGCCGCTAATTAACGATCCTGGCTAC
The DNA here is from genome assembly GCF_005781225.1 of Escherichia sp. E4736. Lineage (NCBI taxonomy): Bacteria > Pseudomonadati > Pseudomonadota > Gammaproteobacteria > Enterobacterales > Enterobacteriaceae > Escherichia > Escherichia sp. E4736. The sequence continues at coordinate 140,322 of NZ_VATT01000002.1, read as the reverse complement.
CATCTGGTGCGTACCTGCCGTGAAGCGGGGATTCGCATAGTGCCACTACCGGGGCCATGTGCTGCCATCACTGCGTTAAGCGCTGCGGGTTTACCATCCGATCGTTTTTGTTATGAAGGCTTCCTGCCTGCCAAATCAAAAGGTCGTCGCGATGCGTTGAAAGCCATTGAAGCGGAACCACGTACGCTGATTTTTTATGAATCGACCCACCGTCTGTTAGATAGCCTGGAAGATATCGTTGCGGTATTGGGCGAATCGCGCTACGTGGTGCTGGCTCGTGAGCTCACCAAAACCTGGGAAACCATTCACGGCGCGCCCGTTGGCGAGCTGCTGGCGTGGGTAAAGGAAGATGAAAACCGCCGCAAAGGCGAAATGGTGCTGATTGTCGAAGGCCATAAGGCGCAGGAAGACGACTTACCCGCCGATGCACTGCGCACGCTGGCGCTGTTACAGGCCGAGCTTCCGCTGAAAAAAGCGACGGCGCTGGCAGCAGAAATTCACGGCGTGAAGAAAAACGCGCTGTATAAGTACGCGCTGGAGCAGCAAGGGGAGTGATTTGATTACAGGCGTCGCAGCAGGAATAGAGCTACAACGCCTGTACCAGGCGAGTTAACGACGACACATCTCATCAATCACGCATGTGAAATGGTTATGCAGCCATAAAAACGAAGCCGGGATAGCGGTGGAGACTTTAGCCGTGAGAAAACGCGCTGTTGCATCCTGCTTTCCTTCGCCAGTCACCAGTAGCAAAACTTCGCGGGCATTGAGAATATCCTTCAGTCCTAAGGTGATCCCCCGGGTTACGGGGCGACCCGCGGTTATTAACATTTCATGTTGCTGCGTTCTGGCATCAAGTTGGCTGATATGGCAGGCCGGTTGCAGGCTTTCTCCCGGCTCGTTCAGCCCCAGATGACCGTTTTTCCCCAGTCCAAGTACGCACAAATCGATACCACCTTTGAGCGCAATCAGGTTCGTTACCCGCTCACACTCCGTCTCGTTAATATCTTCAGAGCGAAAGCTGATGAACTGGTCTTCACGTAGCCCCAGCGGCTGTACGATATGTTGCTGAAGGAAGGTTTCGCAGGTGCCGGGCAGGGTTAATGGCAGATCCACCCATTCGTCGAGCTTGACGAAGGTCAGCTGGCTGACATCAACATGCTGCTGGTGGATTTTCTCCACCAGATAATAATACGTCAGTAATGGCGTGGCTCCGGTCGCCAGGCAGATCACGGCGTTCGGTTTACTACGAATCACACCCAATAAATATTCGCTGGCGCGTTCACTTAACGCCGTATAGTTTTCAACTTGCTGAAGGATTTGCACAGGATGAAATTCCTTAAGTAAAGAGGCTCCGTCAGGTGCGATGCTCAGACCGATGGCAAACGCAAAATTGCCTGATGCGCTACGCTTATCAGGCCTACATCGTTTCTGCAATATATTGAATTTGCATGATTTTGTAGGCCGGATAAGGCGGTAACGCCGCATCCGGCATGAACAAAGCGATCTTTGTTAACAATCTGAGGCAGCGCCAGACGCAGTGCCTCGTTTTATTTATAAAATGCCGAAGGCGGAACAAACGATGGAAAGCACAAAAGTCACGCCGATTAACAGCACCGGATGCGCTTTTTTCACCCGCAGGAAGTAATACATCAGCAGGGTATAAGCCATCGGCAAAATATTCGGGAAGACTTTATCGAAGAAATCCTGTTGCAGGGCGACGCTGTGGGTACTGTCGATAGCAAACGACGTCACCACGTTAATATGCACATATGAAGCGATCAGCCCGCCGATTACCGTGATCCCGAGGATGGTTGCCGAACGGGCGATCATCTGCGAGTTTTCTCTAACTTTATCGATAGCCTTTACGCCGACCGAATAACCAACGTGGGTCCAGCCGACGCGGAGGAAAAAGATAATTAGGTACACGGCGAAGAACAGAATCGGCCCCAGCAGGTTTCCCTGGCTGGCAAATGATGAGCAAATTCCCGCCATAATCGGCAACAAAGTGAACCAGAAAATCGCATCGCCAATCCCGGCGATTGGGCCAAACAGCGCCACTTTCAGACCTTTAATGGTGTCGCGGTTTTCCCCTTTCTCTTCCATCGAAATTAACAATCCCATCAGGAATCCGACCAGATTCGGATGGGTATTAATAAATTCGAGGTTATCTTTCATCGCCGCGCTTAAGCCCGGTTTGTCGTCCTTATAAATCTTTTTCAGGATCGGCAACATCGCCCAGGTAAAACCGCCCGCCTGCATCCTTTCGTAGTTAAAGCTCGCTTGCAGCAGCGACGAACGAAAGCCCAGACGGGTGATATCTTTTTTACTGATTTCAGATCCCATTGCTGTAGTCCTCTTCTTCATTTTTACTGGCAACGGGCTGCGGTTGCGCTTGCTGCCGGGATTTCGCATTGAAAAACTCATACACCGCAAAGCCTGCGCCCAGCACGGCAACCGGCAACAGGTTGCTGACCTGGATGTAGCAAACAAACAGGAAACCAGCGATCAGGTAAGGGATATATTGCGCTTTGAACATCACGCGCAGCAGCAGACCAAAACCAACGGCAGGTAGAATGCCGCCAGCCACTTCAAAGCCGTGGGTCAGCCAGGCGGGCATCGCCTTCACCAGCGCCTGCATCGCGCCCTGCGCCAGGTAAGTACAGAGGAAAGCAATCACCGCATACGCTAAAGCGACAATCAGCATTGTTGTCCAGTTAAGTCGGGAAAACGCTGCTGTATCCGCCTCTTTCGCGCATTTATCGGCTTTGGTCATAAATAATGAGAATGCCGAATAGAAGAACAGAATGACGTACTGCATTAACAAACTAAACGGCAGGCCAAGACCAATTGCCGTTTTGGCATCGACGCCCGTAGACCACGCAATGACGGTGGTCATCAGACCCGCCATAATCGGGTTGGGCGGCTGAACACCCCCGGCAGGGGTTAATCCGGCGAAAGCCAGCTCTGTCAGACCACCGGTAATTAAGCCAGTCTGAATATCACCGAGAATAGCGCCAGTGAGGGTACAAACGATTATCGGGCGGAATAAAAATAAGGCTTCCAGCCAAAAATCAATCCCCAGAACGAAAACTAACGCCGCCAGGGATAGCCCCTGAATTAGGGTTATTTCATGCATTTTTATTACCTCAAACCAATATTAAGGCGATTTTAAATTTAGTCAGGAATTTGTTCTTTTTGATCGCCGGGGACGTCCTGGATAAAAACATTTACGCCGCGTTGTTTAATAAAATGTAAGTCCGTGAGATCTTGAGAATCGACATACACTTTACTGCTGATTTGCTTTTTCCCTTCCGAGAAATGCATATTACCGACGTTGACATCTTTCAGGTCAATACCACCTTCTACCAATTTACGTACCGTTTGTGGCGTACGGCAAATCAGGAAGATTTTCTGATGCGGCGCAGCTTTTCCGATAACATTAATGGTTTTTTCGATAGTAAAGAAACGAATGCCAAAGCCGTAGGTTTCTGCGGTAATACCCATTAATTTCTGTTGAATATCATCGTTAGCGACGACATCATCCACGACTACCAGCAGATTCGCACCGATAGTGGATGTCCAGGTCACGCCAACCTGGCCATGAACCAGACGGTTATCAATACGGGTTAAGAGAATATTTGGACTGCTCATTGTGTAATCCTCACCATAAAGTTGAATAATATAATCTTTTTAAATATATTATTGTTGCGATATTGTACTGATGTATTTATTAAGGTTTAGTTATCTCCTTTGCCATTAAGGCACTCCCCGATATTAATCGGGCAGTGCATTCTGAAAAATCGTATAAAATTAATGATTACGCGGAAATTCGATTCGCTGAACCACAGACATTAATTTTATTTCTGACGACTTCTTTCATCGCATCCATACCGACGCGCATATAATAACGAGGATCATTACCCTGCGGATTTTCCGCAAACCAGGCTTTTACCGCACCTGCGAAGGCAATTTTCAATTCCGTGGCAACGTTCACTTTTGTTACACCAAGCTCAATAGTGCGGCGGACAAATTCATCCGGGACATCGCTGGCACCATGCAGCACCAGAGGAACATCCACCACTTCACGAATTTCCGCCAGCCGCTGGAAATCAATCTTCGGCGTTTTGCTGTATAAGCCGTGCGCCGTACCAATCGCTACCGCCAGGCTGTCGACGCCAGTCAGTTCGACAAAGCGTTTAGCTTCTTGTGGATCGGTCAGGAATGCACTTTCGGCGTCGACGCTCATGTCATCTTCAACACCGCCCAGACGGCCCAGTTCTGCTTCCACGCTGCAATCCTGCGAGTGGCAGAAGTCGACAACCGATTTCACCAGCTTCACGTTCTCGGCAAATGGGAAGTGACTGCCGTCGATCATCGCACTGCGTACGCCTGCGTGGACTTTTCGGCGAATATCATCGAGTGATTCGTGGTGGTCGAGATGTAGCGCCAGCGGCATGTTGTAGGTTGTGGAATAGGCGCTACACAGAGCGTAAATCTCTTCTAGCGCAATATGTTTAAAGGTCCCCGGCGTCCCGGCGAGGATGACTGGCGATCGCATTTCGCTACATACTTCGAGGATCGCCTGGATCGTCTCGGCGTTATGAATGTTAAAGGCTGGCACCGCGTAGCCATTGGCCTGGGCGTCCTGTAACAGATATTTGGTGGAGATAATGCTCATAATGCGATCCTCTTATGCCTGCCACGGATGAATGATTACGCCTTGCACCACGCGGTTTACGGTGCCACTGGCGGACGGGGTATCCGGCGTATTGCCCATGTGCAACGACTGCATCAGTGCAAACGTCTGGGCGTACATCAGGAAGCAAAATGCCTGTTCAACGTCGATAAAGTGACGGGATGGCGGCAGGATGATATGCGGGCCAGCGGCGATAACATCGTTACTTTCCGCGGCGATGGCGATTACGCGCATTGCCTGGTTGTCATGGCGGAGTTCTGCCAGCAGATCAAGATCATACTGACGGGTGTAAGGGTGGCTGGAGATAAATACCACCACCAACGTTTCGTTATCGACCAGCGATTTCGGGCCATGACGGAATCCGGTCGGGGAATCATAAAAGGCCGCCAGTTTACCCGCCGTTAGTTCCAGCACTTTCAGCGCCGACTCGCGTGCTGCGCCCTGTAAGCCACCGCTACCGAGATAAACGATCCGTTTCCACGGTGCGTAACCAAACACACCTTCGCTGAAATCGCCCAGTGAGGTCAGGATCGCCTGGCAACGATCCGCCACATCGCGGAAGCTCTGGCTGTTGATCGTCTCAGGTGCGAAAACCGCGAGGCAGCTGGCCATCATGGTGGTAATGCTGCTGGTCATCGCAAAGCCGCGATCGTGTGTTTCTGCGGGCATCAGCAGGGCAAACGCGTTGTCGCTGTTGATCGCGTTTTGGTAAAGATCGCCCGCTTCGTTGCAGGTGATCGGCAGGTGATAGCACTCGGGTACAAACTGATTCGCCAGTTCCACGGCGGCAACGCTTTCCGGGCTGTTGCCGGAACGCCCGAAGGAGATCAACAGCAGCGGATGAGCTGGGTTCAGGTAGTCCATCGGATTAGTGACCAGATCGGTGGTCGGTACAGCGCTGAAGTTTCTGCCGGTATGGTTGGCAAGCCACGGCGCGATGATGTCACCGATAAATGCCGAGGTTCCGGCTCCGGTCAGGATGATCCGCAGATTCTCTTTGCGCAGTAACGGTTCAAGGAAGTTATTGAGCGCGGAACGTAACGCGTCGATGTTGGTGAGGGAACGGATCCATGCGCGAGGCTGATGACGGATCTCTTCTTCGGTCCATGTACCGGTGGTCGCGGCAGCAGGGGTGTAATTTTCTGACATAACTCAATCCTTAGTCTGATGAACTTGACTTCCGGCGTGGTAGCTTTCGCTTGCCTTTCGTTTCATTTCACTTGGTGATTTCTTTCGTTGATTAAAATCTATAGAAAAGAAACTGAAAGTTCAATGGAGAAAAAGGAAATAAAACGAAATCTGTGATCGTTGAAAGAAAAGATAAGGGAAGCAAAAGGGATTTCCGCATGCGGCGTTAACGCCTTATTCGGCCTGGCAATCACTGCCGTAGGTCGGATAAGACGCGTTAGCGTCGCATCCGACACTGCTACACAGATTAAAACGAAAGAAAAAGAAAGGCCTTACGGGGGAAGTGAAGGCTCAATAACGGAGCAAACAATTAAAACGAAGCTAATTGATCCTGAATCCAGATTTGTTGCACATGCAGCCCGCTATCCAGCGCAACGACGCTGGCGCGTTTGCCCGGTTTAAGCGATCCCAGAACACCATCAACACCCAGCATTCGCGCCGGATGCAGCGACGCCATATGGATGGCTTCCGCAGGCGTTACGCCCGTCAACTCGACCATATTGCGCACTGCCGCATCGACAGACAGCGTACTGCCCGCCAGCCCACCGGACGCGGTACGGACAACGCCACCGTGCATCTGCACTTCTTCACCACATAACGTATAGCGACCATCCGGCATCCCGGCTGCCTGCATCGCGTCGGTGATCAGCACGATTCTCTCTTTCGCACAGCAACAACACAGCGACATCGCCGCCGGATGTACATGATGCCCATCGGCTATCAGTTCCAGCCAGGCGCGCTTGTCTGTTAATCCCGCGCCAACCATTCCCGGTTCGCGGTGATGTAAACCCGTCATCCCGTTATAGCAATGTACCAGGCCGTCTGCGCCAGCATCAAACGCAGCGCAGGTTTGTTGCCAGGTTGCTGCGCTATGCCCCAGCATTACCCGTACGTTTTGCTGTTTAAGATGACGAATGGCTTGTAACGCGCCCGCTTTTTCCGGTGCCAGCGCCACCACGCGCAAAGTGTGCTGAGAAACGGCAATCAATTGATCCAGCTCGGTAATTTCCAGCTCGCGGAACAGCTCCGGCGGATGTGCGCCTTTATTCTGCGGCGTGAAGTACGGTCCTTCGAGATAACTTCCCAGCACTTGCGCACCAGGTCCGCCGCGTTGGCAACGTTGAGCAATACGCGCCAGCGTCGCATGAATGGCATTAAGCGGCGCGGTTACGGTAGTCGGCAACCAACTGCCGACACCTTCGCGCGCTTTGTGCATTGCCAGCTTGTCGAGCGCATCCGGTGCGTCATCCATCACATCAACGCCCGCGCCGCCGTGCACATGGGTGTCGATGTAAGCGGGGCAGAGCAGTTCCGCATTGCGTTCAGTCACGCCTGGTGGAATCGGTTCGATTGCCGCGATCACACCGTCAGCAATACGCAGCTGATGATCATCAAGCCAGCCCTCTTCTGTCAGCAGCCTTCTGGCGCGCAGAACTTGTGTCATATTCCTTCCTCGACCGGACATTCTTCATGGCAGCGACCAAGTTCGTCCACCAGACTGGTCAGCCCACGGTGTCCGCACTCCAGCGCCTGCACACGGAACTCTTCACTACTTAACCCTTCGCGCTCCAGCACCATCTCCAGTAGCAGTTGTAAATTGGTGCCGGTGATCACTTCACAGCCCGGTTTTTGCATCGCCAGCGTTGAAGCTACGCGAAACGGCGTGCCGCCCAGCAAATCCGTCAGGAAAACAATACCGTCTTCACAATCCAGTTGGGCGATGGCTTCTTCAAGCTGCGATGTAAGCAGCGCGGTGTTTGAGGTTTCGGGAAAATCGATGGCGATAAACTGCGATTGCTCACCGAGGATTTGCTTCATTGCTTTTTCCATGCCGCTGGCAAACCCGCCATGCCCTGTCAAAATAATACTTAACATCTAATACCTCATTGTATTTAAAGGAAATGGCAGAATTTACCGACGATGCCGAGAACCACGGTAACTGCAATCAGGCGCAGCGGACTCCAGCCGCGGCGTACCAGCCAGAACATGGTCAGGGTGTAGACCAGCGGTAAGAAGGCAGGCATCAGTTTGTCGATAACATCAGCCTGTAACTTAACCACTGCGTCGCCCGCCGTGATTTCCAGCGTGGTGCTTAAGCGAACATAGGTTGCCACCAGCGCGCCGATTACCGTCATCCCAACGATAGACGCAGCATGGCCGACTTTTTTGGTATTCGCTTTAATGAGTGGAATCGCCGCCACGCCCATACGGTAAGCATAATGCGCCAGACCAAAACGCAGTCCCAGATGTACCACGTTGAACAGCACAATAAATACCACAGCGCCGAGGATGGAACCTTGCAACGCCAGACTGGCACCAATCCCGCCACAAATTGGCAGTAGCGTTAGCCAGAACATCGCATCGCCAATCCCGCCAAGTGGCGCACCGACGGCAATTTTGGTGCTCTGAATACTGTTAACGTCCTGCTTAGAACGCTCCATCGCAAGGATAATGCCGATAACAAACGTCACCAGAAACGGATGGGTATTGAAGAAACCCATATGCCCCTTCATGGCGCGCGCCAGGTCGCGTTTATTAGTGTGGATCTTTTTCAGTGCTGGCAGCAGACCGTACAGCCAACCGGAAGCCTGCATACGTTCGTAGTTAAAAGAAGCCTGTAACAGCATGGAACGCCAGGCGACGCGGTTGATATCTTTTTTCGTCAGCTCCGCGCCAATGCTCTGGTCTTCATACACGTTTTCATTGACGCCAGTCAGCAATGTTTCTTCATTTTCGCTGACGTTCGGCAGGGTAGTTTGATTAGATGCCATCTTCAAATTCCTCTTTCTGTGCCGCAGGTTGAGTCGGTTCAGGAGATTTACGCAGCAGGTCGATCAGCGCCATCGCCAGCGCAGCGGCAGCAATAGCCAGCACCGGTAACTTGAGCCAGGCAGCGGCAACAAAGCCCAGGATGAAGTAGGGGATGTAGACGTTTTTCATCATGATTTTCAGCAGCACGGCAAAACCGATTGCTGGCATGATGCCGCCCGCGACGCCGAGGCCGTCGATTAATCGTTGCGGCAGGACATCAATGATGGTTTTTGCATGTTCCGCGCCGAAGTAGATAGGCAGGAAAGCGCAGAGAAAATAGAAAGTGCCGAGTGCCAGCAGCGCCAGATAGTTCACACGCTCAATGCCGCGTGTATCGGCGTTCTCCGCCATTCGGTCGCAGCGGGACATCACGCCAGACATCACCGAGAACAGGAAGGTAATCCCCATCTGTACCGCAACCGCGAAAGGTACGGCTACGCCGACCGCGACATCGGGTTTCACGCCGGTGGTTATGGCAAACGCCGTGCCGACGATAGTACCGATAATCACGTTAGGCGGCTGTGCGCCCGCCAGAGGGGCCAGCCCCATCCACACCAGTTCCAGCGTACCGCCGGTTAAAATACCGGTATGCAGATCGCCAAGTACCAGCCCGACCAACGGGCCGAGGACCACCGGGCGGTGCATATGGGTTAAGCCGTTAAACATATCCAGGCCAGCGATAAAGGCGATAATGCCCAACGCGAATGCCTGCAACAGACTGATTTCCATGATGAATCCCTCAAAGTAATTTAAAGAGGTCCACAGCAGGCTCTGTCGGGACGCCCTGAACGAAGCATTCCACCCCAGCGGCTTTCAGGTCGTTAAATGCTGCGATATCGCCCGCATCCACAGAAACCGTTTTGGCGATTTGTTGCTTGCCATTGGCGTAGTGCATATTGCCAACGTTAATGCGATTCACCGGAACGCCTCCTTTCACCAGCGTCAGGAAATCGGCGGGTGTTTTACAAACCAGCAGGATTTTCTGTCGATCGGCGGCGCGATGAATGTTGTCGATAACTTTTTGCAGCGTCCAGAAACGTACGGCTATCCCTTCTGCCAGTACCATTTCCATCAGGTTTTGTTGTACCGGATCTTCGGCAACCTCATCGTTGGCTACCAGCACCAGATTTGCCCCCGCAAATCCGACCCACTGAACGCCGACCTGACCGTGAATCAAGCGTTCATCAATCCGGCTTAAAACAATATTTGGCATAGCGTGTTCCTCTTTGTTTTGCTTATTGGCCTTCACAGGCTGTGTGGTACTGCGCCAGGATGTCCTGAATATGGTTGATAATGAGTTCCCGTGGCGTTGGCTGCAGCTCGCCGGAGCGAACTTTCACGTACTGCAGCGGCAGATACTGGCTGATCAGCGGCAGCGGAATTGGTGAATCCGCCAGATTACGAACCAGATGAGCGAAAGCGTCATCAATCTGGCTGTCCGGCCAGTAATAGCGCACGCGATCCGAGTAGCTATAACCACGCGCCAGACGACGCGCGTTGCCGTCACCGTGGTAGTGGCTTTGCCAGTATTCCGGGCGGTCGAGCATCACGTTTTCCAGTACCTGACGCAGACCGGAACAGGCTTTCGCTGGCACCAGTTCTTCTTCAAGCGCCGCCAGAGAGAACAGAGCTTCACGCAGGGCGAAGGTCAGCGCCGGGCCAACTTTCAGAATGGCAAAATGGTCAATAACCAACTGACGTAACGATTGCGGCGTTTGATAATCCGTAGAGTGAGCTTCGAAAATCAGCGTTTCGTAGTTTTCGATCATCTGGCTTAAGGCAGCCGCTTTGGCGGGCTGATAATCAATAACGTTGGTGTGATCGAATTCGACGCCAGGCTGAACTACCAGCGCGATGATGCGCGGCCAGATGGCATTCAGACCTTGCTTTTCAAAAGCGTGACGATGGGCTTCCAGCGTGGCGCGGGCGGCATCCGGTGTGGTGACAGCCAGTTCGCTTAAGGTTTCATGTGCGCCGCCAGGCACCGGAACTTCGGTGCCAATGACATACACCAGATCGGCCTCGCCAAAATGTTCACGGCAGGTTTCTTCCGCCACTTTCGCCAGACGAGCGGCGCGTTCGGCAACGATGCCATCGGTTAAGGGAACCGGATCGTCCTGACAGGACATGCTGCAATCAAGGTGAATTTTTTTGAATCCTGCCGCGACGTAGCTTTTAATCAAATCATCGGCATTGGCCATCGCCTTAGCGGCAGGCAGGTTTTGCCAGCGGTTTGGCCCCAGATGGTCGCCACCCAGAATCAACGCGTCCTGTGGGAAATTCAGCGAGTCAGCAAGCTGGCAAACAAAGCCGCGAAAATCGGCGGGCGTCATTCCGGTATAACCGCCGAACTGGTCCACCTGATTGGACGTCGCTTCAATCAGTAGCGGCGTTTGGTTTGCACAGGCGTAGCGGATTGCAGCTTCCAGCACCAGCGGATGTGCGGAACAAACGGCATAAATCCCATTTGTTTTGCCCTCTTTATGCTGTCTCACCATTTCTGTCAGATGTTTCACTTTCCTCTCCAGTTCAGATTACTGCAACTTTAATCTTTCGTTTTGTTTCAATTGATACTGCGACATGGTGAGATAAAAATAAAACGAAAGATAATAGTTTTCTGATCTGATTCACAAAAGAAACATAATGAAAGCCACTGAAACAAGCGTAGCTTGCGTCAATGGGCAAGGTGGGCTTGCAATTGCTTAATAGAAAGGCGTTAATAGGCAAAACGAAATGAAACGAAAGTTTTACGAAAGGACTTACTATGAGTAATACCGACGCTTCAGGCGAGAAGCGAGTGACTGGCACCAGTGAGCGACGAGAGCAGATCATTCAACGCCTGCGCCAGCAAGGAAGTGTGCAAGTTAATGATCTATCGGCATTGTATGGTGTATCTACTGTGACGATCCGTAACGATCTGGCGTTTCTGGAAAAGCAGGGGATCGCTGTGCGGGCCTATGGGGGCGCGTTGATCTGCGATAGCACGACGCCGTCAGTCGAGCCATCAGTGGAAGATAAAAGTGCGCTCAACACGGCGATGAAACGCAGCGTTGCGAAAGCTGCCGTTGAGTTGATTCAGCCAGGTCATCGGGTGATCCTCGATTCCGGGACCACCACTTTTGAGATTGCTCGTCTGATGCGCAAGCACACTGACGTAATTGCGATGACCAACGGTATGAACGTGGCTAATGCTTTGCTGGAAGCGGAAGGCGTTGAGCTGCTGATGACCGGCGGGCATTTGCGCCGTCAGTCGCAATCTTTTTACGGCGATCAGGCTGAACAATCGCTGCAAAATTACCACTTCGATATGCTGTTTCTTGGCGTAGATGCTATTGATCTGGAGCGTGGCGTCAGCACGCATAATGAAGATGAAGCTCGTTTAAACCGTCGGATGTGCGAAGTTGCGGAACGGATCATCGTAGTCACCGATTCCAGTAAGTTCAACCGCTCCAGCCTACATAAGATCATCGATACCCAGCGGATCGACATGATCATTGTCGATAAAGGCATTCCTGCAGATAGCCTGGAAGGGCTGCGAAAGGCAGGGGTTGAAGTGATTCTGGTCGGGGAGTACGCGTCTTCGCTGTGACTCACTATGCCCGATAAACAAGCGATATCGGGCATAATACAACTTGAAGTATGATGAGTATATCAGGTCACCGGTGCCGGGTTAAACACCGCCAGCTGGTTATGCAGTCCCCATTGATCCGAGAAGGTTTTCTTCTTCCCGCTGGCGACGTCGAGAATAAAGTGGAACAGCTTCCAGCCCACTTCTTCTATGGTTTCTTCGCCGGTAGCGATGGTGCCTGCGTTGATATCCATTAAGTCAAACCAACGGTTTGCCAGCTCGGTGCGGGTCGCCATTTTAATGACGGGTACCGCCATCAGGCCATACGGCGTGCCGCGACCGGTCGTAAACACTTGCACGGTAATACCCGAAGCCACCTGTTGCGTGCCACAAACAAAATCGCTGGCTGGCGTCGCGGCGTAAATTAATCCGCGTTTAGTCGGGCGTTGACCGGGCGACAGCACTTCAACAATTGCGCTTTTACCCGATTTAGCAATGGAGCCGAGTGCCTTCTCTACCACGTTTGCCAGACCGCCTTTCTTGTTGCCCGGCGAAGGGTTGGCGCTGCGGTCGGTTTTTCCCATATTGAGATAGTTATCGTACCACTCCATCTCTTCCAGCAGCCGTTTGCCGACCTCTTCGTTAATGGCGCGCGGTGTCAGTAGATGAATCGCGTCACGCACTTCCGTTACTTCTGAAAACATCACCGTTGCACCGCAGCGCACCAGTAAATCAGACGCATATCCAACCGCCGGGTTTGCCGTTACGCCAGAAAATGCATCGCTGCCGCCGCATTGCATGCCGACAACCAGTTCCGAAGCAGGACAGGTTTCTCGCTGACGTTGATTCAGTTTTTGTAGATGGCGTTCAGCGACCTGCAAAATATCCTCGACCATTGATTGAAAGCCGACATGCTTTTCATCCTGCAAGCTGACAATGCTGGCGCTTTCTACTGGAATAGCCTGCACATCATCCGTGCCGACCAGCAGGCGCTCTGGTTGCAATTTCTCGCATCCCAAGCCAATCACCATCACCTCGCCGCCAAAATTTGGATTGAGCGAAATATTGTGAATGGTACGTATTGGCACTACAGCCGCCGGAGCATTAATCGCCACGCCACAACCGTACAGGTGATTCAGTCCCACTACGCCATCGACGTTCGGATATTTTGGCAGCAGATCGCGCTCAATGATTTTTACTACGTAATCCACCACGCCTGCCACACAGTGGACGCTGGTGGTAATGCCGAGCAGGTTTTTGGTTCCCACGCTACCATCAGCATTGCGATAGCCTTCAAAGGTATAACCTTCCAGCGGCGGTAAGGGTTCCGGGACTTTGGTTGCCAGTGGTAGCGTATGTAACGGTGGCGCTTCCGGTAGTACTACCATTGATTCGTCGATCCAGCTTCCGCGTGGGATTGCGCGCACGGCGTAACCAATCACTTCGCCATAACGAATAATTTCTCCATTAGCTGGAATGTCCAGCAATGCGACTTTATGCCCCTGAGGAATATGTTCAATTAATTCCAGTCCGTCCGGAAAACGCGTTCCTGCTTTCAGGCCATTATCATTAACAATAATTGCCACATTATCTGTGTCGTGAACTTTTATATAAAACGCAGTTGGCGTTTCTTGTCTGATTTCGATGTTGGCCATTGTGCAATATTCTCCAGCCAGGGACTATTAAAATGAGGACCTGGTCTCATTTAAAAATAAATGACTTCATTGGGTGAAATAAGAATGTCAGGAGTTTAAACGCAGAAATGTGATCAATGTCAATCATTTCAGGGATTGCAGTACCGCCCGGTAAGGCAATGCATAAATCTGTGCTTTAGCGCGCAACCTTATGTGCATATGCTCAAAATAATATTTAAATCGTATTAATTAAATTAGCATTTGCACAATGATTATTATTCTCGCGCTGCTTATACTGATTCCCGAGTTCATTGTCATTACGGCATAAATGAAACTCATAAATAACATCTTCCCCATAATAATAAAAATCAGCATAAGTACCCGAGGTAAATAAAATGATTCTGGACACCGTTGACGAAAAAAAGAAAGGCGTGCATACCCGCTATTTAATATTACTGATTATTTTTATTGTTACCGCCGTTAACTACGCCGATCGTGCAACGCTGTCTATTGCTGGTACCGAAGTAGCAAAAGAGTTGCAGTTAAGTGCGGTTTCGATGGGTTACATCTTCTCCGCTTTTGGCTGGGCCTACTTGCTGATGCAAATCCCCGGCGGCTGGCTGCTTGATAAGTTTGGCTCGAAGAAAGTTTACACTTACAGCCTCTTTTTCTGGTCGCTGTTCACCTTCCTGCAAGGCTTTGTCGATATGTTTCCGCTGGCCTGGGCTGGGATCTCCATGTTCTTTATGCGCTTTATGCTGGGGTTTTCGGAAGCGCCGTCATTCCCGGCGAACGCCCGTATTGTCGCGGCCTGGTTCCCGACGAAAGAACGTGGTACTGCTTCCGCCATCTTTAACTCGGCGCAATATTTCTCGCTGGCGCTCTTCTCACCGCTGCTTGGCTGGCTGACTTTTGCCTGGGGCTGGGAGCACGTCTTTACCGTTATGGGAGTGATTGGTTTTGTGCTGACGGCGCTGTGGATCAAGTTGATTCATAACCCGACAGATCACCCACGCATGTCCGCGGAAGAGTTGAAGTTTATCTCTGAAAATGGCGCGGTGGTTGATATGGACCACAAAAAGCCGGGCAGTGCGGTGGCAAGCGGTCCCAAACTGCATTACATCAAGCAATTGCTCTCCAGCCGCATGATGCTGGGTGTATTTTTCGGACAATATTTTATCAACACCATCACCTGGTTCTTCCTTACCTGGTTCCCGATTTATCTGGTGCAGGAAAAAGGCATGTCGATTCTGAAGGTAGGCCTGGTCGCCTCGATTCCGGCACTGTGTGGTTTTGCTGGCGGTGTGCTCGGTGGTGTCTTCTCGGATTATCTGATCAAACGCGGTTTGTCACTGACCCTGGCTCGTAAGCTACCGATTGTACTGGGAATGTTGCTGGCTTCCACCATCATCTTATGTAACTACACCAACAACACCACGCTGGTGGTCATGCTGATGGCGCTGGCCTTCTTTGGCAAAGGATTTGGTGCGCTGGGCTGGCCGGTGATTTCTGACACCGCGCCGAAAGAGATTGTTGGCCTCTGTGGCGGCGTATTTAACGTCTTTGGCAATGTTGCCTCCATTGTCACTCCACTGGTGATTGGTTACCTGGTAAGTGAACTGCACTCCTTCAATGCGGCACTGGTCTTCGTGGGATGTTCGGCGCTGATGGCGATGGTCTGCTACCTCTTCGTGGTTGGCGACATTAAACGTATGGAATTGCAGAAATAAGCAAAGGTATAAGCGATGAATAACGATATTTTTCCCAATAAATTCAAAGCCGCATTGGCCGCGAAACAGATACAAATTGGTTGCTGGTCAGCTCTCTCTAACCCGATAAGCACTGAAGTTCTTGGTTTGGCTGGCTTTGACTGGCTGGTGCTGGATGGCGAACATGCGCCAAACGATATCTCCACATTTATTCCCCAGCTGATGGCCCTGAAAGGTAGCCCCAGCGCGCCAGTGGTGCGGGTGCCGACCAACGAACCGGTAATTATTAAGCGTCTTCTGGATATCGGTTTCTATAACTTCCTGATTCCATTTGTCGAAACAGTAGAGGAAGCGGTACAAGCAGTGGCATCTACTCGTTATCCACCAGAAGGTATTCGCGGCGTCTCCGTTTCTCACCGTGCCAATATGTTTGGCACCGTGGCGGATTATTTCGCTCAGTCGAACAAGAACATCACCATTCTGGTCCAGATTGAAAGTCAGCAAGGCGTAGATAACGTCGATGCCATCGCCGCTACCGAAGGTGTAGACGGCATCTTCGTCGGTCCCAGCGATCTGGCTGCGGCATTAGGCCATCTCGGCAATGCATCACACCCGGATGTACAAAAAGCGATTCAACATATTTTTAACCGTGCCAGAGCGCACGGCAAACCCAGCGGTATCCTCGCACCGGTCGAAGCCGATGCGCGTCGTTATCTGGAATGGGGCGCGACGTTTGTGGCTGTTGGTAGCGATCTCGGCGTGTTCCGCTCTGCCACCCAGAAACTGGCTGATACCTTTAAAAAATAACCACCACTGCAACAAGAGAGATGATTGATATGACTATGAAAGTTGGTTTTATTGGCCTGGGTATTATGGGTAAACCAATGAGTAAAAACCTTCTGAAAGCAGGTTACTCGCTGGTGGTTTCTGACCGTAACCCTGAAGTTATCGCAGAAGTGATAGCTGCAGGTGCAGAAACAGCTTCTACGGCTAAAGCGATCGCTGAACAGTGCGACGTCATCATTACCATGCTGCCAAACTCTCCTCATGTGAAAGAAGTGGCGCTGGGTGAAAATGGCATTATTGAAGGCGCGAAACCCGGCACGGTATTGATCGACATGAGTTCTATCGCACCGTTGGCAAGCCGTGAAATCAGCGAAGCGCTGAAAGCGAAAGGCATTGATATGCTGGATGCTCCGGTTAGCGGTGGTGAGCCGAAAGCGATTGATGGCACTCTGTCAGTGATGGTGGGTGGCGATAAGGCTATTTTCGACAAATACTATGACTTAATGAAAGCGATGGCGGGGTCTGTGGTACATACCGGGGAAATCGGTGCAGGCAACGTCACCAAACTGGCCAACCAGGTCATTGTGGCGCTGAATATTGCCGCGATGTCAGAAGCGTTGACGCTGGCAACCAAAGCAGGCGTTAACCCGGATCTGGTTTATCAGGCAATTCGTGGTGGACTGGCGGGCAGTACCGTGCTGGATGCGAAAGCGCCAATGGTGATGGACCGTAACTTCAAGCCAGGTTTCCGTATTGATCTGCATATTAAGGATCTGGCGAATGCGCTGGATACCTCCCACGGCGTTGGCGCGCAACTGCCGCTGACGGCTGCGGTTATGGAGATGATGCAAGCGCTGCGTGCCGATGGTCTGGGAACAGCAGACCATAGCGCCCTTGCGTGCTACTACGAAAAACTGGCGAAAGTCGAAGTTACTCGCTAATGACGTCGTGCCCGGATGGCTTATTGCTATCCGGGCCTGGAATCCAGGCCGAATAAGAGAAACGCCCCCCGGCGTCATGTGGTAACAGGCAAAGGTATGAAAATCGTAATCGCCCCAGACTCTTATAAAGAAAGTTTATCAGCCAGCGAGGTTGCGCAGGCGATAGAAAAAGGATTTCGGGAAATTTTTCCTGATGCACAGTACGTTTCTGTTCCTGTTGCCGACGGTGGCGAAGGAACGGTGGAAGCGATGATTGCTGCCACCCAGGGGGCTGAACGTCACGCCTGGGTTACAGGGCCGCTGGGCGAGAAAGTGAATGCCAGTTGGGGGATCTCCGGCGACGGCAAAACCGCGTTTATCGAAATGGCTGCGGCCAGTGGGCTGGCGCTGGTGCCATCGGAAAAGCGTGATCCGCTGGTAACCACTTCACGCGGCACAGGGGAGTTAATCCTGCAGGCGCTGGAGAGCGGTGCAACAAGCATCATTATCGGTATTGGCGGTAGCGCCACCAACGATGGCGGTGCAGGGATGATGCAGGCGCTGGGAGCGAAGTTAAGCGATGCCAATGGCAATGAAATCGGCTTTGGCGGCGGCAGTCTTAATACTCTGAATACCATTGATATCAGTGGCCTCGATCCACGTTTAAAGAATTGTACGATTCGCGTCGCCTGTGATGTCACCAATCCGCTGGTGGGCGACAGTGGCGCTTCGCGGATCTTTGGCCCGCAAAAAGGGGCGAATGAAGCCACGATTGTCGAGCTGGACAAGAATCTCTCTCACTATGCTGATGTCATCAAAAAATCGCTGCATGTTGATGTGAAAGACGTCCCCGGTGCAGGTGCGGCGGGCGGAATGGGCGCGGCGTTGATGGCTTTTCTTGGCGCAGAGCTAAAGAGCGGCATTGAGATTGTGACGACGGCGCTCAATCTGGAAGAACATATTCATGATTGCACGCTGGTTATCACCGGAGAAGGGCGCATTGATAGCCAGAGCATCCATGGCAAAGTACCGATTGGGGTGGCTAATGTGGCGAAGAAATACAATAAACCGGTAATTGGTATTGCGGGTAGTCTTACGAAGGATGTTGGCGTTGTGCACCAGCATGGTATCGATGCTGTATTCAGCGTGTTAAACAGTATTGTTACGCTGGATGAAGCTTTCAGCGGGGCTTATGACAATATTTACCGAGCTTCGCGCAATATTGCTGCAACACTGGCGATTGGAATGCGCAACGCGGGGTGACAAGGGCGTGTAAACCCTCTATACTGCGCGCCGAAGCTGACCAGACAGTCGCCGCTTCGTCGTCGTCCTCTTCGGGGGAGACGGGCGGAGGGGAGGAAAGTCCGGGCTCCATAGGGCAGGGTGCCAGGTAACGCCTGGGGGGGAAACCCACGACCAGTGCAACAGAGAGCAAACCGCCGATGGCCCACGCGAGTGGGATCAGGTAAGGGTGAAAGGGTGCGGTAAGAGCGCACCGCGCGGCTGGTAACAGTCCGTGGCACGGTAAACTCCACCCGGAGCAAGGCCAAATAGGGGTTCATAAGGTACGGCCCGTACTGAACCCGGGTAGGCTGCTTGAGCCAGTGAGCGATTGCTGGCCTAGATGAATGACTGTCCACGACAGAACCCGGCTTATCGGTCAGTTTCACCTATTTTAACGAAAACCCGCCAGTGCAAACTGGCGGGTTTTTGCTTTTGCGCGGCAGTAAGATGAATGACTGTCCACGACGCTATACCCAAAAGAAAGCGGCTTATCGGTCAGTTTCTTTTTTTCAGTATAAATACTCTTTTTTCGTCACCCTTTTTGTCTCCCGAGATTACTTACCTGCAAATATGAATTATTAGTTTTGTGATCATCAACACAAAATGCTATCCGTGCATTATGATTACAGCAGAAACCATGGAAAACGATTGCATTCACAAAATGACATCCTGCTATGATGGTAAAAATTGACGTTAATCAATTGTTCGAGATGATCAATATCTGTATTCGACTTTTTAAAATATTGATAAAATAAATGTTTTGTGACCAACAAATTCCGCGAAAAAATGTGACGCGGCGCATTATTTACCTGTAAATATGATTTGTTTATAATAAAATTTGATAACTTGCTCATTAAATTTAACTTAAAATTCGACTGAGAAATACACGATATTTGCTTGAAATATCGTCGCAGGGCATTTTTAATAAGTTATATAAAGCGTGTTGTTATCGCCATAAAATATGGTTATCCCCCCCTTTGTTTTTTGATAAAAGTCAGGCTTTACGCGGGTTTTATTATGTTAACTTATTGATATTAAAGATTTATATTGATTTAAGTAGATGCCTGGAAAGCAATTGAAAGTTAATTTGTGAGTGGTCGCACATATCCTATTCATTCCATTTTGATACACTTCATGTCGTCAATGAGGTAATTAATGCAGGCCGATATGAGCACTATTCTTCTTCCTAAAACGCAGCACCTGGTAGTCTTTCAGGAAGTCATCAGAAGTGGCTCTATTGGCTCGGCTGCAAAAGAATTAGGTTTAACTCAACCTGCTGTAAGTAAAATCATTAACGATATTGAAGATTATTTTGGCGTGGAATTAGTGGTACGGAAAAATACCGGTGTAACGCTGACGCCAGCCGGTCAATTGTTGCTCTCACGTTCCGAATCCATTACCCGCGAAATGAAAAATATGGTTAATGAGATAAGCGGTATGTCCTCTGAAGCCGTGGTGGAAGTCTCATTTGGTTTTCCTTCGCTAATTGGCTTTACCTTTATGTCCGGGATGATCAACAAATTCAAAGAGGTGTTCCCGAGAGCGCAAGTCTCAATGTATGAAGCACAGTTGTCCTCGTTCTTACCTGCTATCCGCGACGGACGCCTCGATTTTGCGATTGGTACGTTAAGTGCAGAGATGAAGCTTCAGGATTTGCATGTTGAGCCGCTGTTCGAGTCCGAGTTTGTGCTGGTGGCCAGCAAGTCCCGAACATGCACCGGCACTACCACGCTGGAGTCGTTGAAAAACGAACAGTGGGTGTTGCCGCAAACTAATATGGGATACTACAGCGAACTTCTCACCACGTTACAAAGAAATGGCATCAGTATTGAAAACATCGTTAAAACCGACTCAGTCGTGACAATTTATAATCTTGTTCTCAATGCTGATTTCTTAACCGTTATTCCTTGTGATATGACTTCACCTTTTGGTTCTAATCAATTTATTACTATTCCGGTTGAAGAAACGTTGCCCGTGGCGCGATATGCCGCGGTATGGTCAAAAAATTATCGTATTAAAAAAGCAGCATCGGTTTTGGTTGAACTAGCCAAAGAGTATTCATCTTATAATGGGTGTAGACGAAGACAATTAATAGAAGCTGATTAGTTATTTGTTTTTCTCAAACATAAATAATCCACCTGTCTTTTCTCGGGTGTCGGTTACGGTTACCTACATATTTAATTCAGGTTAAGAGGTTTATCATGCATATTACATACGATCTCCCGGTTGCTATTAATGACATTATCGAAGCAAAACAACGATTGGCTGGGCGAATTTATAAAACAGGCATGCCTCGATCCAATTATTTTAGTGAACGTTGCAAAGGTGAAATATTCCTTAAGTTTGAAAATATGCAGCGTACTGGTTCATTTAAAATTCGTGGCGCATTTAATAAATTAAGCTCTTTAACTGATGCTGAAAAACGCAAAGGTGTGGTGGCCTGTTCTGCGGGTAACCATGCGCAAGGGGTTTCGCTCTCCTGCGCAATGCTGGGCATCGACGGGAAAGTGGTAATGCCGAAAGGCGCGCCAAAATCCAAGGTCGCGGCGACATGTGACTACTCCGCTGAAGTTGTTCTGCACGGCGACAACTTTAACGACACCATCGCCAAAGTTAGCGAAATTGTCGAAACGGAAGGCCGTATTTTTATCCCACCTTATGATGATCCGAAAGTGATTGCCGGTCAGGGAACGATTGGCCTGGAAATTATGGAAGATCTCTATGATGTCGATAATGTGATTGTGCCAATTGGCGGTGGCGGTTTAATTGCTGGTATTGCGGTAGCGATTAAATCTATTAACCCGACAATTCGTGTTATCGGTGTGCAATCAGAAAACGTTCACGGCATGGCGGCTTCTTTCCACTCGGGAGAAATAACCACGCACCGAACTACCGGCACCCTGGCGGATGGTTGTGATGTCGCCCGCCCGGGTAATTTAACTTACCAAATCGTTCGTGAATTAGTCGATGACATCGTGCTGGTCAGCGAAGACGAAATCAGAAACAGTATGATTGCCTTAATTCAGCGCAATAAAGTCGTCACCGAAGGCGCAGGCGCTCTGGCATGTGCTGCTTTGTTAAGCGGTAAATTAGACCAATATATTCAAAACAGAAAAACCGTCAGCATTATTTCCGGCGGCAATATCGATCTTTCTCGCGTCTCTCAAATTACCGGTTTCGTTGACGCTTAATCATCTCGTTGAGGATAGGATATGAGTACTTCAGATAGCATTGTATCCAGCCAGACAAAACAATCGTCCTGGCGTAAATCAGATACCACATGGACGTTGGGTTTGTTCGGCACAGCTATTGGTGCCGGCGTGCTGTTCTTCCCTATCCGCGCAGGTTTTGGCGGACTGATCCCGATTCTTCTGATGTTGGTATTGGCACACCCCATCGCGTTTTATTGCCACCGGGCGCTGGCGCGTCTGTGTCTTTCAGGCTCTAACCCTTCCGGCAACATTACGGAAACGGTGGAAGAGCACTTTGGTAAAACGGGTGGCGTGGTCATCACGTTCCTGTACTTCTTCGCGATTTGCCCACTGTTGTGGATTTATGGCGTAACCATTACCAACACCTTTATGACGTTCTGGGAAAACCAGCTTGGCTTTGCGGCGTTGAACCGCGGCTTCGTGGCGCTGTTCCTGCTGCTGCTGATGGCGTTCGTCATTTGGTTTGGTAAGGATCTGATGGTTAAAGTGATGAGTTACCTGGTATGGCCATTTATCGCCAGCCTGGTACTGATTTCTCTGTCACTGATCCCTTACTGGAACTCTGCTGTTATTGATCAAGTTGACCTCAGTGCGCTGACGTTAACCGGTCATGACGGTATCTTGATTACCGTCTGGCTGGGGATTTCCATCATGGTCTTCTCCTTTAACTTCTCGCCAATCGTCTCTTCCTTCGTGGTTTCTAAGCGTGAAGAGTATGAGAAAGACTTCGGTCGCGACTTCACCGAGCAGAAATGCTCACAGATCATCTCCCGTGCCAGCATGCTGATGGTTGCCGTGGTCATGTTCTTTGCCTTCAGCTGCCTGTTTACGCTGTCTCCGGCAAACATGGCGGAAGCAAAAGCACAGAACATTCCGGTGCTTTCTTATCTGGCTAACCACTTTGCTTCCATGTCCGGTGAGAAATCGACGTTCGCCACCGTACTGGAATATGCCGCTTCTATTATCGCACTGGTTGCTATCTTCAAATCTTTCTTCGGTCACTATCTGGGAACGCTGGAAGGTCTGAACGGTCTGGTACTGAAGTTCGGCTACAAAGGCGATAAGACGAAAGTGTCTTCCGGCAAACTGAACACCATCAGCATGATCTTCATCATGGGTTCCACCTGGGTAGTTGCTTACGCCAACCCGAACATTCTGGACCTGATTGAAGCCATGGGCGCGCCGATTATCGCTTCACTGCTGTGCCTGTTGCCGATGTATGCCATCCGTAAAGCGCCGTCGCTGGCGAAATACCGTGGTCGTCTGGATAACGTGTTTGTTACCGTGATTGGTCTGCTGACCATCCTGAACATCGTATACAAACTGTTTTAATCCGTAACTCAGGATGAGAAAAGAGATGAATGAATTTCCGGTTGTTTTGGTTATTAACTGTGGTTCGTCTTCAATTAAGTTTTCCGTGTTGGATGCCTCGAACTGTGATGTATTAATGTCAGGTATTGCCGACGGTATTAATTCGGAAAATGCATTCTTATCCGTAAATGGAGGAGAGCCAGCACCGCTGGCTCACCACAGCTACGAAGGTGCATTGAAGGCAATTGCGTTTGAACTGAAAAAACGGAATTTAAATGACAGCGTGGCCTTAATTGGCCACCGCATCGCCCACGGCGGCAGTATTTTTACCGAGTCCGCCATTATTACCGATGAAGTCATTGATAATATCCGTCGCGTTTCTCCACTGGCGCCGCTGCATAATTACGCCAATTTAAGTGGCATTGAATCGGCCCAGCAATTATTTCCTGGCGTAACTCAGGTAGCGGTATTTGATACCAGCTTCCACCAGACAATGGCCCCGGAAGCGTTTTTATACGGCCTGCCGTGGAAATATTACGAAGAGCTGGGTGTGCGCCGCTATGGCTTCCACGGCACGTCTCACCGCTATGTGTCCCAGCGTGCGCATTCTCTGCTGGATCTGGCGGAAGAAGACTCCGGCCTGGTGGTGGCGCATCTTGGCAATGGCGCGTCTATTTGCGCGGTTCGTAACGGGCAGAGTGTGGATACCTCAATGGGTATGACGCCGCTGGAAGGGCTGATGATGGGGACGCGCAGTGGCGATGTCGACTTCGGCGCGATGTCCTGGGTGGCCAGTCAAACCAACCAGAGTCTTAGCGATCTGGAACGCGTGGTGAATAAAGAATCGGGATTATTGGGGATTTCCGGTCTTTCTTCCGACCTGCGTGTACTGGAAAAAGCCTGGCATGAAGGTCATGAACGTGCACAACTGGCAATTAAAACGTTTGTTCACCGAATTGCCCGTCATATTGCCGGACACGCTGCCTCATTACATCGCCTGGATGGAATTATATTCACCGGCGGAATAGGTGAGAATTCAAGTTTAATTCGTCGTCTGGTCATGGAACATTTAACTGTATTAGGCGTAGAGATTGATGCAGAAATGAATAATCGCTCTAACGCTTACGGTGAAAGAATTGTGTCCAGTGAAAATGCGCGCGTAATTTGCGCCGTTATTCCGACTAATGAAGAAAAAATGATTGCGCTAGATGCAATTCATTTAGGCAAAGTTAAAGCACCCGCAGAATTTGCATAATTTAGTTGAAGTATTGTAGAGAGATTATTTTTCATGAAGGTAGATATTGATACCAGCGATAAGCTGTACGCCGACGCATGGCTTGGCTTTAAAGGTACGGACTGGAAAAACGAAATTAATGTCCGCGATTTTATTCAACATAACTATACACCGTATGAAGGGGATGAATCCTTCCTCGCTGAAGCGACGCCAGCCACCACGGCATTGTGGGAAAAGGTGATGGAAGGTATTCGTATCGAAAACGCGACCCATGCGCCGGTTGATTTCGATACCAATATTGCCACCACCATTACTGCCCATGATGCCGGTTATATCAACCAGCCGCTGGAAAAAATTGTTGGCCTGCAAACAGATGCGCCACTGAAACGTGCGCTGCATCCGTTTGGCGGCATCAACATGATTAAAAGTTCATTCCATGCCTATGGCCGTGAAATGGACAGCGAATTTGAATACGTGTTTACCGATCTGCGTAAAACCCATAACCAGGGCGTATTTGATGCTTACTCACCGGATATGCTGCGCTGCCGTAAATCTGGCGTATTGACTGGTCTGCCGGACGGTTATGGCCGTGGACGTATTATCGGTGACTATCGCCGCGTGGCGTTGTACGGGATCAGTTATCTGGTCCGTGAACGCGAACTGCAATTTGCCGATCTCCAGTCTCGTCTGGAAAAAGGGCAAGATCTGGAAGCCACCATCCGTCTGCGTGAAGAGCTGGCAGAACATCGTCATGCGCTGCTGCAGATTCAGGAAATGGCGGCGAAATATGGCTTCGACATCTCTCGTCCAGCGCAAAATGCGCAGGAAGCGGTGCAGTGGCTCTACTTCGCTTACCTGGCGGCGGTGAAATCGCAAAACGGCGGCGCGATGTCGCTGGGCCGTACTGCATCGTTCCTCGATATCTACATTGAACGTGACTTCAAAGCCGGTGTGCTCAACGAGCAGCAGGCGCAGGAATTGATCGACCACTTCATCATGAAGATCCGCATGGTGCGCTTCCTGCGTACGCCGGAATTTGATTCGCTGTTCTCCGGCGACCCTATCTGGGCAACGGAAGTCATCGGTGGGATGGGGCTGGACGGTCGCACACTGGTGACCAAAAACTCCTTCCGTTACCTGCATACACTGCACACTATGGGGCCAGCACCGGAACCTAACCTGACCATTCTGTGGTCGGAAGCATTGCCGATTGCCTTCAAAAAATATGCGGCACAAGTCTCCATCGTCACTTCTTCTTTGCAGTATGAAAACGACGATCTGATGCGTACTGACTTCAACAGCGACGATTACGCGATTGCCTGCTGCGTCAGCCCGATGGTGATTGGTAAGCAGATGCAGTTCTTCGGCGCACGCGCTAACCTGGCGAAAACGCTGCTGTACGCAATTAACGGCGGGGTGGATGAGAAGCTGAAGATTCAGGTCGGCCCGAAAACAGCACCACTGATGGACGACGTTCTGGACTACGACAAAGTCATGAACAGCCTTGACCATTTCATGGACTGGCTGGCAGTGCAGTACATCAGCGCGCTGAACATCATCCACTACATGCATGACAAGTACAGCTACGAAGCCTCACTGATGGCGCTGCACGATCGTGATGTTTATCGCACGATGGCATGTGGTATTGCGGGCCTGTCGGTGGCGACGGATTCACTTTCCGCAATTAAATATGCTCGCGTGAAACCGATTCGTGACGAAAACGGCCTGGCGGTGGACTTTGAAATCGACGGCGAATATCCGCAGTACGGCAACAACGACGAGCGCGTAGACAGCATTGCTTGCGACCTGGTTGAACGCTTTATGAAGAAAATTAAAGCCCTGCCAACCTATCGTAACGCCGTACCAACTCAGTCGATTCTGACCATCACCTCTAACGTGGTGTACGGCCAGAAAACCGGTAACACACCGGATGGTCGTCGCGCCGGTACACCGTTCGCACCAGGTGCTAACCCGATGCACGGTCGTGACCGCAAAGGGGCCGTGGCTTCGCTGACCTCCGTTGCCAAGCTGCCGTTCACCTACGCCAAAGACGGTATTTCGTACACCTTCTCAATTGTCCCTGCGGCGCTGGGTAAAGAAGATCCGGTACGCAAAACCAACCTTGTCGGCCTGCTGGATGGTTATTTCCACCACGAAGCGGATGTGGAAGGTGGTCAGCACCTCAACGTCAACGTTATGAATCGGGAAATGTTGCTGGATGCCATTGAGCACCCGGAAAAATACCCGAACCTGACAATCCGTGTCTCTGGCTACGCCGTGCGCTTCAACGCACTGACCCGTGAACAGCAGCAGGATGTGATTTCACGTACCTTTACCCAGGCGCTTTGATGCCGGAGGATGTATGAAAAAGATTATCGAAACGCAACGTGCGCCAGGCGCAATCGGCCCGTATGTTCAGGGCGTTGATTTAGGCAGTATGGTATTCACCTCCGGGCAAATTCCGGTTTGCCCACAGACCGGGGAGATCCCTGCGGACGTGAAAGATCAGGCGCGTTTAAGTCTGGAAAACGTCAAAGCGATCGTGGTTGCTGCCGGGCTGACCGTTGGCGATATCGTGAAGATGACGGTGTTCATTACCGACCTTAATGACTTTGGCACCATCAATGAAGTCTACAAGCAGTTTTTTGACGAGCATCAGGCGACCTACCCGACACGCAGCTGCGTGCAGGTAGCGCGTTTGCCGAAAGATGTGAAGCTGGAAATTGAAGCTATCGCGGTACGCAACGCATAAAGCTCCTGAGCGGGGCGATCGCAGGGTCGCTCCGCTCCTCTTCACGAACGGCAATCCGAGGGTGTGGATATGATTAGTGCATTCGATATTTTCAAAATTGGGATTGGTCCCTCCAGTTCTCATACCGTGGGGCCAATGAATGCCGGAAAAAGTTTTATTGATCGACTGGAGAAGAGCGGCTTATTAACCGCGACGAGCCACATTGTGGTCGATCTTTATGGATCGTTGTCACTGACGGGCAAAGGTCACGCCACGGATATCGCTATCATCATGGGACTGGCAGGAAATAGTCCGCAGGACGTTGTTATTGATGAGATACCTGCATTTATGGAATTAGTGACGCGCAACGGAAGGTTGCCGGTGGCAGCGGGCGCACATGTCGTTGATTTCCCAGTGGCAAAGAACATTATTTTCCATGCGGAAACGCTGCCCCGTCATGAGAATGGGATGCGTATTACCGCGTGGAAAAAGCAGGAAGAACTGTTAAGCAAAACCTATTATTCAGTCGGTGGCGGATTTATTGTCGAAGAAGAACAATTCGGCTTGTCACTGGATGTTGAAACGCTCGTCCCTTACGATTTCCATTCAGCAGGTGAGCTGCTGAAAATGTGTGATTACAACGGGTTATCTATTTCTGGTTTGATGCTGCAAAACGAGTTGGCGCTACGTAGCAAAGCCGAAATTGATGCTGGTTTTTCGCGTATCTGGCAGGTGATGCATGACGGTATTGAACGCGGTATGAATACCGAAGGTGTGCTGCCAGGCCCGCTCAATGTGCCACGTCGGGCGGTGGCGCTGCGGCGTTTGCTGGTTTCCAGCGACAATATCTCTAACGATCCGATGAACGTGATCGACTGGATCAATATGTTTGCTCTGGCAGTCAGCGAAGAAAATGCCGCTGGCGGGCGTGTTGTGACAGCGCCAACTAACGGCGCTTGCGGCATTATTCCTGCGGTGCTGGCCTATTACGATAAATTCCGCCGCCCGCTCAATGAGCGCTCTATTGCCCGTTTTCTGCTGGCGGCAGGCGCTATCGGTGCGCTGTATAAAATGAATGCCTCCATTTCCGGGGCGGAAGTGGGCTGTCAGGGCGAAATTGGCGTGGCCTGTTCAATGGCGGCGGCAGGGTTAACCGAACTGCTGGGCGGCAGCCCGGCGCAGGTGTGCAATGCGGCGGAAATCGCTATGGAACACAACCTGGGACTGACCTGCGATCCGGTTGCCGGGCAGGTGCAAATTCCGTGTATTGAACGCAATGCTATTAATGCTGTTAAAGCCGTGAACGCCGCGCGGATGGCGATGGGACGCACTTCCGCACCGCGTGTTTCTCTCGATAAAGTTATCGAGACGATGTACGAAACCGGCAAAGATATGAACGATAAATACCGCGAAACTTCACGCGGAGGACTGGCCATTAAAGTGGTCTGCGGCTGATATCTCATCTGCGTTTATACTGGGGGTGCACAAAATGTGCACCCTTTTTTATTGTGATCTGCCGCAAATAGAGAATAACTATTTCTCTAAGATTGATTTGATAGAAAATTATTATCCATAATTGCTATTTCAAAGTCTTGATTGTGAAGATTTTCTCTGACCTCACGCGTATCATTTCTTCATTCTAATAACTCGCCTGCAAAAAAAACGTAGACCGCGTATCGCCTTGATGCGGCTCGAAAAAAATAATAAGCCCTACAAAATATTGAGCGAGAATTTATGGAAATTGCAACGAATAAAGGCGTCATTGCAGACGCTTCGACCCCGGCGGGTCGTGCTGGAATGAGTGAAAGTGAATGGCGTGAAGCTATCAAATTCGACAGTACCGACACCGGTTGGGTGATTATGAGTATTGGGATGGCGATTGGCGCGGGGATAGTTTTTCTCCCGGTGCAGGTCGGATTGATGGGATTGTGGGTATTTTTGCTCTCATCAGTGATTGGCTACCCGGCAATGTATCTGTTTCAGCGATTGTTTATTAATACGCTGGCGGAATCTCCAGAGTGTAAAGATTACCCGAGTGTCATTAGTGGTTATTTGGGTAAAAACTGGGGCATTTTGTTAGGTGCACTTTACTTTGTGATGCTGGTTATTTGGATGTTTGTTTACTCCACCGCCATCACTAACGATAGCGCCTCCTATCTGCATACTTTCGGCGTGACGGAAGGATTGCTGTCTGACAGTCCGTTTTATGGCCTGGTACTGATTTGTATTCTGGTAGCGATCTCTTCACGCGGCGAGAAACTGTTATTCAAAATTTCGACCGGCATGGTGCTGACCAAACTGCTGGTGGTGGCGGCGCTGGGTGTATCGATGGTCGGGATGTGGCATCTGTATAACGTAGGTTCGCTGCCGCCGCTGGGGCTGCTGGTGAAAAACGCCATTATCACACTGCCGTTTACCTTAACCTCGATTCTGTTTATTCAGACGTTAAGCCCGATGGTGATTTCCTATCGCTCGCGAGAAAAATCGATCGAAGTAGCACGACACAAAGCGTTGCGGGCGATGAACATTGCGTTTGGGATCCTGTTTGTCACCGTCTTTTTCTACGCAGTGTCGTTCACTCTGGCGATGGGACATGACGAAGCAGTAAAAGCCTATGAGCAGAATATTTCCGCGCTGGCGATTGCCGCACAGTTTATTAGCGGCGACGGTGCAGCATGGGTGAAAGTGGTCAGCGTCATCCTCAATATCTTTGCCGTAATGACAGCGTTCTTTGGCGTCTATTTAGGCTTTCGCGAAGCAACGCAAGGGATCGTAATGAACATCCTGCGCCGCAAGATGCCAGCTGAGAAGATTAACGAAAATCTCGTTCAGCGCGGCATCATGATTTTCGCCATTTTACTGGCCTGGAGCGCCATCGTACTGAATGCGCCAGTGTTGAGCTTTACCTCTATCTGTAGCCCGATTTTCGGCATGGTAGGGTGCCTGATCCCGGCGTGGTTGGTTTACAAAGTACCGGCATTGCACAAATACAAAGGTGCCTCTCTGTACCTGATTATCGTCACCGGTTTGTTGCTTTGCGTTTCTCCGTTCCTGGCATTTTCATGATTTACCTGAAATTTTAAGGTTTTTATTATGTTTGATTCGACTTTAAATCCGTTATGGCAGCGTTACATCCTTGCAGTTCAGGAGGAAGTAAAACCGGCGCTGGGATGTACTGAACCGATCTCACTGGCGCTGGCGGCGGCGGTTGCTGCGGCAGAACTGGAAGGTCCGGTTGAACGTGTAGAAGCCTGGGTTTCGCCAAATCTGATGAAGAACGGTCTGGGCGTCACCGTTCCCGGTACGGGAATGGTGGGGCTGCCGATTGCCGCGGCGCTGGGGGCGTTAGGTGGAAATGCCAACGCCGGGCTGGAAGTGCTGAAAGACGCAACGGCGCAGGCAATTGCTGATGCCAAAGCGTTGCTGGCGGCGGGGAAAGTCTCGGTCAAGATCCAGGAACCTTGCGATGAAATCCTCTTCTCACGCGCCAAAGTCTGGAACGGCGAGCAGTGGGCTTGTGTCACCATCGTCGGCGGACATACCAACATTGTGCATATCGAGACGCACAATGGCGTGGTTTTTACCCAGCAGGCGTGTGTGGCAGAGGGCGAGCAAGAGTCGCCGCTGGCGGTGCTCTCCAGAACGACGCTGGCCGAGATCCTGAAGTTCGTCAATGAAGTGCCGTTTGAGGCTATCCGCTTTATTCTCGATTCTGCGAAATTAAACTGCGCGTTATCGCAGGAAGGTTTGAGTGGGAACTGGGGGCTGCATATTGGCGCGACGCTGGAAAAACAGTGTGCACGCGGTTTGCTGGCGAAAGATCTCTCCTCGTCAATTGTGATTCGTACCAGCGCGGCATCCGATGCGCGTATGGGTGGCGCAACGCTTCCGGCAATGAGTAACTCCGGTTCTGGCAACCAGGGGATCACCGCGACAATGCCCGTGGTGGTGGTCGCGGAACACTTCGGGGCAGATGATGAACGGCTGGCGCGCGCGCTGATGCTTTCGCATTTGAGCGCGATTTATATCCATAACCAGTTACCGCGTTTGTCTGCGCTGTGTGCCGCAACGACCGCCGCAATGGGCGCCGCCGCTGGGATGGCATGGCTGGTGGATGGGCGTTATGAAACCATCTCGATGGCAATCAGCAGCATGATCGGTGATGTTAGCGGTATGATTTGCGATGGCGCGTCGAACAGTTGCGCGATGAAGGTTTCGACCAGTGCGTCGGCGGCGTGGAAAGCGGTGTTAATGGCGCTGGATGATACCGCCGTGACTGGCAATGAAGGGATTGTGGCGCATGATGTTGAGCAGTCAATCGCCAACCTGTGTGCGCTGGCAAGCCATTCAATGCAGCAAACGGATCGGCAGATTATCGAGATTATGGCCAGTAAGGCCAGGTAAGCACCGGATTTCGGAGGTCATACCTGATGCCGGATGCGATGCTGACGCATCTTATCCGGCCTACGGATTGTGCGATTTGTTGATGTTGTTGGGTTTTGTACCTGGTGCCGGATGCGATGCTGGCGCATCTTATCCGGCTTACGGGGTGTGCAATTTGTTGGTTTTGTAGGCCGGATAAGGCGTTTACGCCGCATCCGGCAACCTGTTTTTACGCGGTAGCTTCATCCTCGGCTAACCGTATTTCGGCGTCGGCTACTATCGCCTCCAACTCACTCAACATCTCTTCATAGCCAAAACTTTTGGTAGCGCGGGTGGTTTCTTTCGCTGCAACGGACTTTACTGGCTGACGTTTCTTCGCCGATTTTTTACTCATCATCTTCTCCCTGTAAAAAAACTAGACAGGTAAATCTATCAGCAAAGCGCGCAGCGGGGAATCAGCAACGAGTGTAATGTTAGCCTCGTCACGAATAAATGCGCCATCACCGCAGGTCAGCGCAGCTTTCTCTTCGTGATGCGTAATCGCATGAAATTGACCGTGGATCGATTGCAAATAAGCACGCGGACCGTGCAGTTGAAAGTTCGCGCTTTCTCCCTCGGCGAGCACAATATGATGCAGCCACACCTGCTGGCGCAGTTGCAGGCTACCTTTCGCGCCATCTGGCGAGGCGATTAATTGCTGCTTGTCCATATTCAGCGCCAGTTTTTGAATCAGCGGATTCTCCCGTTGCGGGCAGGCATCCAGCCAGAGCTGCATTCGCGTTAACGGTTTGTCCTTGCTGATATTATGTTCGCTATAACTCACGCCCGGCTGAGTAGAAAGCAATAAGGCTTCACCGGCGTGGGCCTGAACATGATTACCTTCGCTGTCCCGATACTCTGCTTCTCCGTCGAGAATCACATTCAAAATATCAACTTTTGGGTAGGTACGTGGCTGGAAGGCGGCTCCTGGGGCCAACACTTCCTGGTTAAGCACGCGCAGGGAGGCATAGCCTAACAATTTAGGGTCGAAGTAGTGTCCAAAGGAAAAAGTATACCGGGCCTGCAACCATCCGTAGTCTGCTTGTCCACACTGCCTGGCAGTTCGGGTAGTAATCATAATTCTTGACCTCTCTTTACTTCCTTTTATGGTAAGGGGCTGGACGCTACATTGTTAGCCAGATATTCTGCCCGGTATGTTCAAATTTCCTGAATGAGAACGAAATGGCCAAAGAAAGGGCATTAACGCTGGAAGCACTAAGGGTTATGGATGCGATCGATCGCCGTGGTAGTTTTGCGGCGGCGGCCGATGAGCTGGGACGCGTGCCTTCCGCGCTTAGCTACACCATGCAAAAACTGGAAGAAGAGCTCGATGTGGTGCTGTTTGACCGCTCGGGCCATCGCACCAAATTCACCAATGTCGGGCGGATGTTGTTGGAGCGAGGACGTGTTCTGCTGGAAGCCGCAGATAAACTGACCACCGATGCCGAAGCCCTCGCGCGTGGTTGGGAAACGCATCTCACCATTGTGACCGAGGCGCTGGTGCCCACGCCTGCCTTTTTCCCGTTGATCGACAAACTGGCGGCTAAAGCCAATACCCAACTGGCAATCATCACCGAAGTGCTGGCGGGGGCGTGGGAGCGGCTGGAACAGGGGCGAGCAGATATTGTTATCGCGCCGGATATGCATTTTCGTTCCTCGTCGGAGATCAACTCTCGTAAGCTTTACACCTTGATGAACGTCTACGTGGCAGCGCCTGATCACCCGATTCATCAGGAGCCGGAACCGCTTTCTGAAGTTACGCGCGTGAAATATCGCGGAATTGCAGTGGCAGATACTGCTCGTGAACGCCCGGTATTGACCGTACAGTTACTGGATAAACAACCGCGCCTGACGGTCAGCACCATTGAAGATAAACGTCAGGCATTGCTGGCAGGGCTTGGCGTCGCAACGATGCCGTACCCGATGGTAGAAAAAGATATCGCTGAAGGACGGTTGCGTGTAGTTAGTCCGGAATCGACCAGCGAAATCGATATTATTATGGCCTGGCGTCGCGACAGTATGGGAGAAGCAAAATCCTGGTGTCTGCGGGAAATTCCAAAGTTGTTCGCTGGAAAATAATCTATAAAGCACCTTTCACAAGGTGCTTAATTATTATTCCTGTTCCAGTTTTGGATCAGGTCCAAACCGGTTTTCGCCTGGTGTTCCCGGCTGGCAGTTAAAGATGATGATAATCAGCCAACCGATAAACGGAATTAAGAACAGTAGCACCCACCATGCTGAACGGTCGGTGTCATGCAGGCGACGGAACTGTACAGCCCACCACGGCAAAAATACCAGAATGCCGTAGATAGTCGTCAGGATGCCTTCGCCACCGGCACGTTGCCAGCCCAGCATTTTATCCAGCAGCCCCAGCACGAGCGTAAAGATGATGTTGACCAGAATAAACATCCAGTACTCTTTGCGCCGTGCACGTCCCCGGAAACCGACATAATTTTTTAGTACTTTCAGATACCAGTCCATTTTTGCCTCAATTTTGCTCAATCACTTGTTTTTAAAGCAGCAAATTAAGAATAGACATGAATGAATTTGCAGTAAATATTATCTCGATGAATTAATAAGGCGCTGTGAAGGATAAGGGCAAGCGTAAAATCGCCAGATGCGCTACGCTTATCTGGCCTGGGCGGGTTCTACAATATATTGAATGTACAATGTTTTGTAGGTCAGATAAGGCGTTCCCGCCACATCCGACATGAACAACACGCACTTAGCCAACAACCAGAGGCACCACGAAGGGTGCCTTTGTTTAACCGAAGCGAACATCCCGCCCGTGCGGTTCATCGAGATCCTGCCACGGGCCAATCGAAATAATTCCTGTTGGGTTGATGGTCTTATGGCTGCGGAAGTAGTGATTACGGATATGGTCGAAATTGACGGTTTCAGCTATTCCCGGCATCTGATAGATATCGCGCAGGAAGCCATACAAATTCAGGTAATCGCTGATACGGTGCTTATCGCACTTGAAGTGGGTGACATACACCGGATCAAAACGGACCAGCGTGGTCCACAGGCGAATATCGGCTTCGGTTAGCTGGTTACCTGTCAGGAAGCGATGCTGCCCTAATATCTGTTCCAGACGCGCCAGTGATTCAAACACTTTCACCACCGCCTCGTCGTAGGCTTCCTGGCTGGTGGCAAAACCAGCTTTATAGACACCATTATTTACGGTGTCGTATATCCAGCCGTTAAGTTCGTCAATTTTAGTTTGCAGAGCCGGGGGGTAATAATCGCCCGCTTTTGCGCCCAGCGCATCAAATGCGGTATTGAACATGCGGATAATTTCTGCTGATTCGTTGCTGACAATGGTGTGATTTTTTTTGTCCCACAGCACGGGGACAGTAACACGTCCGCTGTAGTGTGGATCAGCGTGGAGATAAAGCTGGTACAGGAATTCATGTTGATAGAGCGTATCGCCGGTTGCCCCCGGGAAACTGTCATCAAAGGTCCAGCCGTTTTCCAGCATCAGCGGGTTCACCACGGATACGGAAATAAACGGTTCCAGTCCTTTGAGTTTACGCATGATCAGCGTGCGGTGCGCCCACGGGCAGGCGAGTGAGACATAGAGATGATAACGATCTTTCTCTGCGGCAAATCCACCTTTGCCAGTGGGGCCTGGTGCGCCATCGGCAGTGAGCCAGTTACGAAATGCGGAAGCTGAACGTTGAAATTTACCGCCAGTGGATTTGGTGTCGTACCAGGTGTCATGCCAGACGCCGTCAATCAGTTGACCCATTTTTCTCTCCTCCAATAGCAAAAACGAGGAGCGTTTCTCCTCGTTTGAGACTGATGGCAAACGCAAAACTGCCTGATGCGCTATGCTTATCAGGCCTACGAGGTTCTTGCAATATATTGAATTTGCATGTTTTTGTAAGCCGGATAAAGCGTTCACGCCGCATCCGGCATGAACAACGCGTACTTTGTCAACAATCTGAAACGAGGAGTTTCCCCCTCGTTTTTTATCGTTAAGTATAGCGCGTGCTTACCACTTTTTATTCAGCAGACGGTCGATGCTATACGCGCCCGGTCCGGTAATCGCCAGCAGCAGGAATCCGCCAGAAATTGTCAGGTTTTTCATGAACATCAGCGAGTTGACGCCTTCAGCAAAGTTGCTGTGAAATAAAAACGCCGTCAACAGTGTAAAGCCAGCGGTAAACAGCGCGGTGGTGCGAGTCAGGAAACCGAACAGGATTGCCAAACCGCCACCGAACTCAAGCAGGATCACCAGCGGCAGCATAAAGCCCGGGACGCCCATTGCTTCCATGTATTGTTGAGTACCTGCATAACCGGTAATTTTCCCCCAACCTGCGGTAACGAACAGAATCGGCATTAAAATACGCGCTACCAGTACACCAACATCTTCTAATTTTTTCATCATACTCTCCACTGCGCCACTCAGGCTGCTGATTGTTTTTTTGTGCAAGGGCGCGGTATTAGCGTCATTGCTGTCGATGGAGAGAAGCATAAACGTAGTGAATGGTGATTGTTAGCAAGGAAAACTGTCAAAAATTTTCAAAAAATTTGAGGGATAAGGCCGGAATAGTTCCGGCCAGAGAGGAATTTAACCGCGAAGCTGTTGCTGATTGAGGGTGGTTTTAACCAGACGCCACGCACTCCAGACGCCAAAACCGCGCCTGGCCCAGCGGACCAGCATATTCGGATGGCGAATCGTCCAGATAGCCATCACGCTGCTGCCGACCAGCGCCCAGGAACGCAGGCTCAACAGCATATTCCAACGACGATCGTAGGCGCCTGTCGCCCCCAGCCAGTCACGCCGACTGGCGGAAAGATCCAACCGTTGCTGCTGGATCTGACGAAGCAGCTGTGCCTTACGTTGTTCACGTTCGACTTTACCGCTCACGGGACTCCTCCTCGAGAAGTTGTCGATCGTTTGCCAGTTCGTGACGCGTATGGCGCAGCAAGGTGGATTTGCGCGACTTGCGTAATGTCCAGATACCGCCGATGAGTGCCAGAAGCAGCAATACCACAGTGGTGGCAATCATTGCATTCAGGCGATATTGCGGATCAACTGCCCAGATAATCAGCACCATCAGGCTCATAAGACCAAATGCAGCGAAAAGCATCGTCAGGCCGAGCATCAGTAAAAGCTGAAAGATATTGGCTTTTTCTTCTTCCAGCTCAACCACCGCCAGCCGCAGACGCGTCTCCACCATTTCGACCATGATGGTGACAATTCGCTGCCCGATTCCCAGAACGCTTTTACCGGGCCCTTGCGCGTGATGAGTGTCCGCCATAATTAACGACGCGACAGCAGAACGCCCAGCACCACGCCGATGGCTGCGCCAATACCAACTCCCGCCCACGGATTTTCACGCACATACTCATCGGCACGCGCCGCCGCTTCGCGGGTTTGTTTAGCAATCGCATCACCGGTTTCACCCAGACGATAGCGACTCTGCTTCAGTGCCTGTTCCGCTTTGCTACGAATCTTACTCAGCTCTTCTTTTGACTTTTCGCCAGAGGAGCTAAGAACCTCTTCCAGCGTATCGGACAGGGATTTCAACTCAGCACGCAGGTGTTCCGTAGTGTGTTCTTTCGACATAGTTTTCTCCAGGTGAGTAAGTATTAACTATTGGGGATTAGTAGTCGCGCGCTTCCAGCTTTTTCAGCTCTTCCTGCGCTTCTGCCAGTTTCCGTTCGCGTTTAGCAATCTTATCGGCATCGCCTTTTTGTTTCGCCTCGGCTAAATCATGCTTGCGTTCTGCCACTTCATCTTTCTGCTTCGCGATTTTCTTTTGATGAGCGGCACGCAACTGGTTATCTGAACAATTCGCCCGCACTTCACTAAGGGCTTTGTTCAGGCCATTGATACGATTCTGGTTTTGGTGTTTTTCGGCATAGCTGATCTCCTTAAGGATATTTTGCTCCTTTTCCTGACAAAGGGTAGTGGCATAACTACTGACACTAAGAGCAAAAAGAGAAACAGCTAAAGCGATGCGGTATTTCATTCTTGAACCTTCCATTGTGACTCGGACCCATTACAGAGGAACGATTGTCCAGACAACGAGGCGGTGGTATTAACCACCGCCTTATTAATCATAGACAGTAACGGTGAAATCACCAAAGTGAGTGATATGTTTCGGATAACAGGAAGTTATCCGAAGCGATGAGAATTGTCCCGCAGCCGGGTCAGCCATTGCATGGCCTGATTATTATCGTCCTGCTGCGCAATGATGTAGCCATGAGGCAATGTTCTATCGAGGACCGCTTTGGCGGCGGCGCTTTGATCGCTGGAATCAAACGTAATCAACAGAGTGTCATTCTTAGGGGTGATGCTTTTGAAAGGAATTCCATGAGCGTCAAGGTGATGCCAGATGGAAAAACCGTCCGGCATCGTCGTCCCTTGATGAATGGCGCGGATCGCCAGCGTGGATTCTTGTTGACGAACCGCAGACCAGGCCAGCAGCAGCGTGCCAGCCAGCAATATAGCAGCGCCGAACCAGGCTAGCTGGCGAAGCGACATGCGAGGTATTTGCATCCTTTACCCCCGATTTCCATATTTCTTTTTCCATAACACAACCAGAGAACCTGCCAGGCCGAACACCAGCAGTACCACCGGGAGCAGCATCAGGCATGACATCAGCTGGTCCTCATACTTCAAAAATACCGGCGTCTTGCCGAGCATGTAACCTAAGGTTGTCAGAATCAACACCCACAGCAGGCCACTCATCCAGTTGAAGAACTGAAAGCGGGCGTTATTCAGCCCTGACAATCCGGCAATGGTCGGCAGTAATGTTCTGACAAATGCGATAAAGCGACCAATTAACAGCGCAGATAAACCGTGTTTATGAAAAAGATGGTGTGCGCGTTGGTGGTAGTGCGCAGGTAAATGGGATAGCCAGTTTTGTACGGTGCGGGTGTTTCCCAGCCATCGCCCCTGTATGTAGCTGACCCAGCAACCGAGGCTGGCCGCAACAGTGAGCAGCATAATAGTCTGCGGGTAACCCATTGCGCCTTTGGCAATCAATACACCGACCAACACCAGCAAGCTGTCGCCTGGTAAAAAGGCCGCTGGAAGCAAGCCGTTTTCGAGGAACAAAATCACAAACAAGACAAAATACAACATGCCAATCATCGACGGATTGGCCAGGGTTTCAAAATCCTGCGCCCACAGGGCTTGCAGCAATTGGGTCAAAAGTTCCATTCATTATTCCTGGTGAATCGGTTAACGCCACGCCGGTTTTAAATGATGCACACCCGTCAGGTTATTGCTGTTGTTGTATATATTGCGGGTCGAGACACCAATACGGCCTGAACTATTCCCTGTTAAAACGTGAGATAAGAAAACATTTAATAGCATAAATTCAAATTGAATCTAATTGTAACAAAGGTCAACGTTGTTCGTTATCAAAATTACATGTCCGTGGAGTCTGATTTTGCTGATTGCAGAGGAGGGTGGCGAGAGGATTTACACAGGCTGACACTTTATACTTTTCGCTTACTGATAAAGCGAACAGGCGCGTTGCTGCGCCTGTCAGAAATGGGAGTTTATTTGCTGCTGTTGGCCACAGTATCCAGATGAACGACTGGATTCTCGGCGAACAAATAGCGGTCGGCATTGAACTCGAAATCGTCACTGGTTTCGTTAAACAACATAATTTTGGTATTTTCCAGATGCTGCCACATTGCAAGTTTGGCGGCATGAGGATCTTTGCGTATCAACGCTTTGAGGATCTGATCGTGGTCATCACACCAGTTATCGACGGTACGGGAATCAATGTGCTCGTGCAGCTTTTTCCAGTACGGGTTATGGCTACGCTGGGTCCACATTTTCTCTACGATGGCAGCCAGTGCAGAGTTCTGCGTCGCTAATGCGACCTGAATATGAAACTGCAAATCCCACTCGGAATCACGGAAGCATTGTTCGCCGCGCGCCTGCTCCTGGATGGCCATCAGTTTCATGATGTCCTGTTTCGTTACCTGGGTTGCAGCAAACTCGGCAATATTGCTTTCGATAAGTTGACGTGCCTGGAGCAGTTCAAACGGACCGTAATTGGCAAATTCCATATTCGCGTCCGCCGCCTGCTGATGGCGAGGCTGGTTGGAAACCACATGAATTCCCGAGCCTTTGCGTACTTCTACATAGCCCTCGACTTCAAGCATGATGATGGCTTCACGAACCACGGTGCGGCTGACGTTTTTTTCATCAGAAATAAAACGTTCGGCGGGCAGTTTATCACCCACCAGATAGACGCCCTGCTCGATGCGTTCTTTCAGGTCAGCGGCGAGCTGTTGGTACAAACGGCGTGGTTCAGTGATTTCCATATGCGCTCCAGGCATGATACGGCAGACTATATTTGTTATACCACTTTTGCGAGCTTAGCTCTACTCGCAGTGGTGAAAAAGCCGCCTGAGAAGGCGGCTTTGAAGGGAAACTAAAACTTACATTTAGCGTTAATGTTGCGGTGCGGGGTCGTTATGTGATTCCTGCGCTACCTCAATTGCCGGTTTGTTCTGCAACACGGTCCAGATAACCAGCGCGCCTAACAGGTCGAACACCGCCAGTACTGCGAACAGCGGGCTGAAGCCGATGGTGTCAGCCAGTGCACCTACAACCAGCGCAAACAGCGTACTTGCCAGCCATGCAGACATCCCAGTCAGACCGTTTGCCGTTGCCACTTCGTTACGACCAAACACGTCAGAAGAGAGGGTAATCAGCGCGCCAGACAGTGCCTGGTGAGCAAAACCACCGATACACAGCAGCATAATCGCGACATACGGGTTGGTGAACAGACCGATCATACCTGGGCCAATCATCAGTACCGCACCCAGTGTTACCACCATCTTACGGGAAACAATCAGGTTCACACCAAACCAACGCTGGAACAGTGGCGGCAGGTAACCACCGAGGATACAACCAAGGTCAGCAAACAGCATTGGCATCCAGGCGAACATCGCGATCTCTTTCAAGTTAAAGCCGTAAACTTTAAACATGAACAGCGGGATCCACGCGTTGAAAGTACCCCAGGCCGGTTCAGCCAGGAAGCGCGGTAATGCGATACCCCAGAACTGACGGTTACGCAGGATCTGAGCAACGGACATTTTCTTCGCCGCGCCAACCTGGTGCTGGGCTTCCTGACCATTAATAATGTAGTCACGTTCTTCATCGGTCAGATGTTTCTGGTCGCGTGGATGTTTATAGAAAATCAACCATGCCATCGCCCAGATAAAGCTCAACGCACCGGAGATGATAAATGCCATCTGCCAGCTGTGCATGACGATTGCCCATACCACCAGCGGCGGCGCAATCATCGCACCAATTGAGGAACCAACGTTAAAGTAACCTACTGCGATGGAGCGTTCTTTCGCCGGGAACCATTCAGAACTGGCTTTCAGACCTGCAGGGATCATCGCTGCTTCTGCCGCACCTACCGCACCACGGGCAATCGCCAGACCGCCCCAGCTACCAGCCAGTGCGGTTGCGCCACAGAATACCGCCCACAGCACGGCAAACATTGCGTAACCGATTTTCGTCCCCAGAACATCCAGTACATAACCCGCTACAGGTTGCATGACCGTATATGCAGCAGAATAGGCTGCGATGATGTAGGAATACTGTTGGGTGGAGATGTTTAACTCTTCCATCAGAGTTGGTGCAGCTGCCGCCACAGTGTTACGCGTCAGGTAACCGAGCACGGTGCCGAGCGTCACCAATGCGATCATGTACCAACGTAACCCTTTAATTTTACGCATGTAAAACCTCATCGTTTTGTTATATCCGCAATAAGCGCGGTCATCATCCTGCCTGGGGCAGAGGATGTTAGTTACGACCGGATGACCGAAAAAAAAACCGGTACACCCCGAACGCTGCCATGAAAGTTTCGTGCTAATTCGGCTTCCGTACCGGTCAACCCAATTCATCTAACAAATGAATGAATCGGCAATTTGCATTCCGTCGACTTATGATTCGCGACGGCAGAAAGATAACTTGTCATACAACTTTAAAAGGTGAGAGCCATCACAAATGTGGGAATATTTGTAGGGGCATTACTGGATGAGAGCGAAGCCAGAACTGGCGCGGCTTGCAGAGGGATTTACCACTTTGAGAGTAATTTTTTTAACTACGTTTATTGATCTAACTCACGAAAATATCTTCGGGCTCTGGAAATTGGTGTGATAACTTTGTCAGCATCGCACCCTAAGCAAGCTAGCTCACTCGTTGAGAGGAAGACGATAATGACTCCGTTTATGACTGAAGATTTCCTGTTAGATACTGAATTTGCCCGCCGTCTGTATCACGACTACGCAAAAGACCAGCCGATTTTCGACTACCACTGCCATTTACCGCCGCAGCAAATCGCAGAAGACTATCGCTTTAAGAATCTGTATGACATCTGGCTGAAAGGCGACCACTACAAATGGCGTGCAATGCGTACCAATGGTGTTGCTGAGCGCCTGTGTACTGGTGATGCATCTGACCGTGAGAAGTTTGATGCCTGGGCGGCGACCGTTCCGCACACGATCGGTAACCCGTTATACCACTGGACGCACCTCGAACTGCGTCGTCCGTTTGGCATCACTGGCAAACTGCTGTCTCCGTCTACTGCAGATGAAATCTGGAACGAATGTAACGAACTGCTGGCGCAGGACAAATTCTCCGCGCGCGGCATCATGCAGCAGATGAACGTGAAAATGGTCGGCACCACCGACGACCCGATCGACTCTCTGGAACATCACGCAGAGATCGCCAAAGACGGCTCTTTCAACATCAAAGTGCTGCCGAGCTGGCGTCCGGATAAAGCCTTTAACATTGAACAGGCGACCTTTAACGACTACATGGCGAAGCTGGGCGAAGTTTCCGATACCGATATTCGCCGCTTTGCTGATCTGCAAAC
Source organism: Escherichia sp. E4736 (assembly GCF_005781225.1). NCBI lineage: Bacteria > Pseudomonadati > Pseudomonadota > Gammaproteobacteria > Enterobacterales > Enterobacteriaceae > Escherichia > Escherichia sp. E4736. Next base: position 97,945 of record NZ_VATT01000002.1, on the reverse strand, counting down.
TGCTCTGACCAAACGTCTGGATCACTTTGCCGCTCACGGCTGTAAAGTGTCTGACCACGCGCTGGATGTGGTGATGTTTGCCGAAGCGAACGAAGCGGAACTGGACAGCATCCTGGCACGTCGTCTGGCCGGCGAAACCCTGAGTGAGCACGAAGTGGCACAGTTCAAAACTGCGGTGCTGGTATTCCTGGGCGCCGAATATGCACGTCGCGGCTGGGTACAGCAGTACCACATTGGCGCGCTGCGTAATAACAACCTGCGTCAGTTCAAACTGCTGGGGCCGGATGTCGGCTTTGACTCCATCAACGACCGTCCGATGGCGGAAGAACTGTCTAAGCTGCTGAGCAAACAGAACGAAGAAAACCTGCTGCCGAAAACCATTCTCTACTGCCTGAATCCGCGCGATAACGAAGTGCTGGGTACTATGATCGGTAACTTCCAGGGCGAAGGTATGCCAGGCAAAATGCAGTTCGGTTCCGGCTGGTGGTTTAACGATCAGAAAGACGGTATGGAACGTCAGATGACTCAACTGGCACAGCTCGGTCTGCTGAGCCGTTTTGTTGGGATGCTGACTGACAGCCGTAGCTTCCTGTCGTACACCCGTCACGAATACTTCCGCCGCATTCTGTGCCAGATGATTGGCCGCTGGGTGGAAGCGGGCGAAGCACCGGCGGACATCAACCTGCTGGGCGAGATGGTGAGAAATATTTGCTTTAACAATGCGCGTGACTACTTCGCCATTGAACTGAACTAAGGTCTGGGGTTGATATGCAATACATCAAGATCCATGCGCTGGATAACGTCGCGGTCGCGTTAGTGGATTTGGCGGAAGGCACTGAAATCAGTGTCGATAACCAGACCGTAACGCTGCGCCAGGATGTTGCTCGTGGACATAAATTTGCGTTAACAGATATCGAAAAAGGGGCCAACGTCATTAAATATGGCCTACCGATTGGTTATGCATTGGCGGATATTGCGGCGGGGGAACACGTTCACGCCCACAATACGCGCACGAATCTGAGCGATCTGGATCAGTATCGCTATCAACCTGATTTTCAGGATCTGCCTGCGCAAGCGGCAGATCGTGAAGTGCAGATCTATCGTCGCGCTAACGGTGATGTCGGGGTGCGTAACGAGTTGTGGATCCTGCCGACCGTGGGCTGCGTTAACGGCATCGCGCGACAGATCCAGAACCGTTTTTTGAAAGAGACGAACAACGCTGAAGGTACTGACGGTGTGTTCCTCTTCAGCCACACCTATGGCTGCTCGCAGCTGGGCGACGATCACATTAATACCCGCACCATGCTGCAAAACATGGTGCGTCATCCGAACGCAGGCGCAGTGTTGGTCATTGGTCTGGGCTGTGAAAACAACCAGGTTGATGCTTTCCGTGAAACGCTGGGCGATATCGATCCTGAACGCGTGCATTTCATGATCTGCCAACAGCAGGATGATGAGATTGAAGCCGGGATCGAGCATTTGCATCAGCTGTATAACGTCATGCGCAATGACAAGCGCGAGCCGGGTAAACTCAGCGAACTGAAGTTTGGTCTGGAGTGCGGCGGTTCCGACGGCCTTTCCGGTATTACTGCTAACCCAATGCTGGGGCGTTTCTCTGATTACGTCATCGCTAACGGCGGTACTACCGTGCTGACCGAAGTACCGGAGATGTTCGGTGCAGAGCAGTTACTGATGGACCATTGCCGTGACGAAGCGACGTTTGAAAAATTGGTCACTATGGTCAACGACTTCAAACAGTACTTTATTGCCCATGACCAGCCGATCTACGAAAACCCATCGCCGGGGAACAAAGCGGGTGGTATCACCACGCTGGAAGATAAATCACTCGGCTGTACGCAGAAAGCGGGCTCCAGCCAGGTGGTAGACGTGCTGCGCTACGGCGAACGTTTGAAAACACCAGGGCTGAACCTGTTAAGTGCACCGGGTAACGATGCCGTAGCGACCAGCGCCCTGGCGGGTGCGGGCTGCCACATGGTGCTGTTTAGTACCGGTCGCGGCACGCCGTACGGCGGATTTGTACCGACGGTGAAAATCGCTACCAACAGCGAACTGGCAGCGAAGAAAAAACACTGGATCGACTTTGACGCGGGTCAGCTGATCCACGGTAAAGCGATGCCGCAGTTGCTGGAAGAATTTATCGATACCATCGTTGAGTTTGCCAACGGTAAGCAAACCTGCAACGAGCGTAACGACTTTCGCGAACTGGCGATCTTTAAAAGCGGCGTAACGCTGTAAAGTCGAAATAAGTTGTGAATAAAAAACGGCGTTTCATAATATGAAGCGTCGTTTAAGATTGTTGATAAACGCATAATTGCCTGATGCGCTTCGCAATATAGTAAAGTTGCACGATCTTGTAGGCCGGATAAGGCGTTTACGCCGCATCCGGCAAGAAATGAGATGCACTTTGTCAGCAATCTGAAGCGGCGTTTCTAACTCGAAGCGCCGTTTGCTTTTCCATACCTGCTAAGGATTTATCATGACCGCGTATTGGCTGGCCCAGGGCGTCGGTGTCATCGCCTTTCTGATTGGTATTACAACATTCTTCAACCGCGATGAACGTCGCTTCAAAATTCAGCTTTCCATCTATAGCGTATTTATTGGCATACATTTTTTCCTGATGGGTGTCTTCCCGGCGGGGGCCAGCTCAATCCTCAATGCTATCCGTACGTTAATTACTCTGCGTACCCGTAGTTTATGGATAATGGCGATCTTCATCGTGCTGACGGGAGGAGTTGGTCTGGCGAAGTTCCATCATCCGATGGAGCTGCTGCCAGTCATTGGCACGATTGTCAGTACCTGGGCGCTATTTCGCTTTAAAGGACTGACCATGCGCTGCGTGATGTGGTTTTCTACTTGTTGCTGGTTAACTCACAACATTTGGGCCGGGTCGATTGGTGGCACGATGATTGAGGGTAGTTTTCTGCTAATGAATGGCCTGAACATCATTCGTTTCTGGCGTATGCAGAGAAGGGGAATTGATCCGTTTAAAGTGGAGAAAACCCCTTCCGCCGTAGACGAAAGGGGCTAAGCATTAGTTTCGCAGGGCGCTATTTGCCAGACGTGCATCTTCCGCCTGGCAAGCCGCTGCGGTGAACAGCACGTCAGTTGAAGAGTTCAGCGCGGTTTCGCAGGAGTCCTGCAACACGCCGATGATAAAGCCGACGGCAACCACCTGCATGGCGATATCGTTCGGAATACCGAACATATTACAGGCCAGCGGGATCAGCAGCAGAGAACCACCTGCCACGCCTGATGCACCACAGGCACAAAGTGATGCAACTACGCTCAACAGCAGCGCCGTGGGCAGATCCACCGGAATACCCAGCGTATGGACCGCAGCCAGCGTCAACACGGTAATGGTAATGGCTGCGCCTGCCATATTGATCGTCGCCCCTAGCGGAATAGAAACGGAATAGGTATCGCGGTCCAGATTTAGCTTTTCACACAACGCCATGTTTACCGGAATATTCGCCGCCGAGCTACGGGTGAAGAAGGCGTATACACCGCTTTCGCGCAGGCACAGCAGCACCAGCGGGAATGGGTTACGACGAATTTTCCACCATACCAGCAGCGGGTTAACCACCAGCGCCACCAGCAACATACAGCCAACCAGCACCACCAGCAGTTGCGCATAGCCCCACAGGGTGGAGAAACCGGTGGTTGCCAGCGTTGAAGCTACCAGACCAAAAATACCGATTGGTGCGAAACGAATCACCAGTTTCACCATAAAGGTAACGGCATTCGACATATCGTTGACCAGGTTTTTGGTGGTTTCGTTACCGTGACGCAGAGCGAAACCAAGGCCAATGGCCCACACCAGAATCCCGATGTAGTTACCTTTCAGCAGGGCGTCGATGGGGTTGGAAACCATGCTCAACACCAGCCCTCGCATCACTTCCACAATGCCTGACGGCGGGGAAATATCGCTCGCGCTACTGGACAAATGCAGGGTCGAAGGGAAGGCGAAGCTGAAGACAACTGCAGCCAGCGCGGCAGAGAAAGTACCCAGCAGATAGAGGAACAGAATAGGGCGGATATTGGTTTTCTGCCCGTGCTGGTGGTTAGCGATGGAAGCCATTACCAGCATCAGCACCAGAATTGGCGCTACAGCTTTCAATGCACCGACGAACAAAGTGCCTAACAGACCGACAGCTTCAGCGGCCGGTTTTGAGATCCATGCCAGGAGAATCCCCAGAACAAGGCCGACCAGGATTTGTTTTACCAGGCTGCCCTGAGCCAGACGCCGGAATAGCCCCGGTGAACGTTGCGTAGTCATTTTTCGATCCTTTCGTTGTGTTGTCGCACATCCCTGGTGCGTTCTGTCGACGCATCTTTCAGGATGTAACAAAGTGTTTGCCAAGTCGAGTATAAGGAAAGTTACAGCTTCGGGAAGCGAAAAATGCTGGATTTTAAAGAGAGGTCATGTTTTGCAACTTAATGGTTACATTTATTTGACATAAGCAGAGGGAAGGACTGGCTACTAAGGCTGATTAGATGACATATGGGCAAAACAATTTGGAATATGAGAACGGTTGCGCTCCTTTAATGTGCAATGCCATATAAAGTCACTGGCGCGGGGAGCGCGCAGGGGGCGGCCAATCGCTGCCGCCCCCTGCACCCGTGCGGTCTTTTTGTAAAGAGCTATAAGCCGATTACATAATTAGTAGCTCATCTTTGTCTGGAATGAGTTATCTCCAGTAATGGCTTAATATACAGCGAATCATTCTCCCCGCTGCTTATCATGCCGATAATTCACCCACGCGTTGATAATAAACGTCATCACCAGAATGCCAAACACCACGCCCAGCGAAACGGCGATCGGAATATGGTAGAAGTCGACAATCAGCATCTTGATACCGATAAACACCAGAATCACTGCCAGACCATATTTGAGCATCGAGAAACGCTCTGCTACGCCCGCCAGCAGGAAATACATCGCACGCAGGCCGAGGATCGCAAACAAGTTTGAGGTCAGCACAATAAACGGGTCGGTGGTAACGGCGAAGATAGCCGGAATGCTATCCACGGCGAAAATCACGTCGCTCAACTCCACCAGAATCAGCACCAGCATCAGCGGCGTGGCATACAACAAGCCATTCTTACGCACAAAGAAATGCTCGTTGTCGATGGTGTCAGTCATACGCAAATGACCACGCAGCCAGCGCACCAACGGCTTGTCGCCAATCCCTGATTCATCTTCATGGGCGAGCGCCATCTTCACGCCAGTAAACAGCAGGAAGGCGCCGAAGATATACAGGATCCAGTCGAACTGAGAAATCAGCCAACTACCGGTGAAGATCATGATGGTACGCAGAACAATCGCCCCGAGCACGCCATATACCAGCACGCGGCGTTGTAATGCCGCCGGAACAGAGAAATAGCTGAACAACATCAGCCAGACAAAGACGTTATCGACCGCCAGCGATTTCTCAATCAGATAACCGGTGAGGAAGGCCAGTGCCTGCGGGTCCGCGACTTCGCGCCCCTGCGTCTGGACTAAATACCACCAGAAAGCGGCGTTAAACAGTAACGAAAGGGTCACCCACACCAGCGACCAGGCCGCAGCCTGTTTCATGGTCATGGCATGCGCGCCACGACGCCCCTGCAACAACAGGTCGATAGCCAACATAATGGCGACAACAACAGCGAATCCGCCCCATAGCAATGGCGTGCCGACAGTATTCATAGAAGTTCCTTACACATAAAAAAACGGCCAACGTCGGAAGACGTCAGCCGCTGCTTTTTATGCATAGACCTCGCCTTCCGGCAAGGTCTCACTTACAACAAAAAAGGAATACGTCTGCGTATTCCTTTCGGGTTGCCCGGTGACCGGATGTGTTTTTTCACACATCGTAATGACGATCGACCGGCAATGAAGTTACTCCCCTTTGCAGGTAACAAAGTATGACAGACCATTCATCCAGTCAATGGTCTGTTACATGCCTTTTACACTGCTTTACGGTAACCATTATTGTTTTACGCTATCTGCCGGAAAAATCACCCCAGTCTGGCGGCGGATCTCGGTCAGCAGTTTGGCGGTGATGCGACTAACCGCCAGCCCCGGATGATTAATCAGATGCTCATCCACCAGTTCAGCAAACAGCTCTGCTTCGTAGAGCATGGTATTAATATGCTGTGGCTGAGTGAGATCCTGCATCTGGCTGCCGCGCGGCACAAAGCAGACTTTCTGGCATTCAGAGAGTTTTTCAATCACCAGCGATCCCGCTTCGCCCTGAATCTCGCTCGCCAGGACAGAATCACTGACTTTTGAGTGCTGCAACGTAACGCTGAAATCACCGTAATCCATCACCACCACGCCGTGGGCATCCACGCCACTTGCCAGCAAACTGGCGGTTGCCTGCACGCTTTTCGGTTCACCAAATAACGCCACCGCCGACGCCAGGCAGTAAAAGCCGATATCCATAATTGAACCGTTAGAGAATGCCGGATTAAAGGTGTTGGGATTCTCACCATCCAGATAACGTTGATAACGCGAGGAATACTGGCAGTAGTTGAAAAAGACTTTCCGCAGTTTGCCGACTTTTGGCAGCGCCTGGCGTAACAGATGAAAGTTAGGCAGGCAGGCCGTTTTAAATGCCTCAAACAGCACCACCTGATTTTCCCGCGCACAGGCAATGGCCGCATCCACTTCCGCCAAATTCGACGCCAGTGGTTTCTCGCAAATCACATGAATTTTGTGGCTAAGGAAAAGCTGCGTCTGGGCAAAATGCAGGGCATTCGGGCTGGCAATATACACCGCGTCAATGGCATCGCTTTCCGCCATCGCTTCCAGCGACGTAAACAGATGCTCGACAGAAAACTCATTGGCGAAGTGCTGGGCCTGTTCAAGGCTGCGGGAATAGACGGCGGTTAACTTATATTTACCGCTCTCATGTGCGGCCTCCACGAACTGGTGAGTGATCCAGTTCGTACCAATCACAGCGAAACGTATCATAACGCGTGGATACTCCATAAAGGGATTCTGCCGTCAATGTAGCACGCCTTTTTCATCTTCGACGTGCGCGGATACGCATTATTTCTGCGCCGGACAACCATGCTCACTAAACGGACCAATCATGACCGACGGCCCGAGATATTTTGGCTGACGATGGAGGATTTTTGCGTCTATCACCGCTCTAACCCTGGCGAGTTTCTCCCGCAGCTGAGTATACAAACCGTGCTTCATATTCAGGTCTGGCGCGTTAAACCCGATAGCATCGATGCCGTACTGTTTTGCCAGCCAGATGGCGCGTTGGTTATGAAATTCCTGCGAGATAATGGTGATATGGTTTTCCCCAAACACTTTATTGGCACGTACCACTGAATCAAGCGTTGAGAATCCGGCGTAGTCACAGAAGATCACTTTTGCCGGTACGCCCTTAGTGATCAAAGCCTGCTGCATGCCTGACGCTTCATCGTAATTTTTACGTCCGTTGTCGCCGCTGACCAGCAACCATTTCACTTTTCCTGCGTGGTACAACTCTGCGGCGGTATCAATACGTCGGGTAAAGTAGCGATTACCTGGCCTTGCTCCCAACAATAAACCCACGTTACGTGCCGGAATAGCGTTGACGTCACTCCAGGTGAGTTGTTGGCTGGCGTTGACCATTGCCCGATCGGCGATAAAAATCGTCGCGCCTGCCACAAGCAACAGAAAACAGGCAATTTTGAGAGTCCGGCGAGAAAAACAAATGCGGCGAAGAAGGCGGGCGAATGCGCGCAGCATGGTCGTTATCCTTAACGATAGAGGGGAGGTCGATTTTAGGCGCTAAAGGAGGAAAAGATAGCGCCTGAGATCATTTTCAGATTTTGTCTTGTCCCAGTGACAGTTGCGTCAGCCACAGGCGAGTGTCGAACTCAAGCTGGTGGTACTGCGGTTCCATATGGCAGCACAACTGGTAAAACGCTTTGTTGTGCTCTTTCTCCTTCAGATGTGCCAGCTCGTGCACCACAATCATGCGCAAAAACGGTTCTGGCGCGTTGCGAAACACGGTGGCGACGCGGATCTCCGCCTTCGCTTTCAGCTTGCCGCCCTGCACACGTGAAACAGCGGTATGTAACCCGAGCGCGTTTTTCAGCACGTGGATCTTATTGTCATACATCACTTTATTGATCGGCGGGGCATTGCGCAGAAACTGATTTTTTAGATCCTGGGTATATTGCCAGAGGGCTTTATCGGTGGCGTAGTCGTGCGTTCCCGGATAGCGTTTTGCCAGCACATCGCCCAGACGCTGTTCATTAATCAGCGTGCGCACCTGGGAAAGCAGCTGCTCGGGATAACCCTGAAGATAAGTAAGATTGCTCATAACCGCCCACGAAAAAGAGAAAAAGGGTATACTCACGCACCCTTTTCAGGGGCAACGTCGAAATTTTATCATTCAGGAGGGCCGATGAGCCACTTAGACAACGGTTTCCGTTCACTGACACTACAACGTTTTCCGGCGACGGATGACGTTAACCCGCTACAGGCGTGGGAAGCGGCGGATGAATATTTGCTGCAACAGTTGGACGATACAGAAATCCGCGGCCCGGTGTTAATCCTGAATGATGCTTTTGGCGCGTTAAGCTGTGCGATGGCGGAACATAAGCCGTACAGCATCGGCGACTCATACATCAGCGAACTGGCGACACGCGAGAATTTACGCCTCAACGGGATTGATGAGTCGAGCGTGAAGTTTCTTGACAGCACCGCTGACTACCCGCAACAGCCGGGCGTGGTGCTGATCAAAATACCGAAAACACTGGCATTGCTTGAGCAGCAACTGCGTGCGCTGCGCAAAGTGGTCACGCCGGAAACACGCATTATTGCCGGTGCCAAAGCCCGTGACATTCACACTTCCACGCTGGAACTGTTCGAAAAAGTGCTCGGCCCGACCACCACCACGCTGGCATGGAAAAAAGCGCGCCTGATTAATTGCACTTTCAATGAACCGCCGCTGGCCGATGCGCCGCAGACCGTTAGCTGGAAGCTGGAAGGTACTGACTGGACTATCCACAACCATGCGAATGTCTTCTCCCGCACCGGGCTGGATATTGGCGCGCGCTTCTTTATGCAACATCTGCCGGAAAATCTCGAAGGGGAGATTGTCGATCTCGGCTGTGGTAACGGCGTTATTGGCCTGACGCTGCTTGATAAAAACCCGCAGGCGAAAGTGGTGTTTGTCGATGAATCACCGATGGCTGTTGCTTCCAGCCGTTTGAACGTCGAAACCAACATGCCAGAGGCGTTGGATCGCTGCGAGTTTATGATCAACAACGCGCTCTCCGGCGTGGAGCCTTTCCGCTTTAATGCTGTGCTCTGCAACCCGCCGTTTCATCAGCAACATGCGCTAACCGATAACGTCGCCTGGGAAATGTTCCACCACGCCCGCCGCTGCCTGAAAATCAACGGCGAGCTGTATATCGTTGCCAACCGTCACCTGGATTACTTCCATAAACTGAAGAAAATTTTCGGCAACTGCACCACTATTGCGACGAATAATAAATTTGTGGTGCTGAAAGCAGTGAAGCTGGGGCGTCGTCGATAAGATTGGGAGTTACCTGCCGGATGCGGCGTAAACGCCTTATCCGGCCACGTTCAGCACATTACCCGTAGGCCGGATAAGACGCGGCAAGCGTCGCATCCGGCAATGTCTGCCCAGTTCTGGAATCGCGCTTCCATAAAACAAAAAATCCCAGTCACCATCCTCTGCATTCTCTTGTTTAGCGTTGTTCAACGTTTATTCTTCCGTCACGCAGATAAAATCATCCGTTGCCAATCTGTCAACGGGTGTTATCATATTGCCAATTTGTCAACGGACGTGATGAAGAATGCACCTGATAACTCAAAAAGCATTGAAAGATGCTGCGGAAAAATACCCGCAACATAAAACGGAGTTGGTGGCTCTGGGGAACACGATTGCTAAGGGATATTTCAAAAAACCTGAGTCATTAAAAGCAGTATTCCCATCTCTGGATAACTTCAAATATCTGGATAAGCATTATGTTTTCAATGTCGGGGGCAATGAATTACGTGTTGTAGCAATGGTCTTTTTTGAATCGCAAAAGTGCTACATACGTGAAGTTATGACGCATAAAGAATACGATTTCTTTACCGCCGTTCATCGTACTAAGGGGAAAAAATGATTGCGATTGCCGACATCTTGCAAGCAGGAGAAAAGCTAACCGCTGTGGCACCTTTTCTGGCGGGTATCCAGAACGAAGAACAATACGCCCAGGCGCTGGAACTGGTCGATCATCTGCTGCTCAACGATCCTGAAAACCCCTTGCTGGATCTGGTGTGTGCCAAAATCACAGCGTGGGAAGAATCAGCGCCTGAATTTGCTGAATTTAATGCCATGGCTCAAGCCATGCCTGGCGGTGTTGCTGTGATTCGTACACTGATGGATCAATACGGTTTAACCCTTTCTGATCTGCCGGAAATTGGCAGTAAATCGATGGTGTCACGCGTTTTGAACGGAAAGAGAAAATTAACGCTGGAACACGCTAAAAAACTGGCAACGCGATTCGGCATTTCCCCTGCATTGTTTATTGATTAACGCGGCCTGCCGGATGTGGCGTAAACGCCTTATCCGGCCTACGTTCAGCACATTACCCCCAGGCCGGATAAGACGCGGCAAGCGTCGCATCCGGCACTTCAATGCACGATTTAAATCTCCAGCGCCAGCCGTGTCCCCTGCGCGATCGCCCGTCGCGCGTCCAGCTCCATAGCCACATCGCAGCCGCCGATTAAATGCACAGTTTTCCCGCTATCAATCAGCGGTTGCGCCAGCGCGCGGTTTGGCTCTTGCCCTGCGCAGATCACCACATGATCCACTGCTAACACCTGCGTTTCGCCATTTATCACCACATGCAGCCCGTCATCGTCGATCTTCTGATAACTTACGCCAGGGATCATTTTCACGCCGCGCGAGAGCAGGGTGGTGCGATGGATCCAGCCCGTAGTTTTGCCCAACCCTTGTCCTGGTTTGCTGGCTTTGCGCTGGAGCATCACAATTTGCCGTGGGCTACGAGGGATCTGCATGCCTTGCTGACTCAAACCTCCGGCCTGTTGCAGGCTACTGTCGATCCCCCACTCATTACAGAACTCGGCGATATTCTGGCTGGTGGATTCGCCCGGCTGACTTAAATACATCGCCGTATCAAAACCAATCCCACCACAACCGATGATGGCAACTTTGTTGCCCACCGGCGCTTTGTCGCGCAGTACATCGAGATAACTCAACACCTTCGGGTGATTGATCCCGTCAATGGGCGGAATTCGCGGTACGATCCCGCTAGCGAGGATCGTTTCATCGAACGGCTGTAACTGATGCGCCGTCACGGTGTGATTGAGTTTTAGCGTCACGCCCGTCACTTCGATCATGCGGCGGTAATAGCGCAGCGTTTCGTAAAACTCCTCTTTGCCGGGGATCTGTTTGGCGATATTAAATTGCCCGCCGATCTCGCTGTGAGCGTCAAACAACGTTACCTGATGACCACGCGCCGCCGCGTTAATGGCAAACGCCAGCCCTGCCGGACCTGCACCGACTACCGCCAGATTTTTTTTCTGCATGGCGGGAAGGATTGGCATTTTGGTTTCGTGGCAGGCGCGAGGATTCACCAGGCACGAGGTGACTTTGCCAACGAAGATCTGATCGAGACAGGCTTGATTGCAGCCAATACAGGTGTTGATCTCATCGGCTCGTCCCGATTGCGCTTTTGATAGCAGCTCCGCATCAGCGAGAAACGGTCGCGCCATCGACACCATATCGGCATCACCGCGCGAGAGAATGTCGTCGGCAACCTGCGGATCGTTAATCCGGTTGGTGGTCACCAGCGGCAGCGAAACGTGGCCTTTCAGTTTGCGCGTGACCCAGCTAAAGGCACCGCGCGGCACGGGCGTGGCGATGGTCGGAATACGCGCTTCATGCCAGCCAATGCCGGTGTTGATAATGGTCGCGCCCGCCGCTTCAATGGCCTGCGCCAGCTCTACCGTTTCGGCAAAAGTACCGCCGCCTTCGACCAGGTCGAGCATCGACAGTCGGTAGATAATAATGAAGTCGTTGCCAACAAGTTCGCGCACCGCACGCACTACTTCTACGGCAAATCGCATCCGATTGCGGTAATCGCCGCCCCACTGGTCACTACGCTGATTGGTGCGCAGCGTCAGAAATTCGTTGATCAAATACCCTTCGGAACCCATTACCTCTACACCGTCGTATCCGGCCTCCCGCGCCAGTTGTGCGCAGCTGGCGAAATCGTCGATCAGTTGCAGGATCTCTTCATGGGTGAGTTCGTGAGGAACGAAACGGTTGATGGGGGCCTGCAATGCGGAGGGAGCGACCAGATGCGGTTGGTAGCTGTAGCGCCCGGTATGCAAAATTTGCAGGGCGATTTTGCCACCTTCCTGATGTACCGCTTCGGTAATGGTGCGATGGTGTGGGATCTGGCTGGCGTCGTTGAGCATTGCGCCGCCTTCCATGCCAACGCCTGTTAAATCTGGTGCAATGCCGCCGCTGACGATCAGCGCCACGCCGTGACGGGCGCGTTCGGCATAAAACGCTGCCAGCCGCTCGGCACCGTCCGGGTATTCCTCCAGCCCGGTGTGCATTGAGCCCATCAGCACGCGGTTTTTTAACGTGGTAAAACCTAAATCAAGCGGGGCGAACAGCGACGGGTAGCTCATAAAATTGTCCAGTATGTAAAATAATTGTTATGTGGTCGGATGAGTTCTAATTTAGCCGTCGCCGGAGAAAAGGGAAAAGGGGAGTGCGGGGTTTGTGATGGGATTCAAAAAGAATGCGCCCGGTGGTAACGCCGGATGCGACGCTTGACGCGTCTTATCCGGCCTACGGGAGCGTACATGTAGGGCGGATAAGGCGTTTACGCCGCATCCGCCAGCCGTTGCAAATTACTGCTTACGGAAAAAATCGTTATACAACATATACAAATGCGCGGCACTCCAGGAGAAATTTGGTGCGCCTTGCTGTGCGCCGGTCAGCGGGTTGTAATTTTCCTGAATCGGGCCATCGGCGGTTAACCCTTTGGCGTGCCGGAAGAACGTATCCGCCAGCTTCAGGGCATCATCGCGATAACCGTAACGCTCCATCCCTTTCAGACCAAACCAGAACTGATCCACCCATACGCGCCCGCGCCAGTAGATATCCGCGCCAAAGGCCGGGTTGGTTAACGCCGCCGTTCCCAGCGGGACAAAGGTGTTGAACTCTTTAGGATCGAGCATCACCTTCACCACCGCGTCGGCGTTGGCCTGCGTTGCCGCACCGTTAAACAGCGGCGACCAGCCTTCCGGCCCTTTACCGCGCTCAACAATCGGTTTGCCCGCGCAGCCGTTCGCCAGCGGTTTATCTTCAATGCGCACGTCATAGTAGAACTGTGTAGTCGGGTCGAACATACAGGTGTTGATGTAGTCCGCGAGCTGCTGTGCCAACTGGCGATAGTGCTTAGCCTCTTCCGACTTACCGAGGATGGTTGCCATCTCCGCCAGATAATGATTATCGCTGTACATATAGCTGGCCTGATCCACCGACTCCTGCAATAGCGAGTAGCCCAGCAACGTTCCGTCCTGACTGCGGTTTTCGGCGAATTTCACCGTCCAGTCGCTACGTTTGCCGCCATTAGCGACATATTTATCCAGCTGTTCTTTGTCGATAAACCCAAAGACGGCGGCATCATCACGGCCCGATTCCCACGACGCAGCGACCTGTGCCGGAATTTCCAGACTGTCGTACTGGCCTTTCTCCACCACGTGGGCGTAGTTGTTCAGCCCAGACTGCGTCTCTTCTTTGTCACCTTTTTTCACCGTAAACAGCATCTCGCCATTCTCAGTGTTGTGGGCTTTGTCGCGGGTCGCGCCATATTCCGGCACGCCGTTGCCGTTATGATCGCGGTTACGTAACCACCAGTCGTGATAGGCCACCAGTTTCGGGTACATCTCTGCCAGCCAGGTTTTATCCTGGGTGACGTTATACACTTCCATCACCGACCAGGCGGCAAGGCTGGGTTTGGTGTTACGTTCGTTCCAGTTGCCACCATCGCCGCCACGCTCGGGGCTAAGGTTCCACGCTATCAGGTCGGGGACAAAGCCCACATCCTGTGGACGCACGGTGTCGCCGGGCTGGATCTGCCAGGAGAAGACCGCGCGGATATTCTCTTTGGCGATGTCCGGATTGAAATGCGCCATCGCAAACGCCTGCTTCCAGGTATCCCACGGCCAGGTCTGATTGCCGGAGAACCAGCGTCCGGTCACCGACGGCGTGACGGTGTTATATTTCACCGCGCCGCCCGGTGAGCGCCAGTTACCGTTGAGCGTTTCGATTGCTTTTACCGCGACGCGCGTCTGTTCCGGCGTCGCATCCGGATTGGCTAACCCTTTCTTCAGGTACTCTTCCCAGCGTTGCTGCGAGGCGGTGAGATAAAACGCCGGACGCGCCAGAATATCGCGGATCTGCATTTGCTCTTTGCTAACTTCCTGAGCGGTCAGCAGGTGGGAATAGGTGGTATAGAGCGTCGTTGAACCGTTGATATGCGCCTTACTGGTAAAGCGATTGCCGTTGATTTCAGTCTGCACCGGCAGGGATTTATGCACCTGATATTCCGATTCGCCGGAGGTCAGCAGATCCCAGGTGGCGCGCACTTTGCCAAAGGTGACTTTCAGGCCATCACGGGTGGCGCTGATTTTGCGCTGATAGTCAGGGTACTCGCCAGCAATGGTTTTATCGGAAAGCGGGTTCCCTTCTTTCGCTTCCAGTTTTTCCAGCAGTTCGCCGTCCCACACCAGATCCAGCGGTTTATTGCTGATGATTTTAGTTTCCAGTAGTGACGTGCGCGGCGTGGCGAAGCGCAGAGTCATTTCGACCTGCACATCTTTTGCTGTCAGTTTTTGCACCAGCGCGCCGGGAATACTGTATGCCTCCAGCGTGAAGTCGACTTTCTTGCCGTCCTGCCAGACGGTCAGGCGGTCGAAATTGCTGGCCATAAAGTTGATGTATTCTTCCGTCAGCAGCGCTACGCCCGGAAAACCGCCCATGGTGTTCGGGCCGTCTGGCAACAAGTGACCATGCCAGGCTCCGAGATCGAAAAACGGATTAAAACGCTGGTGGTCGTCGTAATCGTAATCCTTCATGTACTGCGGCGCGCCGGTACGGTTAATCACGTTTTTATAATTGTCGGCGTTGGCGGCATGGGCGGAAAAACTCATCAGCAGGGCACAGGCTACTGGTGTTAAAATAGTTTTGATTTTCATGAGATTACTGTCCTTATTACCAGTAGAAATATTGCATCAGGAAGATTTGGTCGCTGGGATCGTGAGAGGCATTTTTCATGTAGAAGCGGCTATCAAAAGCCGTTGCGAAACGTCCGCCGCCGTATTCGTACCAGATACCAAACTGCATGAAAGAGGTGGTTTCATCATCAGCGTGGTCAGGGCGATGTTTGGCGTAGGTGTAAGCGGTGGAGAGATAAACGCCCTTTAACGCTTCATACATGGCGCTCACCATCATCCCGCTCTCACTTCCCGGTACGTCCAGCCCGTCGGCGCGTCCGGTATGGTGCCAGGCGCGAGCGGCAAAGTTAGGGGTAAGCAGGCCCGTCAGATAGAGTTGTCCGGTGCCGTCGGTGATTTCCAGACCGTTCATCCAGGTGATGCCTTCGGCAAGGTCATACTGGATGTAACCGTTCATCATTGCCGGATAGGTGTATTTGTCGTCGTAGCGATCGTATTTGCCAAAATGTAGCCAGGCTTTGCTTTCGTCATGATGTCCGGCAGGTGTGGCGGTGACGCTATAACGAAAGTTGCCGCTTAAGTTCTGTACCTTCAGCGCGGTCATAATGTCGCGGGTATTGGGAATGACGTAGCCCAGATCGGGCGTGAAATCGCCCCACCATTGCAGGTCATCCAGCGAGGAATCCTGACGCAGACTGAGCATGATTTCGGTGCCATCATTGGTACGATAACCGCCATAGAAACGGTTAATCCCACCTTCGAAACCGCCCCAGCTATGGTCAGGCACCCAGGCATTACCGTCGTGGTCGGCCTGCACGGTCCAGCCTTCGCCGTAAATCAGGCCGAACCAGGAGCCGTACTTCATCTCCAGACCACCTTCAATATAGGTACCGTCGCTGTATTTATGTTTATTCTCACCCTCTAAATCCATATATCCACCAACCCCTAATTCGCCGTAAAAACGAAATGAAGGAGAAGATGTTGAGGTAATTGCGGGTGTTTTTGTGTCGTCATGTTCTGCCGGACGTACTTCTTCGCCCATCGCAGAAAAGGCATAGCAAAACGGCAGAGCAAGTAATGCTCTGCATGGTGCAGTGATTAATTTCATTGTGTTAATCCATGAGCTAAAGAAAAAGTACAGCCTTTTATCGTTGTAATTATAAAAATAGAAAGGCAGAAACTATTTTCCCTCTCCCAATCCAGGAAGAGGGAAAATGCCTGCTCATTTTTTATTAGTCTGCTTAATCAACATTGCTGGCTGGCGTCGCTTCAATATGGCGCTCTTCAGCCGTTAATCCCTTTATATATTTACTGTATTTCCACCACGCAAATCCGAGGAAGATAACAATACCGCCGACGTTATAAAAAATGATGGTCAGAATATTCGCGCCAGTCGGGAATGTCGAAGCGACAAACCCTACGGCAAATATCGCAATCAGCATTGAAACAATGATAATACCGGTGCGGCGGGAGCCCATACGGAAATCGCGTGGCAGGTGATCTAATTTGGCGCGTAAATTCAGGTAAGCCAGCATGATGAATAACGGCGGAAGCATGGACGCTGCGGCAGTCATATTAATAATGGTATTCATCAGATCCTGCACGGTATTGGAACCGAGCATCGGGATAATCATCAGCGGGATGACGATCAGGAACTGGATCCACGCCGCGCGCGCCGGAACGCCGTTTTCGTTAAGTTCGACAGTTTTCTTACCAAAGATGCCTTCCGGGATTTCGGAGAAGAAAATTTTCACCGGTGTTGCGGTCCACATCAGCAGGGAGCCGAACATCGCGGTAAAGGACACCAGACCGACAAAGCGATTCATCAGCGCTTCCGGCAGACCAAAATACGCCGCCATGCCGTGGAATACCTGCACCGATCCACCGGTAAATTTCAACTCTTTGCTGCTGACGAAGACGTTAATCAGCACTGAGGAGACGGAATACAGTACGCCGATAAAAATCCCGGCGAGGATGATCACTTTAACGAACGATTTCGAACCGCCTTTGACGTCGTTAACGTACACCGCGACGGACTCCGCGCCACCTGCGGCCATAAAGATCCAGGTGGTAACGCCGAGGAACGCCCAGTTGAAGTTCGGGATCATCGCGTCAACGGTGATCGGATCGGCAGGCTGTACGCCGCCAACCAGTGCCGTACCTGCCAGTAAAATGTAGGAGAGCGTTAACAGCAGCATCAGCGTTGAAGTGACGGAGGTAATTGGCCCCAGCATTTTCGCCCCGTTGGTGGAAACCCAGGTGGAGAAGGCGAATAGCACCATACTAATAATAGTGGTGGCAATCGGCGTCATAATATATTCGTAGCCGAGGAAGGCATACGAAGCATAAGCAATAACGCGCGGCAACAGCGAGGTGAAAAAGAACAGATTTACGAACCAGTAGGTATAGGCAGTAATAAATGCCCAACGTCCGCCCAGCGAACTTTTTACCCATGCGTAGACACCAGCTTCTGAGTTTTTATTTAACGAAACAAATTCTGCGATGATCAGACAGAAGGGAATAAAATAAAAAATCGTCGCGAGGAAAAACATCGGTGCCGAGGCCAGTCCAAGCTCAATATTATTATTGATAACGTTATTAAAGCTGTAAACGGCGGCAAAAGTCAGCGAGAGCAAGCCGAATTTGCCGATTGTATTACGTTTGGTATCAGACATAACACATCTCCGAAAATGAGTAGGGTAGAGGTGGTGGCAAACTCCTTTTGCCGCCATAATTGTTATTTGTTATGGAAATAACCATCTTCGATGGTGACTTTGAGAACCACTTTTTTGACCGCGTTATTGCAGATAAACCGATATGCTTCATGGATATCGCAAATAACGATTTGCCCTTCGTGGACCTCTACGGTTTCTCCGCAGCCTTTTAAATATTCACGGTCAGTTTCATCGCGATAATATTCCACTACCTGTAACGTCTCTTTCGGCGCATATTCAATTTTTTGCTGCCCTTGCAGGTAGTAATGCACTTCAAAATAGCGACGATGCCCGGTAAATAGCGCATCGGTCGCGGAGTCTGTCTCCACGCGGTAAGTCAATGAGTCACCGATGGAGTGGGCGACGCCAGGCTGAATGTTGTCGATATTTTCAATCGCTTCAACGCAGCGTTGCCACTTCTTGCCAGAGGCGTAAATCTGGCGGAACTGTTCTAAGTTATCGATGATCCTCATTGCTTATTCTCGCTGTGCAAATTCGTGGAAAAGAACCCTGCGCCGAACTCATACGACGCCAGGCTTTGCGCGGTAGCTTCTCCGCCAGAAACCGGCAGCAACGTAAAGCCGTAGCTGAAGTCACGGAACCAGACGCGCCAGGAGTCCAGCACCTCGCTGCCCCAGGAGTTGGAGCCGAGGCCAAGCAACTGGTGGTCAAGATTCAGGGTGATGTCATCACTGCGCTGCAGCTCATTACAGTGCTGGGCAGCGTGGATGTTTTCCTGGGTGTAGTGCCAGGCGCTGAAGTTAATTGGGCGCTGCGGAACCACCAGCAGACCGTTGCCGTGGCGGTTAGTCAGTGCTGTCCAGCGGACATGCTGACGGTTGCCGTTGTTCTGCGGGAAGGGATAGTTCTCGAACATGGCATCGACGTTGCTGCGCCAGATATCGATGATGTTAGCCTGCTGGCTGTCGGCGTAGTTTTCGCCCGGTCCACGACCGTAATACGTCACCTGGTCGTATTCGCCGTTAATTCCCATGGTGAAACCGATGCACGGAATGATGTGCGGATAGTCGCCGTAACGCTCGCCGGAAAGCGCCACGTTAACCTGGCCATCGGCAGCGATGCGCCAGATGTAGGTGCAGCGCATTCCGAAGTCAAACACCGGCGGGGCTATAACCGTGCGGCTGATGATCAACACCTCGCTATCGCTCTGTTCTACGGCAAAGTCGCGCAGATGTTCCTGCATGATCTGCAAATGATTCGGCTGCCACAGCCCTTCGTATTCCTGCTTGTGGTTGTCGATCATTGGCTTGAAGAAGCTGATCTTTGGCTCGCGGGTCAGCAGCGATTCGCCATTCACCTGCCAGGATGTCAGTTTGCCACTCATTTTTGAGAAGGTGATCGCGAAGTTGTAGCCGCGAACGGTGCAGCTCAAACGATCGTCTTCCAGCGTCAGCGGACGCGCATTATTCGGCGCGAAAGGCACTGGCTGCGCGGTGTTTTCCTTCAGCGGGAACTGATACGTGGCGATAGGGTGTCCGGCTTCGCTGTAGCGGGTGCGGGAATCTTTGGTCACCGTAATGTTGAGGAACGCTTCGCGGGCGTCCAGCTGCGGCAGCGTGATCTGTAAGGGGGCTTCGCTGTTCGGCGCAACGTCGCGCAGTTTAATCTGCTGCGTCGCGAGCGTTTCACCTTCGGCGCGCACCTCTGCGTGCAGGGTGTAGTCATCAAGCGTGGTAAACCACAGTTTATTTTCGACTTTCAGCTCGCCGCGAGTCAGATCCAGCGCGTGGATTTTTACCGGCGCAATAACCTGTTTGTACTCTTTCAGGCCCGGTCCCGGCGTCTGATCGGAATAGATCAAACCATCAAGACAGAAGTTATAGTTGTTGGGATAGTCGCCGTAGTCGCCGCCGAATTTATACCAGACATTGCCGTTGTCATCCTGCGCCTGGATCCCGTGGTCGCACCATTCCCAGACATAATGGCCCTGAATGCAATCGTGCTTATAGAAAACGTTCTGGTATTCCGTCAGCCCACCAGGTCCGTTCCCCATCGCATGAGCGTATTCGCAGATGATGCGCGGCTTCGGATGCGGGTATTCACCAAACTCATTCATCAGCGGCACGCGGGTGTACATGGTGGAAATAATATCGACCACTTCAGCGTCGCGATCTTCTTCGTAGTGCACCAGTCTCGTGTCATCCAGCGCCTTCGCTGCGTGGTACATCGCGCGGATGTTACAGCCGTAGCCGGATTCATTGCCCAGCGACCAGATGATGATCGACGGATGGTTTTTCTGCGCGTGAATATGGCGAACAATGCGCTCGACGTAGACTTTTTCCCACTGCGGATCGTCGGTAATGCGGCTGATATCGCCGACATTAGCAAAGCCGTGCGATTCGACATCGGTTTCCGCCATCACAAACAGGCCGTAGATATCACACAGTTCGTAAAAACGCGGATCGTTGGGGTAGTGAGCGGTACGCACGGAGTTGATGTTGTGCTGCTTCATCAACTGGAGATCTTTTTCTACGCGATCCATTCCAACGGCGCGGCCTTTGCGATGATCGTTGTCGTGGCGGTTGACGCCGTGCAGCATCACATAACGGTTATTGATCCAGAACAGACCGTCGCGCACTTTGATATCACGGAAGCCAACGCGTTGTGGCACCACTTCCAGAACGTTGCCGTTGGCGTCTTTCAGCGTCATGACCAGATGGTAAAGATAAGGGGATTCTGCTGACCATTGTTGCGGCTGTTCGACAGTAAAAGCAAAGCTGGCGCTGGTCAGTTTTTCAATTGCCAGATGATCAATGGCGCTGCTGTGCACCACGCGTTCGCCATCAAACAGGGTATATTCCAGCGTCGTGACGACAGGGGAGGCAGCGAGATTTTCCAGTACCACTTCGCAGGACAGCGTGGCATCGCAATAGGCTTCGTCAAAGTCGGTGCGCACGGTGAAATCGTTAATATGCGTGAGTTGTTTTCCGACCAGATAAACATCGCGGAAAATCCCCGCTGACCACCACATATCCTGGTCCTCCACGTAGGTGGAGTCCGCCCATTGCATCACGCGCACACATAACAGGTTGTCGCCGGTTTTAACCATCGCGCTGATGTCAAACTCTGCGGTCAGGCGACTGCCCTTGCTGAAACCGACATACTGACCGTTAACGTAGACTTCAAAATAGGTTTCGACGCCGTCAAATTTAATCAGTGTCTGTTTACCCTGCCAGCCATCGCTGAGGGTGAAAATACGTTGATAGGCACCGGTTGGGTTATCGCTGGGGACAAACGGCACATCGATGGGGAACGGAAAACCTTCGTCGGTATATTGCAGTTTGCCGTGACCTTCCATTTGCCACATGGCGGGGACGGTAATATGCCCCCAGTCAGCCATTAACTCAGAGGTGAAGGCTTCTGGTACTTGCAGCGGATGGTCAAAAAAGTGGAAATTCCACTGACCGCTTAAGGGCAGAAACAGGCTGCTGGTTTCACGGGCAAAAGTACGCGCCTGCGCAACAGAGTCATATGAAAAAAAGTACGCACGCGGAGCAAGTCGGTTTTCGTGGGTGAGCTGAATGTTTTCCCAGCGATTCATAGGGCCTCCCGGTAGAGAGAAATCGGAACCATTCATGGTGATGGTAGTTTGTGTAATTGCTGGGGAGTTTAGTAAAATTTTTACTAAAATGTAGCGAGTAAATGCATTTACTTTAACTGGATCACGAAAATAAACGGCAGCACTGTCCGGCAAAAACGATTGCCGGACAGTGTGTAAGGGGATTTAACGGGTCGTGCCGCGCAGTTTTAATTTGCTGGGAACGAAGACTAATAGCGGCAGCGCGCGACCATCGCGGGCTTTTTCATACACCAGGTTAACGCCCTGGCTTCCCATCATTTCGGAATGGATGCGCACGGTGGAGAGCGGCGGAAAGGTAAATCGCGCGGTGGGGATGTCGTTCACGCTGATAAGCGAAATATCCTGTGGGATGTTCAGACCACGTTCATGAATTGCCCGCAGTACGCCGATAGCAATGGAATCGGAAGCAACAAACAGTGCCTTCGGATAGTCTTCCCGCGCCAGCATCTGTTTTGCCAGTTCATAGCCCGACGAACTGGAAAAACCGCCGCGCCAGATATCCTCTTCGCGTACCACTTGTTTCAGTCGGCCATATTCCGCAAAGGCGACCTCACGAATATCCGCCTTGCCAGGCAAGTCCTCGCCGCCAATAAAACCAATGCGATTAACGCCCTGATCGATATAGAAGTCGATGATTTCTTTACTGATGCGTGCCAGATCGATATCTACAGCATCGTAATTACTGCCGGGTTCGTGAAAGTCGATAAAACAGATATTGTCGGTCAACGCGCTGGCAGCGGCGCGCAGGGCGGGCGTGGGTTTGCCGACAATTAAAATACCGGTGACGTTTTTAATGTCTGGTAAGCCGCTGTGTTCATAACAATTGGTCAGTTCGATCGCCAGCTTTTCGCACTGGGTTTCAATGCCGTGGCGGATCGCCAGATAGTAAGGATCGTTGATCTCCAGCTCCTGCTGGTAGCTGTAGATAGCCAGAATATGGTGTTGGTTGACTGCACCTGTCTGGAGTTTACGGGCACTACTGGTCTTGTACTCCAGCTTTTCGGCGATCTCGAGAATGCGATGTTTCGTCTCTTCTTTCACATTCAATGTCGGATCGTCATTTAAGACCCTGGATACTGTCGCCAGGGATACGCCAGCTTCGATTGCGATGTCTTTTAGTGTTGCCATGTTTACCTTTTTTACTTTCCCTGATGTGCGCCCCCATTGTAGAGGAAGTGCTTATCGGGTCACCTGTTTTCAGTAAATAAAGCGCGTTTCTTTGACGCTGTAACGGTAACACAGCGGCTTACGAATGTGATCACGCCTGCATTCTCCATTTTTAGCCTACAGGATTGAGAAAAACTTTTGCTATAGTTTAGTAAAATTTTACTCGAAGGGAGGAAGCAATGGAAACCGTGGCTTACGCTGATTTTGCACGTCTGGAAATGCGCGTCGGAAAGATTGTGGAAGTGAAACGCCATGAAAACGCCGACAAGCTGTACATCGTACAGGTTGATGTGGGTGAAAAAACACTGCAAACCGTGACCAGCCTGGTGCCGTACTACAGCGAAGAAGAGCTGATGGGGAAAACGGTGGTGGTCTTATGCAATCTGCAAAAAGCGAAAATGCGCGGTGAAACGTCGGAATGCATGCTGTTGTGTGCGGAAACCGATGACGGCAGTGAAAGCGTGCTGTTAACGCCGGAGCGGATGATGCCTGCGGGAGTACGTATCGTATAAATAGATCGGATGGCGACGTCGTATCGCCATCCGATTTGATATTACACTTCTTCGACACTTACTCGCATGGCCGCCAGCGCCTTACGCGCCGCTTTGATCACCAGTTCACACTGTTCAATGGTCAGTGTCAGTGGCGGTTCAATGCGGATCGTTTTGGCGTTATTGAGCGTTCCGGCCACCAGTACGCGCTGGCGGAACATCTCGCTGGCAAAGTTATAGCCGATTTCGTTATCAACAAACTCAATCGCCATCAACATCCCTTTACCACGCGCTTCCTGCACCAGATCGGGATATTCCCGCGCCAGTTGACGGAAACCGTCCAGCAACATATCGCCTTTTTGTTCTGACTGAGCCGGTAAATTCTGCTCCAGCAACACATTGATGGTCGCCAGCGCCGCCGCACAGGCCAGCGGGTTGCCGCCAAAGGTGGTGGTATGCAGGAACGGGTTGTCGAACAGGACAGAGAACACCTCTTCAGTGGCGATGGTTGCGCCAATCGGCATCACGCCGCCGCCGAGGGCTTTTGCCAGACACAGGATGTCCGGCTGTACGTTCTCATGTTCGCAGGCAAACATCTTGCCCGTACGCCCCATGCCCGTTTGTACTTCATCGAGGATCATCAGTGCGCCGAACTCATCGCACAGCTTACGCACGGCGGTGAGATAGCCTGGCGGCGGCAGAATTACGCCGCCTTCGCCCTGAATCGGTTCGAGGATCACCGCAGCCACATCATCACCGGTTTTTTTGCACTCGTTAAGAGCCGTGCGCATGGCTTCGATATTGCCAAACGGCACATGACGGAACCCTGGCAGCAGTGGCATAAACGGTTTGCGGAAGGTCGATTTCGCCGTGGCCGACAGCGCGCCAAGTGATTTACCGTGGAACGCGCCGCTGGTGGCAATAAAAGTAAACTTGCCGCGCGGTGACTGGTAAGCCTTCGCCAGTTTCAGCGCCGCTTCAACGGACTCGGTGCCGCTATTACAGAAGAAGCTGTATTTCAGTTTACCGGGCGTTAGCGCAGCGAGAGTTTTCGCCAGCATCGCCCGTAACGGATCGAGCAGCTCCTGGCTGTGCAGCGGTTGTTTCGCAAGTTGATTCTGTACGGCGGAAACCACAACTGGATTACGGTGCCCCACGTTGAAAATTCCAAAACCTCCCAGGCAGTCGATAAACTCCTGTCCCTGGGTGTCGACAAGCGTATTTAAACCTCCCGCTTGCCACTCTACGGCTCCGTAATCCCCGCCGGCGGTAACAGATTTGCGATACTCTAAAAACCCCGGATTGACATGCTCTTTGAAGTATTCAATCACTTCTCGGTTAAGTGCTTTCATCTCCTCATGATCCAGCGTTCGCTTCTCAATGAGATTCAGGGCGTGGGCGCTGCACGCTAAAGCCGATGCGCTCGAAGGTAACCTGTTCAAAATATGCTCCGGAGGCTCGCGTATCACATGATACCGATTTAAGTATTGCAGGGATTGCGCCACTCCGGCTGCGATCGCGAAAATCGGGATAAACACAAATCTCATTATCATTTATGTAACATTTAATGCTAAATGTTAACTATTGTCGTTATTTTGCACGATTTTATCGGGGGTGAATTTTGCTATCGCTGCGCAAATGCACTCTTTCAGGGCAATAAATGCCTGATTTTTGGGCAAGATAATTAACGGCTTCGGATAATAACAGAGTGAAAGTATTTTAAATCAATGGATTAGAGCTTGTGCTTAGATCGCAAATTGCGATCTAAATCAAATTAAAGTGCTAAAGATAACCGCGCCGGGGCCGACATAACCTCCGACAAGAAGTTAACAACCATATAACCTGCACAGGACGCGATTATGTCTTCTCATCCGTATGTCACCCAGCAAAATACCCCGCTGGCTGACGATACTACCCTGATGTCCACTACCGATCTGCAAAGCTATATCACCCACGCCAATGATTCTTTTGTACAAGTAAGCGGCTATACCTTGCAGGAGTTACAGGGCCAGCCGCACAAGATGGTGCGTCACCCTGATATGCCAAAAGCGGCGTTTGCTGATATGTGGTACACCCTGAAAAAAGGGGAACCCTGGAGCGGTATCGTGAAAAATCGCCGCAAAAATGGCGACCATTATTGGGTACGTGCCAATGCGGTGCCGATGGTGCGCGAGGGCAAAATTAGTGGCTATATGTCGATTCGCTCCCGGGCGACGGATGAAGAGATCGCGGCGGTAGAGCCGCTGTATAAGGCGCTGAACGCTGGACGTACCAATAAACGTATGCATAAAGGGCTGGTGGTACGTAACGGTTGGTTGGGAAAACTGCCGTCATTACCGCTTCGCTGGCGAGTGCGTGGGGTGATGACACTGATGTTTATCGTGCTGGCGGCCATGCTCTGGTTTGCCGCTGCCCCGGTGGTGACGTATTTCCTCTGTGCGTTAGTGATGTTGTTGGGAAATGCCTGTTTTGAATGGCAAATTGTACGCCCGATAGAAAATGTCGCCAGCCAGGCACTGAAGGTGGCTACCGGAGAACGTAATAGTGTTGAGCATTTGAATCGCAGCGATGAGCTGGGGCTGACATTACGCGCGGTAGGGCAGCTTGGCCTGATGTGTCGCTGGTTGATTAATGATGTCTCAAGCCAGGTTTCCAGCGTCAGAAACGGTAGTGAGGCGCTGGCAAAAGGCACTGATGAACTGAACGAGCATACTCAGCAGACGGTAGATAATGTCCAGCAAACTGTAGCGACCATGAACCAGATGGCGGCGTCGGTGAAACAGAACTCAGCCACAGCATCGGCTGCCGATAAACTTTCTATCACCGCCAGTAATGCGGCTGTGCAGGGCGGGGAGGCGATGACCACGGTGATCAAGACGATGGACGATATCGCCGACAGTACCCAGCGCATTGGCACCATTACTTCGCTGATTAACGATATTGCGTTTCAGACCAATATTCTCGCCCTGAATGCGGCGGTGGAAGCGGCGCGTGCCGGAGAACAGGGCAAAGGTTTTGCAGTGGTGGCAGGGGAAGTGCGTCATTTAGCCAGCCGCAGCGCCAATGCTGCCAACGATATCCGCAAGCTGATTGATGCCAGTGCTGATAAGGTGCAATCCGGTTCGCAGCAGGTACACGCCGCCGGACGGACGATGGATGATATTGTGGCGCAGGTAAAAAACGTCACGCAGTTGATCGCCCAGATTAGCCATTCAACGCTGGAACAGGCCGATGGGCTTTCCAGCCTGACCCGTGCGGTGGATGAACTTAACCTGATCACGCAGAAAAACGCCGAGTTGGTGGAAGAGAGTGCGCAGGTGTCGGCGATGGTGAAACACCGCGCCAGCCGACTGGAAGACGCGGTGACGGTGCTGCATTAATCGGTATGCCGCATCCGGCGGTTGGAGCACGATGCCTGATGCGATGCTGGCACATCTTATCAGGCCAACGTGGCGCGTAGGCTGGATAAGGCGTTTATGCCGCATCCGGCAGTTGGCGATTAATCCAGTTGCGTAATATCAAAAGCGGCGCGGTCGATCACCGCAATGATCTTTTTTATCTGCGCGTCGCTGATGTCGCTCTGATTGACGCGTAAATCCAGCACCGCTTTAAAATTATCCAGCGCTCGCTTCATTTGCGGGTTCTGGCGCAGCGCCGCACCAACGCAACGTGCTTTGATGCGTTCTTCAATCATCTCCACCTGTTCGCGGTTTTCTTCCAGCCACTGTGCGCCCTGTTCGGTCAGCGCAATCTGCTTCTTACCACCTTCCTCTTCGCGGATGGTAATCAGTGACTGCTCCTGCAGAAAATCCAGCGTCGGGTAGATGACGCCTGGGCTTGGGGTGTAATTCCCCTGGGTCAGATTCTCAATCGCTTTAATCAACTCGTAACCGTGGCTGTCATCGCGCGAGAGAATATCCAGAATCACCAGACGCAATTCACCGTGACCAAAGAAACGTTGCCGACGACCGCCGCCGCGACGCCCCCCGCAGCATTGACCGTGTTCATGCTGGTGACCGTGTCCGCAGTGCTCGTGTTCTGACTTCTCACCTTTGCAGCAGCCTTCATGGCGTGGCTGGCCTTCATGTTTACAACACCCTTCGTGATGATGGCTCATATCAGCCTCCTTTTGCTTAATTAGATATATCTAATTTATATCTAGTGTGAGAGTTCTTGCAAGTGTAAAAATGATTTTTGAACGCAGATGTACTCAACATGTCGGCCGGATAAGGCGTTCACACCGCATCCGGCAGCCTTGCTATGGCGCTGAATGCCTTCACATACTTCAGATATATCAGTTCTACAAATCGCTTGCATTTATCATGATTAACAATCATTATCATTTGCGAAATTTATTTAGATATATCTGATTACCATCACGAAGGCGATAACAATGAATAACTCTCCCCGCTACCCGCAGCGCGTTCGCAATGATCTGCGCTTCCGTGAACTGACTGTGTTACGCGTTGAGCGCATCAGCGCCGGTTTTCAGCGCATTGTCCTCGGCGGTGAGGCGCTGGACGGCTTTACGTCGCGCGGCTTTGACGATCACAGCAAACTCTTCTTTCCTCAATCTGACGCTCACTTTGTGCCGCCAACAGTAACGGAAGAGGGGATCGTCTGGCCGGAAGGACCACGCCCACCGTCGCGTGACTATACGCCGCTGTATGACGAACAACGCCATGAACTGGCGATCGATTTCTTTATTCACGACGGTGGGGTCGCCAGCTGCTGGGCGATGCAGGCGCAACCGGGTGATAAACTCACGGTGGCAGGACCGCGCGGTTCGCTGGTGGTGCCGGAAGATTACGCGTATCAGCTGTATGTTTGCGATGAGTCCGGGATGCCCGCACTACGCCGCCGCCTGGAAACGTTGAGCAAACTTGCTGCTAAACCGCACGTTACCGCGCTGGTCAGCGTGCGGGATAACGCCTGTCAGGATTATCTCGTGCACCTTGATGGTTTTAATATCGAATGGTTGGCGCATGATGAGCAGGCGGTAGATGCGCGTCTGGCGCAGATGCAAATCCCTGCCGATGATTACTTCATCTGGATAACCGGTGAAGGGAAGGTGGTGAAGAATTTAAGCCGTCGCTTTGAAGCGGAACAGTATGACCCTCAACGGGTACGCGCAGCGGCTTACTGGCACGCGAAGTAACTGATATATGAAAAGAAAAAGGCTGACGATTTCTCGTCAGCCTTTACTGTATTTGGTGGCCCCTGCTGGACTTGAACCAGCGACCAAGCGATTATGAGTCGCCTGCTCTAACCACTGAGCTAAGGGGCCATGGTAGCGGATTATAAAGTAACTCCGTGCCGCAATCCAGCCATTACCGCGCGCCTGCTGTTTTTATAAACAATGTGTTTTCAATTCGTTATACTTTCCCCAGGTTGTGTTGTTCAGGGGTTAATATGGTTGAAGATATTATTGCACCAGGGTTGCGCGTGGTGTTTTGCGGCATCAATCCGGGGCTTTCATCTGCGGATACTGGCTTTCCTTTTGCTCATCCGGCGAACCGTTTCTGGAAGGTGATTTATCAGGCCGGGTTTACTGACAGACAGTTGAAGCCGCAGGAGGCACAGCATCTGCTGGATTATCGTTGTGGCGTCACCAAACTGGTAGACCGTCCAACAGTGCAAGCCAATGAAGTTTCAAAGCAGGAGCTGCACGCAGGCGGGCGTAAGTTGATTGAAAAAATTGAAGATTATCAGCCTCAGGCATTGGCGATTTTGGGCAAACAGGCCTATGAGCAGGGATTCAGCCAGCGCGGCGCACAGTGGGGTAAACAAACGCTCACTATTGGTTCGACGCAGATCTGGGTACTGCCAAATCCCAGCGGTTTAAGTCGAGTTTCTCTGGAAGAGCTGGTGGAGGCGTATCGGGAACTGGATCAGGCACTGGTGGTGCGTGGGCGATAAAAAACGCCACCGAAAAGGTGGCGTTTGTGCAAAGGGACAAGTGCCGGATGTGGCGTAAACGCTTTATCCGGCTACCGATTAATCGTCCAGGAAGCTACGCAGTACTTCAGAACGGCTCGGGTGACGCAGTTTACGCAGCGCCTTCGCTTCGATCTGACGGATACGTTCGCGGGTAACGTCGAACTGTTTACCCACTTCTTCCAGCGTATGGTCGGTGTTCATGTCGATACCGAAACGCATACGCAGAACTTTCGCTTCACGCGCGGTCAGGCCAGCCAGCACGTCGTGTGTTGCCGCACGCAGGCTTTCGGTGGTCGCAGAATCCAGCGGCAGCTCGAGGGTGGTATCCTCGATGAAATCCCCCAGATGCGAATCTTCATCATCACCGATCGGCGTTTCCATGGAGATAGGCTCTTTGGCGATCTTCAGCACTTTGCGGATCTTATCTTCCGGCATCAGCATACGTTCAGCCAGTTCTTCCGGCGTCGGCTCGCGGCCCATCTCTTGCAGCATCTGGCGAGAAATACGGTTGAGCTTGTTGATAGTCTCAATCATATGCACCGGAATACGAATGGTGCGCGCCTGATCCGCGATAGAACGGGTGATCGCCTGACGGATCCACCAGGTTGCGTAGGTGGAGAACTTGTAACCACGGCGGTATTCGAACTTATCAACCGCTTTCATCAGGCCGATGTTACCTTCCTGAATCAGGTCAAGGAACTGCAAACCACGGTTGGTGTATTTCTTGGCGATAGAAATAACCAGACGTAAGTTCGCTTCAACCATCTCTTTCTTCGCACGGCGGGCTTTCGCTTCACCGATGGACATGCGACGGTTGATATCTTTAACCTGCTCAATGGTCAGGCCGGTTTCTTCTTCAATCTGTTGCAGTTTCTGCAGGGCGCGATGTACTTCTTCAGAGACATCGTGCAGTTTTTCCGACCACGGCTTGTTCATCGCAATTGCCGCATTGAACCAGGTATCGCTGGTTTCATTGCCGGTAAACAGGGTTATGAAGTTTTTCTTCGGCATTTTGCACTGCTCAACGCAGAGCTTCATGATCAGACGTTCTTGCGTACGAACGCGGTCCATCATGACGCGCATGCTGTTGACCAGGTAGTCAAACTGCTTCGGCACTAGGCGGAACTGTTTGAACACTTCAGACAGTTTCAGGATCTCTTCCTGAGCGGCTGAATGGCTACGGCCTTTCGCTTTGATGGTGTCACGCGTTACAACGTACTGAGCGCGCAGTTCCGCAAATTTTTCACGAGCCAGTTCCGGGTCGATGCTGTTGTCATCGTCGGCGGTATCGTCGTCACCATCTTCTTCGTCTTCATCTTCGTCATCGTCCAGATCTTCCTGGGAAAGCTCAGAGCCGACGTGAGTGGCGGTTGGTGCCAGATCTTCTTCTGCGTTCGGGTCAACAAAGCCGGTGATCAGATCGGACAGACGCGCTTCTTCTGCTTCCACACGATCGTACTGTTCCAGCAGATAGGTGATCGCTTCCGGGTATTCAGCAACGGAGCATTGAACCTGGTTGATCCCGTCTTCAATACGTTTAGCGATGTCAATTTCGCCTTCGCGGGTCAACAGTTCAACGGTGCCCATTTCACGCATGTACATGCGTACCGGGTCAGTCGTGCGCCCGATTTCAGATTCCACGCTGGAAAGCACCTGCGCGGCGGCTTCGGCAGCATCTTCGTCCGCGGTGTTTTCAGCCAGCATCAGATCATCGGCATCCGGTGCTTCTTCCATCACCTGAATGCCCATGTCGTTGATCATTTGGATGATGTCTTCGATCTGATCTGAATCGACGATATCTTCCGGCAGATGGTCATTGACCTCGGCATAGGTCAGATAGCCTTGCTCCTTACCACGGGTGACAAGAAGTTTCAGCTGTGACTGCGGGTTTTGCTCCATAAGACGGTATCCACACTTATTTCATGAGGTTGGTGTTGGGCGATTGACCCGATGTCCTTCAGGTGTTAACGCTGAAATCCAACGGCTGTTTACCGCCAACGATAATTACGAGGGCGTACTTATATATTTGCCGCTGCCTCTCAGTGCGGCTGTCGGGGGCTTCCCGATCGCTATTCGGCACTTAAGCCGTTAAATCACTTTTTCGCCAGTTCCTGGTTCAATGTCCAGAGTTCCAGGCGTTCTTCGTTGCTTAAACCATGCGTGCGCTCACGAGCGATTAACTCTTCTTGACGCAGTTCAAGCAGCGAATCAAACATATGGTTGAGTGAGTCGGTGAAGGTTTGCTCAGCAATATTCTTATCTGCTATATCGTCCCACATCGACAGTTTTTCAAGGGTGGCAGCATTATTTGTACCACGATAGTGCTCTAAAAGTTGCCCGGTGGTCAGACCTGGCTGAGAGAGACAAGTGTTGACCAGTTCTCTGAATAAGCCAAGTCCAGGGAGCTTATTTTCATCCAGATTCTCAAGCGGCGGGACCAACGTCGCTAATTCTGGATTTTGCACCAGCAACCCTATAAGTATACGCATGGTCGTGCGTTTTAGCTGCGGAACAGGACGAGAAACGCCGCTCTCTGCCGCTTTTGGCATTAATCGTTCAAGCTGGCTGTCATCAAGTATGCCTAACTTATTGCCTAATTCCTGACGAAGATATATTCGCAGCGTTTCGCCCGGCACCTGCGATATCAATGGCAGTGCCAGCGTACTCAAACGCGCGCGCCCGTCTGGGGTGCTCAGAT
Organism: Escherichia sp. E4736; assembly: GCF_005781225.1. NCBI lineage: Bacteria > Pseudomonadati > Pseudomonadota > Gammaproteobacteria > Enterobacterales > Enterobacteriaceae > Escherichia > Escherichia sp. E4736. The sequence goes on along the minus strand of NZ_VATT01000002.1, from coordinate 66,090 downwards.
CAACTTGCGGCATCAGGCTGTTAAACAGAAATGCGGAGAGCGGCATCGCCTGCTCCATCCGCGCTTCAAACGCCTCTTTACCTTCTTTGCGCACCAGCGTGTCAGGGTCCTCGCCATCAGGCAAAAACATAAAACGTAGCTGACGACCGTCTGTCATGTAAGGCAGCGCCGTTTCCAGCGCTCGCCAGGCGGCATCGCGACCTGCGCGGTCGCCGTCATAACAGCAAATGACATTGTTGGTTGCGCGGAACAACAGCTGTATGTGATCGGCAGTGGTTGACGTACCCAGCGACGCAACGGCGTAATTAATGCCGTATTGCGCCAGCGCCACTACGTCCATATAGCCTTCGACCACAAGCAGACGATTGGGTTCAGCGTTATCCTGTTGCGCTTCATAAAGGCCGTAAAGCTGGCGGCCTTTATGGAAAATATCAGTTTCCGGCGAGTTCAGGTACTTGGGGGTATCGTTGCCCAGCACGCGCCCGCCAAAACCAATCACCCGACCGCGTTTATCGCGAATAGGGAACATCACCCGCTCGCGGAAACGATCGTAACTGCGACCCTGATCGTTAGTGACCAACATACCCGCATCAATCAATGACTGACGATTTTCTGGATTGCCACCAAACCGTTTCAGGACGTTGTCCCAGCCGGGGGGCGCAAAACCAATCGCAAAGCGGGCGATAACCTCGTGGCTTAATCCGCGTTTTTCCAGATACTGGCGCGCAGACGTGGCAACAGGTTGCTGTAAAGATTGTTGGTAAAACGTATTCAGACCGTCCATCAACTGATAAAGCGTTTGCCGTTGATGGCGCTCGATCTGGCTGGGGCCGCTGCCTGCTTCAAATGGCACTTCAAGATTGTGCATTGCCGCCAGCTCTTCGACCGTTTCGACGAATTCGAGCTTGTCGTAGTTCATCAGGAAGTCGATCGCGTTGCCGTGCGCGCCACATCCAAAGCAGTGGTAAAACTGTTTCTCACCGTTAACGGTGAATGACGGGGTTTTCTCGTTGTGGAATGGACAACACGCGTGGAAATTCTTGCCCTGCTTTTTCAGCTTCACACGGGCATCGATCAGATCGACGATGTCGGTGCGTGCCAGCAGATCATTAATGAATACGCGTGGGATTCGTCCAGCCATAGGCCCCGATTTTTAGCAATTCATAAACGAAAATAAGCCGCGCATTCCTTTCGGAAGCACGGCCTTACAACTACAACTCGGTCTGATCGGAGAGCAACGCTCTCGAGGAATTAGTACAGACGAGTGCGGCGTGCGTTTTCGCGAGCCAGTTTCTTCGCGTGACGTTTCACTGCAGAAGCTTTAGCGCGCTTACGTTCGGTAGTCGGTTTTTCATAGAACTCACGACGACGAACTTCCGCCAGAACACCTGCTTTTTCACAGGAACGCTTGAAGCGACGCAGAGCTACGTCGAACGGCTCGTTTTCACGTACTTTAATTACCGGCATGTGCCTCTCACCTTTGATTAATTCGGTTTGCCGCTGGCATCAACGCCAGCTTATTTCAAAATGGTGCGGAATTTTACTGCAATTGCTGCTGCTTTGTAAAGCACCGCGGCCTCTTTTGAAAGGGACTTTTATAAGGGTGGGGAGTATACACGAGGCTTTATCCAGGGGCGAACAAAGTTTTACATCAACCCGCATTGGTCCTACACTGCGCGGTAATAAAGCGAGGTAAAACAAGTCATGCGTGTACTGGGTATTGAAACTTCCTGCGATGAAACTGGCATCGCCATTTACGACGATGAAAAAGGTTTGTTAGCCAACCAATTGTATAGTCAGGTGAAATTGCACGCTGACTACGGCGGTGTCGTGCCTGAACTGGCTTCCCGCGATCACGTGCGTAAAACCGTACCGTTGATCCAGGCTGCGCTGAAGGAGTCTGGTTTAACGGCAAAAGACATTGACGCTGTGGCCTATACCGCAGGTCCTGGATTAGTCGGCGCGCTGCTGGTTGGCGCGACCGTGGGGCGTTCTCTGGCGTTTGCCTGGGACGTTCCGGCGATCCCGGTACACCATATGGAAGGACATCTGTTAGCGCCGATGCTGGAAGATAACCCACCGGAATTTCCGTTTGTGGCGCTACTGGTTTCCGGCGGTCATACGCAGTTAATCAGCGTGACTGGCATTGGTCAGTACGAGCTGCTCGGCGAGTCTATTGATGATGCCGCCGGGGAAGCGTTTGACAAAACCGCAAAGCTGCTGGGGCTGGATTACCCTGGCGGGCCGCTGCTGTCGAAAATGGCGGCTCAGGGTACTGCCGGGCGCTTTGTCTTCCCGCGCCCGATGACCGACCGTCCGGGGCTGGATTTCAGCTTCTCTGGCCTGAAAACCTTCGCCGCGAACACGATTCGTGACAACGGCACCGACGACCAGACGCGTGCTGATATCGCCCGTGCTTTTGAAGATGCGGTGGTCGATACGTTGATGATTAAGTGTAAGCGTGCGTTGGATCAGACGGGCTTTAAGCGACTGGTAATGGCAGGCGGCGTGAGTGCTAACCGCACGCTGCGGGCGAAACTGGCGGAAATGATGAAAAAACGCCGTGGCGAAGTGTTCTACGCGCGTCCAGAATTTTGTACTGATAACGGCGCGATGATCGCCTATGCCGGAATGGTGCGGTTTAAAGCAGGCGCGACGGCGGATCTCGGCGTTAGCGTGCGCCCGCGCTGGCCGCTGGCGGAGTTACCGGCTGCGTAAAACTATCAGGTGCCGGATAGTCTCTTCCGGCACCTTCCTTTCTTAAAGCAACACCACGGGCATCCACAGTAAGCCGGTAATCACCAGCAACACGAGGAATATCAGCCCAAAAATCGCCCCCAGTCGCCAGTAATCCACCGTTGGCAGATAACCACTACCGTAGTAAATCGGGCTGGGTCCGGTGGCGTATGGCGTAAGAATGCTCCCCAGACCAATTGCCGCGCCAACCATCAGGCAGAACACCGGCAGCGGGATTCCCGGCATCGCCAGCGCGGCGGCAATCATCATCGGTGCGAGGGCGGAGGTATACGCCGTGGCGCTGGCAAAAAAGTAGCGCAGCAGATAAAAGACCACAATCAACGCCACCATCACCATCGTCGGCGAATAACCGTTTAAGCTGCCTGCTAACAGTTTGCCAAACCAGCTAATAAAACCGGTGTTGTTGAGTCCGGTAGCGAGGGTGATAAGCGAAGCCAGCCAGAAGAAAACGTTCCACGCCGCTTTATTACTGACAATATCGTCCCAGCAGATAATGCGCAGAAGCAGCATCAGTGCCACTACGCTGTAACCGACCATCGCGGCATCGATATAATCACCGCCAAAAATCCACAGCACCAGCGCGCCCACCATCAGCCCCAGCATCCGTTTTTCACGCGAACATAGCGGGCCCATTGCCTGCAGTTCCGTCTCTGCCCAGCGCGGCACCTGATCGCCAGACTTCAATACCGGCGGGTACAGTACGTAAGCCAGCCAGGGAACCAGCAGAACCAGTAAAATACTGAGCGGCAACATCCCGAGGAACCAGTCGCCCCAACTCAGCGTGGCGTGAGATGCGCTTTTCATCAGTCCAATTAACAGCAAGTTTGGTGCCATCGCCGTCAGGAAAATGGCGCTGGTCACGCAGTCGGCAACAATCCCCATCCACATGATGTACGAGCCAATACTGCGCGAACTGCTGTCGTTCGGCCGTGATTGATAGAGCGGCGGCAGGTTACGGATGATGGGATAGATAATCCCCGCACCGCGCGCCGAGTTGGACGGTGTTACAGGTGCCAGGATCAGCTCGGAGAACATCACCGCATAGCCGAGAAACAGTGTGCGATGCCCCATCTTTTTCACCAGAATCAGCGCGATGCGACGTCCAAGACCGGTTTTTTCATAGCCAGTGCCAAACATAAAGGCGGCGAAAATCAGCCAGATAACCGAATTAGAAAAACCAGAAACCGCCCAGGAAAGAGATTTGGCGGTGAATTTAAAACCTGGCTGGGCGAGCTGCTCCGGGCTGAACAGCAGCCAGGGAGAGAGAATGGCGATGATGGAGATACCCACCATCGCCACCACGGCACCCGGCACGGGTTCGAGGATCAGCCCAACGATCACGCCAGTAAAAACGGCAAAGTAGAGCCAGGTATGACTCTCCAGCCCTGCGGGAACCGGAATTAGAGCAATAATGGCGATGACCGCCAGCGGCGCAAGGTATCGCCACCATTCAGTGGAAGGTTTCATCGTGTTATGCCTGCGAAAAAGGAGAGGGGGCGAGCCTCTCCGTGAGGGTTATTTGATGTAATGGACGTGCTCGCAGATCTCTTCCACGATGGGCTCGCGGCGTTCGGCGAACAGCTTTTTGTTTTCGGCTATCAGGTTGTTTCCGTGGGTATCTATAGAGACAATCAGCGGGCCGAACTCTTTGACCCGGCAGACCCACAACGACTCCGGCATCCCGAGTTCTGTCCAGTGCACCTCTTCAATTTCTTCCACCTGAGTTGCTGCCAGTACCGCGCAGCCAGCCGGGAAAATCACATGCAGCGCCTTGAATTTCTGACAGCCCTCTTCGGTCAGCGGCCCCATTCCGCCTTTGCCAACCACCAGTTTCACGCCGGTCTGCTCGATAAACTCACGTTCAAAACTTTCCATACGCATACTGGTTGTCGGGCCAACGGACACCATCTCCCATTTGTCGCCGTTTTTGCGCACGATGGGGCCAGCGTGGAAAATCGCTTTGCCGTTGAGATCGTAAGGGATCGGACGTTTCAGTTCGATCAAGCGGCGGTGACAAACGTCACGGCAGGTCACCAGTGTACCGGTCAGGTAGATCACATCGCCGACGCGAATATCTTGCAGATCTTCAGCTTTGATCGGGGTTGTCAGGATCTTTTTCATAACGCGCTCCGGGTGTGAGACAGATTTTCAAAGGTGAGATCGGCATGAACCAGCAGTGTGCCGCGACGATGCGCCCAGCAGCCTGTAGAAACAGCAACGCCGATGGTTGACGGATGGCGGGCGGCAGATTCGATATGTACGCCCATCACTGAACTGTTGCCAGTCAGCCCTTGTGGACCAATCCCCAGACGGTTGAGTCCTTCTTCCAGGCGTACCTCCAGCTCTGCCGCTTTTGGATTAGGATGGCGGCTGCCAATCGGGCGCAAAATGGCTTTACGCGAGAGCACGGCGGCGGTTTCCACTGAGGTGGCGATGCCCACGCCTACCAGTACTGGCGGACAGGCGTTTACAGCGAGAGTAGAGATATTTTCAAAGACGAATTTCACTACGCCTTCGTAGCCTTCCGAAGGCATTAATACTTTCGAGCGACCAGGCAGTGTGCAGCCGCCGCCAGCCATGTAAACTTCGATTTCCGCATCGTCACCGTCGGGAATGATGTCCCAGGTAACCCACGGTACGCCGCTGCCGGTATTTTTGCCGGTGTTCACTTCGTCAAAAATTTCCACCGCGTTGTGGCGCAGTGGCGCTTTGACGGTTGCTTCTTCCACAGCTTGCTTAAGAATGCTTCGCAGCTCGCCAAGCAGCGGGAAACGGGAACCGACTTTAACGAAGAACATAATCTCCCCGGTGTCCTGACAGGCAGGACGATTCAGGTCGATCGCTTTTTGCATGTTGTCGAACATCGTGTGGTAGATGATTTTTCCCATCGACGATGTTTCGGCATCCTTTAGCTGTTTTAGTTTATCCACCACGTCATCAGGCATCCGGGTAGATATCATAGCGGTAAAGTTAGCGACAATATCCGTCAGCTTATTCACTGCCTGTTGCTTATTACTTTCGCTCATCATGGCAACTCCAGTTTCTGTATTTGTCTGGAAAAATTCACCGTCACAAACTACCACTAAAAATGTGGTTTTATATTTTTTGCCGCCGTGAATATGTAATTAACAGTTCGTTAATCAACACGAAAATAAGAACGAATATTGCGCCAGAGCAGGGAATGGCAATGTTTTGCGAAATACACTGCGTTTATCAAAACTGCGGATATTTAACAATGCTAAATAGCTGGCCTTTAGCCAAAGACTTGCAGGTACTGGTGGAAATCGTCCATAGCGGGAGTTTTAGCGCCGCTGCGGCAACGCTTGGGCAAACGCCTGCATTTGTCACCAAGCGGATCCAAATCCTTGAAAATACGCTGGCAACCACACTGCTGAACCGCTCTGCCCGAGGCGTGGCACTGACTGAAAGTGGCCAACGTTGTTACGAACATGCGCTGGAAATCCTCACCCAATATCAGCGACTGGTCGATGACGTCACGCAAATCAAAACGCGCCCGGAGGGGATGATTCGTATTGGTTGCAGCTTTGGCTTTGGGCGCAGTTATATTGCGCCAGCCATTACCGAACTGATGCGCAATTACCCTGAATTACAGGTGCATTTTGAATTGTTCGATCGGCAAATTGATTTAGTGCAGGATAATATTGATCTTGATATTCGTATTAATGATGACATTCCTGATTATTATATCGCGCATCTGTTAACGAAAAATAAAAGAATATTATGCGCCGCACCTGAGTATCTGAAAAAATATTCCCCGCCACAATCATTACAGGAATTAAGTCGCCATGACTGTCTGGTGACTAAAGAGCGTGACATGACCCACGGAATATGGGAGTTAGGGAACGGTCAGGAGAAAAAGTCGGTGAAGGTTAGTGGGCATCTTTCCTCCAACAGCGGCGAGATTGTGCTGCAATGGGCGCTGGAGGGCAAAGGGATTATGCTGCGTTCCGAGTGGGATGTTTTGCCGTTTCTGGAGAGTGGCAAACTGGTGCGAGTATTGCCGGAGTATGCACAAAGCGCCAATATCTGGGCTGTTTACCGGGAGCCGCTCTATCGCAGCATGAAATTACGTGTCTGCGTGGAATTTTTGGCGGCGTGGTGCCAGCAACGGCTGGGTAAACCTGACGAGGGCTATCAGGTTATGTAGGCTCGTCATAAATCACTCGGGATCTTTTTCACGCTTTCTTTTGAATTTCGTCCAGATTTTTGTCTCCTGGTGACGCCACAGACGCTGGATGTTGTCATGATGACGCAGCAGGATCAGGCAAGAGAGCATCGAAACCGGGAAGGTGAATTGAGGCTTGAACCACCAGACATAAAACGGAGCAATCAGCGCGCTGACAATCGCCCCCAGCGACGAATATCCACTCAATAGCACGGTAAGCAGCCAAGTCCCCGCCATCACGCCCGTTAAATCCCAGCCGATCGGAGCAATAGCGCCAAAAGCGGTGGCAACGCCTTTTCCCCCTTTAAAACCGAAGAAAACGGGCCAGATGTGTCCAAGACAGGCGGCAATCGCAATTAATCCCAGCCAAAATGGGCTGACGCCTAATTCATATGCTCCCCAGACAGGCAACATACCTTTTAGAACGTCAAAGATCAGCACTGCTACGGCTGCTCCTTTGCCACCCATGCGTAAAACGTTGGTCGCGCCAGGATTACCGGAGCCGCTGGTTCGCGGGTCGGGCAAGCCACAAAGGCGGCAAACCAGAATGGCACTGGAAATGGAGCCGCAGAGGTACGCGATGAGGATCATTCCAGGCGCGATTGCACTCATAAGCTGTTCCGTTTTGAAAATTCGTGTTCAACGATGAATCTGTGGATAATACGCACATTTCGCCGGAAGTGGTATCCGGTTAGCCAAAAAGCAGGCAGGACGTGATGGATATTGTATTTATAGAGCAACTTTCGGTAATCACCACTATTGGTGTTTACGACTGGGAACAGACCATCGAACAGAAGCTGGTGTTCGATATCGAAATGGCGTGGGATAACCGTAAAGCGGCGAAAAGTGATGATGTGGCGGATTGCCTCAGTTACGCTGACATTGCAGAAACGGTGGTCAGCCACGTCGAGGGGGCGCGTTTTGCACTGGTGGAACGCGTGGCGGAAGAAGTGGCGGAACTGCTGTTAACTCGCTTTAATTCGCCGTGGGTTCGCATCAAACTTAGCAAGCCAGGCGCAGTGGCGCGGGCGGCGAATGTTGGCGTAATCATTGAGCGTGGCAATAATCTGAAAGAAAATAATTAATTTTACAGCTGTTAAACCAAACGGTTATAACCTGGTCATACTGCAGTAGTTCGGACAAGCGGTACATTTTAATAATTTAGGGGTTTATTGATGAGCGATATGCACTCGCTGCTGATAGCGGCAATATTGGGTGTGGTCGAAGGATTGACAGAATTTCTGCCGGTATCCAGCACGGGCCATATGATTATTGTCGGTCACTTGTTGGGGTTTGAGGGCGACACGGCGAAAACCTTTGAAGTCGTGATCCAGTTAGGATCAATTCTGGCGGTAGTAGTGATGTTCTGGCGGCGTCTGTTTGGCCTGATTGGCATTCACTTTGGTCGCCCGTTGCAGCACGAAGGAGAAAGCAAAGGTCGTTTAACGCTGATCCACATTTTGCTGGGGATGATTCCGGCGGTGGTACTGGGGCTGTTGTTCCACGACACGATTAAATCATTGTTTAACCCGATAAATGTCATGTATGCGCTGGTTGTCGGCGGTTTGTTGCTGATTGCCGCCGAATGCCTGAAGCCGAAAGAGCCGCGTGCGCCGGGTCTGGATGATATGACCTATCGCCAGGCGTTTATGATTGGCTGCTTCCAGTGTCTGGCGCTGTGGCCGGGATTCTCTCGCTCCGGGGCGACCATTTCAGGTGGGATGCTGATGGGGGTGAGCCGTTACGCGGCTTCTGAGTTCTCGTTCCTGCTGGCGGTGCCGATGATGATGGGCGCAACGGCGCTTGATCTCTACAAAAGCTGGGGCTTCCTGACAACCGGCGATATCCCGATGTTTGCTGTTGGGTTTATCACTGCCTTCGTAGTGGCGCTGATAGCGATTAAAACCTTCCTGCAATTAATTAAGCGGATTTCGTTTATCCCATTCGCCATTTATCGCTTTATTGTGGCGGCTGCGGTGTACGTCGTGTTCTTTTGATGTGAAGAATAGTGTCGGATGCCTGGAATTGTCCACGATTGCGTAGATTGCGTAGGCCGGATAAGGCGTTTACGCCGCATCCGGCAATCAACGCCTGATGCGACGCTTGCGCGTCTTATCTGGCCTACAACCGTCGTTGACATGTAGCCGGATAAGGCGTTCACGTCGCATCCGGCAAAATTCCCAACACTCACTCAGGCTTTGGGCAACGTTGTTCCTTCCAGCTGGCTACCGCCGCAATCCGCCGTCGGGTTAGCTCTTCACGAATCTCTACACCTTTAAATCCTGCTTCAACGACGGCTTTTGTCGGCACTGACTGCGCCACTTCCCAGGCTTCGCGCAACCAGCGGCCTTGCGGGTAGTCCGCCGATTCAAAACCGGTTCTGCCGCGCACGTCTGCTTCGCTGGTCAGCGCCAGTTGCTCTACACGTTGCGGCTTACGCCAGGCGTCAATGGAATCAAACAATTTAACAATGGTTTTCGGGTTCAGCATGGGGAAGGTGTGGATGAGATCGTGAAACTCAGCCACCAGTTTGGCTAAATCGCGAATTTCATTTGGCACGCGCAGACGCTGACATAGTTGTTCCACCAACTTAACACCTGCCGGGCCATGTCCATGATGACGTGGCCAAAGTTCTGGCGGCGTCAGTCCTTTACCGAGATCGTGGCATAACGTTGCGAAACGGACATCGACCTGCGGACTTAGCATCGCCGCCATGGAGAGCGTCATTAAGGTATGAATCCCGGTGTCGATTTCCGGATGCCATTTGGCGGGGGCCGGAACACCGAACAGGGCGTCAATTTCCGGGAATAAAACGCGCAGTGCGCCGCAATCGCGTAGCACCTGGAAGAACACTTGTGGATTGCGGGTGGTGAGGGCGCTTTCCGTCTCTTTCCACACCCGTTCAGGCGTAAGATGTTCCAGTTCGCCCGCGTGGGTCATCTCGCGCATCAGCGCCAGGGTTTCATCAGCAATACGAAAACTGAGGTGGGCATAACGCGCAGCAAAACGCGCCACGCGCAGCACGCGTAGCGGATCCTCGCCAAAAGCGGGGGAAACATGGCGTAACAGACGATTTTGCAGATCGCCCAGACCGTTGTACGGGTCGATAATCTCGCCGTCATCGTCCTGGGCCAGCGCATTAATGGTCAGATCGCGACGCTTAAGATCATCTTCCAGCGTGACATCCGGTGCGGCATAGCAGGTAAAACCGGTGTAACCGGAGCCGGATTTCCGTTCGGTACGTGCCAGCGCATACTCTTCATGCGTCTGCGGATGCAGAAAAACAGGAAAATCGCGGCCTACCTGCTGGTAGCCCGCGTCGAGCATCTCCTGTGGCGTACTGCCGACCACCACCCAATCTCTGTCTTTGACCGGTAGCCCTAACAATGCATCCCGTACCGCACCACCGACCAGATAAATCTTCACGCCATCTTCCCTTCGTCAAATACACAATTCCTAATAATAAGACAGTGCAACGAAGAAGGCGATTTAGTTCATCCAGCGATCTTTGCGTTTGCGCGTTGGGATCAGGTGCGGTAATACCAGTCCGAGCAGCAAGCCAAGACCCAGTACACCGCCGCCATACATAAACCATTGCATGATGATGGTGCGCTGTTTGTCATCTAACTGCACGCTGGCGGCATCGACCTTTTTCTGAGCGACAATCAGTTCGTTTTTCAGCTTCTGATTTTCTTCTTTTAACCCGTTGATCACGCTGTCGCTCTGCGCCACTTTTTGCTGCATTTCAGCAGTGCGCTGATTCCAGGTGTTATCAATATTGGTGAGCTTATCGGTCAGCGTTTTGACCTGATTTTCCAGCACCGGTACACGAGTGCGCAGGCTTGGCTCGGTATTAAGTTCTTTTAACGGGATCCAGGCGGTACGGCCGGAGCTGTCTTTCACCTGGGCATAATTGGTGTTGGCGTCAGTTTGTAATAAGGTTACTTCCTCGCCCGCGTTAACTGTGCCCACGAGGCGATAATTATCCCCCGGACCACTGCGGACCCAAGTGTTCAGTTCGTCAGAAACATAGCGCTTTTCTTCGGCGTGCGAGACGGCAGTGGCGCTAAGTGCAAGTATAGTTAATCCGATCAGGCGTAATTTTGGCATCAGGCTGTCGTTATTGTCTGGGAAAAGTGGAACGATAGTAGTGGCATCAGTGTCGCTACGCAAAGCATTCGCTATCAATCGGAATCCTCTGTGTCAGGTCTTGCCACAGCTTCAATCTTTTACGCCCGTCAAATTGCCCGTTGCATGGCAATTTGGCGCAAAATACTATCTACTGACAAAAAAGATCGCATTAAGTTCGCCGTTCATCGTCACTAATGTGACATAACCGGATAAGTAAAGGCCATGGCTCAGGAAATCGAATTAAAGTTTATTGTTAATCACAGTGCCGTTGAGGCGTTGCGTGACCATCTCAATACGCTGGGCGGCGAGCACCATGACCCCGTGCAGTTGCTGAATATTTACTACGAAACGTCGGATAACTGGCTGCGTGGGCACGATATGGGCTTGCGTATTCGTGGCGAAAATGGTCGCTATGAAATGACGATGAAAGTCGCCGGGCGAGTGACTGGCGGTTTACACCAGCGCCCGGAATATAATGTGGCGTTGAGCGAACCAACGCTCGACCTGGCGCAGTTTCCGACGGAAGTCTGGCCGAACGGCGTGTTACCTGCCGATCTCGCTTCCCGCGTACAACCGCTGTTCAGCACCGATTTTTATCGCGAAAAATGGCTGGTGGAGATCGATGGCAGTCAGATTGAAATCGCACTCGATCAGGGCGAGGTGAAAGCCGGAGAATTTGCTGAACCTATCTGCGAGCTGGAACTGGAACTACTTAGCGGCGAAACGCGCGCGGTGCTGAAACTGGCAAACCAACTGGTATCGCAAACTGGTTTACGCCAGGGCAGCCTGAGCAAGGCGGCGCGTGGCTATCATCTGGCGCAGGGAAATCCCGCGCGTGAAATCAAACCCACCACCATTTTGCATGTTGCGGCAAAAGCCGATGTGGAACAGGGGCTGGAAGCGGCGCTCGAGCTGGCGTTAGCACAATGGCAGTACCATGAAGAGTTGTGGATACGCGGCAACGAGGCGGCGAAAGAGCAGGTTCTGGCAGCAATCGGCCTGCTTCGCCATACTCTGATGCTGTTCGGCGGTATCGTGCCGCGTAAAGCGAGCACTCACTTACGTGATCTGTTGACTCAATGCGAGGCGACCATTGCTTCTGCGGTTTCTGCTGTGACGGCGGTCTATTCTACCGAAACGGCAATGGCGAAACTGGCGTTGACCGAATGGCTGGTAAGCAAAGCCTGGCAGCCGTTTTTAGATGCCAAAGCGCAGGGCAAAATCAGCGATTCCTTCAAACGCTTTGCCGATATCCATCTTTCCCGCCATGCCGCTGAACTGAAAAGCGTTTTTTGCCAGCCGTTGGGCGATCGCTACCGTGACCAGTTGCCACGCCTGACACGTGACATTGACTCAATACTGTTGCTGGCGGGTTACTACGATCCTGTCGTCGCGCAAGCCTGGCTGGAGAACTGGCAGGGGCTGCATCACGCTATTGCGACCGGGCAACGCATTGAAATTGAACATTTCCGTAATGAAGCAAACAATCAGGAACCGTTCTGGTTGCACAGCGGAAAACGTTAATCAGGCAAGGATAAAATCGCTTATGAAGCTGCTCTCTTCACCGTTACAGCAGTACTGGCAGACCGTTGTTGAGCGGCTGCCAGCGCCTTTAGCCGAGGAATCACTTAGCGCACAGGCGAAGTCAGTACTTACTTTTAGTGATTTTGTGCAGGACAGTGTAATTGCGCATCCAGAGTGGCTGACGGAGCTGGAAAACGAGCCGCCACAAGCCGATGAATGGCAGTATTACGGCGAGTGGTTACAGGAGGCGCTCAGTAACGTGAGTGACGAGGCTGGGTTAATGCGTGAACTGCGGCTGTTCCGGCGGCGCATTATGGTACGTATCGCCTGGGCGCAAACGCTGGCACTGGTTACTGAAGAGAGCATATTGCAGCAGCTCAGCCATCTGGCGGAGACGCTGATTGTTGCGGCGCGTGACTGGCTGTATGACGCCTGCTGCCGTGAGTGGGGAACGCCGTGCAATGCGCAGGGCGAAGCGCAACCGCTGCTGATTTTAGGCATGGGTAAGCTGGGCGGTGGGGAACTGAATTTCTCCTCAGATATCGATCTGATTTTTGCCTGGCCTGAACATGGTTGTACGCAGGGCGGACGCCGGGAACTGGATAATGCTCAGTTCTTTACCCGTATGGGGCAGCGGTTGATTAAAGTGCTGGATCAACCAACGCAAGATGGCTTTGTCTATCGCGTAGATATGCGGCTGCGTCCGTTTGGCGAAAGTGGCCCGCTGGTGCTGAGCTTTGTGGCGCTGGAAGATTATTACCAGGAGCAGGGGCGTGACTGGGAGCGTTACGCGATGGTCAAGGCGCGGATTATGGGCGATAGCGACGGCGCTTATGCTAACGAATTGCGTTCGATGCTGCGCCCGTTTGTTTTTCGTCGTTACATCGATTTCAGTGTGATTCAGTCTCTGCGCAACATGAAAGGGATGATTGCCCGTGAAGTGCGTCGCCGCGGTTTGACCGACAACATTAAACTGGGCGCGGGCGGTATTCGCGAAATTGAATTTATCGTCCAGGTGTTCCAGCTTATTCGCGGCGGGCGCGAACCGTCGCTGCAATCGCGCTCTTTACTGCCAACGCTCAGCGCCATTGCCGCGCTGCATCTGCTTTCTGAGAATGATGCCGAACAATTGCGAGTGGCGTATCTGTTTCTGCGGCGCCTGGAAAACCTGCTGCAAAGCATTAATGACGAACAAACCCAGACGCTTCCTTCTGATGAGCTTAACCGTGCGCGGCTGGCGTGGGGGATGGAGTTCGCTGACTGGCAGCAACTGACCGGAGCGCTGGGCGGACATATGGCTAATGTGCGTCGGGTATTTAACGATCTGATTGGTGACGACGAAAGCGAAACCCAGGAAGAGACTCTGTCGGAGCAGTGGCGTGAGCTGTGGCAGGATGCATTGCAGGAAGATGACACCACGCCAGTGCTGGCGCATCTTAGAGAAGATGATCGCAAACAGGTGCTGACGCTGATTGCCGATTTCCGCAAAGAGCTGGATAAGCGCACTATTGGGCCGCGCGGACGTCAGGTGCTCGACCATCTCATGCCGCATTTGTTAAGTGACGTATGCGCGCGTGAAGACGCTGCTGTCACGCTGTCGCGCATCACCGCCTTGCTGGTGGGGATTGTTACCCGCACCACCTATTTAGAATTGCTCAGTGAATTCCCCGCGGCGCTTAAGCATTTGATTTCTCTGTGTGCCGCATCGCCGATGATTGCCAGTCAACTGGCGCGCTATCCATTATTGCTGGATGAACTGCTCGATCCGAACACCCTCTACCAGCCGACAGCGACGGATGCCTATCGCGACGAATTGCGCCAGTATTTGCTGCGCGTGCCAGAAGATGACGAAGAACAACAGCTTGAGGCGTTGCGTCAGTTCAAACAGGCGCAGCTGTTACGCATCGCCGCAGCGGATATTGCCGGTACGCTACCGGTAATGAAAGTGAGCGATCACTTAACCTGGTTGGCAGAAGCCATGATAGATGCCGTCGTTCAGCAGGCATGGGTTCAAATGGTCGCCCGTTACGGAAAACCGACCCACCTGAACGAACGTGAAGGTCGAGGCTTTGCGGTGGTTGGCTACGGTAAGCTGGGCGGTTGGGAGTTAGGCTACAGTTCCGATCTTGACCTGATCTTCCTCCATGATTGCCCGATGGATGTAATGACGGACGGCGAGCGGGAAATCGACGGGCGGCAGTTTTACCTGCGTCTGGCGCAACGCATTATGCACTTGTTCAGCACGCGCACGTCTTCCGGTATTTTGTACGAAGTGGATGCACGGCTACGCCCGTCCGGGGCGGCGGGAATGCTGGTTACTTCCGCAGAAGCGTTTGCCGATTATCAGAGAAACGAGGCCTGGACGTGGGAACATCAGGCGCTGGTACGTGCTCGCGTGGTATATGGTGATCCACAATTGACCGCTCAATTTGACGCAGTACGCCGGGAGATTATGACGCTGCCGCGTGAAGGCAAAACTTTACAGACAGAAGTGCGGGAAATGCGCGAGAAAATGCGCGCCCATCTCGGCAATAAACATCGCGATCGCTTTGATATCAAAGCCGATGAAGGCGGAATTACCGATATCGAATTTATTACCCAATATCTGGTGTTGCGCTACGCCCATGAAAAACCGAAGTTAACGCGCTGGTCAGACAACGTGCGCATTCTGGAACTACTGGCGCAAAACGACATTATGGAAGAGCAGGAAGCGATGGCCCTGACCCGTGCTTACACTACGCTGCGCGATGAACTTCATCATCTGGCATTACAAGAGTTGCCGGGCCATGTGCCGGAGGATTACTTCACCGCAGAGCGTGAACTGGTGCGGGCAAGCTGGCAGAAGTGGCTGGTGGAGGAATGAAATATGGTATTATCGCGCGCAAATTTTGAATCTCTCAGGAGACAGGAATGAAAGTAACGCTGCCAGAGTTTGAACGTGCAGGAGTGATGGTGGTTGGTGATGTAATGCTGGATCGTTACTGGTACGGTCCCACCAGCCGTATCTCGCCGGAAGCGCCAGTACCCGTGGTTAAAGTGAATACCATCGAAGAACGTCCGGGCGGCGCGGCCAACGTGGCGATGAACATCGCTTCTCTCGGTGCAAACGCACGCCTGGTGGGACTGACAGGTATTGATGATGCGGCGCGCGCGCTCAGTAAATCGCTGGCGGACGTGAACGTAAAATGCGACTTCGTTTCTGTGCCGACGCATCCGACCATCACCAAACTGCGGGTGCTTTCTCGTAACCAACAGTTGATCCGCCTGGATTTCGAAGAAGGTTTCGAAGCTGTTGATCCGCAGCCGCTGCATGAGCGGATTAATCAGGCTCTCGGTACGATTGGCGCGCTGGTGCTTTCTGACTATGCGAAAGGTGCGTTGGCAAGCGTACAGCAGATGATCCAACTGGCGCGTAAAGCGGGCGTTCCGGTGTTGATTGATCCAAAAGGCACCGATTTTGAACGCTACCGCGGCGCTACGCTTTTAACGCCTAATCTCTCGGAATTTGAAGCTGTTGTTGGTAAATGTAAAACCGAAGAAGAGATTGTTGAACGCGGCATGAAACTGATTGCCGACTACGAACTCTCTGCGCTGCTGGTAACCCGTTCCGAGCAGGGGATGACGCTGCTGCAACCGGGTAAAGAGCCGCTGCATATGCCAACTCAGGCGCAAGAAGTCTATGACGTTACCGGTGCAGGCGACACGGTGATTGGCGTGCTTGCGGCAACGCTGGCGGCTGGTAATTCGCTGGAAGAAGCCTGCTTCTTTGCCAATGCGGCGGCTGGTGTGGTGGTCGGCAAACTGGGGACATCCACGGTTTCGCCGATCGAGCTGGAAAACGCAGTACGTGGACGTGCAGACACTGGTTTTGGCGTGATGACCGAAGATGAGCTGAAGCTGGCTGTAGCGGCGGCGCGTAAACGTGGCGAAAAAGTAGTGATGACCAACGGCGTCTTCGACATTCTCCACGCCGGGCATGTCTCTTATCTGGCAAATGCCCGCAAGCTGGGTGACCGCTTGATTGTCGCCGTGAACAGCGATGCCTCCACCAAACGCCTGAAAGGGGATTCTCGCCCGGTTAACCCGCTCGAACAGCGTATGATTGTGCTGGGCGCACTGGAAGCGGTCGACTGGGTGGTGTCGTTTGAAGAGGACACGCCGCAGCGCCTGATCGCCGGGATCCTGCCAGATCTGCTGGTAAAAGGAGGCGACTATAAACCAGAAGAGATTGCCGGGAGTAAAGAAGTCTGGGCCAACGGCGGCGAAGTGCTGGTGCTCAACTTTGAAGACGGTTGCTCGACGACCAACATCATCAAGAAGATCCAACAGGATAAAAAAGGCTAACCGGAAAGCGGTTCACAGATCTCGCTTCGTGCCAGGTAGACCTATTGACGCTGTTGTTTTTTCAACCTAGAGTAAAGGGACAAGGGTGAGGGAGGATTTCTCCCCCCTCTGATTGGCTGTTAGTAAGCGTGGAAACTTATCAGTAACAACACAATCAGTATGATGACGAGCTTCATCATAACCCTTTCCTTCTGTAAGGCCCCTTCCTCGGGAGGGGCTTTCCCGTTTCAGCCCCTTGCTGACTCCCCGATTGTTGATTAGCGCCTGACCCCGCGCAACGCTTTCCCTGATACAGATTTCTCTTCCCCGAGTCGACTCGCAAAACGCTGTAACAACCTGATCATTTGCACTTTTTAGCGGAATGCAGATATAAAAAATCCCCGGCTTTTTTGGCCAGGGATGTGTGTTAATGAAACCTTCTTGACGCTGTTGTTTTTTCAACCTAGAGTAAAGGAACAAGGGTGAGGGAGGATTTCTCCCCCCTCTGATTGGCTGTTAATAAGCTGCGAAACTTACGAGTAACAACACAATCAGTATGATGACAAGCTTCATCATAACCCTTTCCTTCTGTAAGGCCCCTTCCTCGGGAGGGGCTTTCCCGTTTCAGCCCCTTACTGACTCCCCGATTGTTGATTAGCGCCGGACCCCGCGCAACGCTTTCCCTGATACAGTTTTCTCTTCCCCGAGCGGTCACGTAAAACGCTGTAACAAACTGATCATTTGCACTTTTTAGTGGAACGCAGGTATAAAAAATCCCCGGCTTTTTGGGCCAGGGATGTTCATAGATGAAAATTTATTCTACGTTTTCTGCGACGGGAGTTGCTGAGGTTAAGGGTGAAGTCAATGCCGCCAGCGAGCCGCCTGAAACGCCAATTTCATTGAGCAAGGAGTCAATCAGCGGTGCCTGTGTGCGGTAAGAAAGGGCGGCAGACAATGCCTGTTCCGCCAGATTTCCGCCACCAACGCTGCCTGATGCCGCATCCCCCGCAGTGCCACCACGGTTCAATCCATCGACCTGAATAATCTTGATGCCGTCGATAGACTTCATCGGTTCAACGGATTTCTCTATTACCGCAGGTAACGACTGTAATAGCGCCAGTTTGAATTTTAGGCTGGTTTGCTCGTCAGAAAGCACATTGATTGCATCGTTCAGCGCACGTTGCGCTTCTGCTTCCGCCAGACCTTTTTTACGCGTAGCTTCGGCTAACTCAACGATCGCTGCCGCCTGCATTTCTGCGGCTTCTTTCTCTGCTTTTGCTCGGACGGTCAGTTCGACCGCTTTGGTTTCTGCGTCTTGCGCTGCGGCAATCAGCGCCACCTGCTTAGCACGATCGGCTTCGGCAGTCTGGCGAGTGGTTTCTACGTTTTGTTGCGCACTTACCGCTTCTGCAAGTGCGAGGTTGGCACGCGCTTCCGCCTGTGATTGTTGTTCTGATTTTGCCGCAATAGCGATCGATTTCGTCTGGTTGGCGATTTCGGTAACCTGCTGCTGTTCGATCTCTTTAATGCGAACTTCACGTTCAGCCTCAACCTTTCTTGAGCGGACGGCCTGTTCGCGGTCGATTTCCGTTTCCTGAATCTGTCGTTCAGCCAGAATTCGCGTCTGCTCTGCTTCACGACGACGTTCAGCTTCAAAAGCCGCAATTTTCGCATTCTGCTCAGCGGTACGGGTTTTAACCTGCTGCTCCTGCTCAAGCGTCATAAACGCTTCTTGCTGTTCAATCTCCAGCTTCCGCGAAAGAGCGTCTCGATTTTTCTCACGCACCGCAACTTCTACATCCTGTTCAACTTCGTTACGCTCGCGACGACGGCGTTCCGTCTCCTGGGTTAGTTTGGTCAAACCTTCGGCGTCAAAAGCGTTGTTCGGGTTAAAATGCTCTTTCGAAGTCTGGTTAAAGTTGGTGAGTGAAACACTTTCTAGTTCCAGTCCGTTTTTCGACAAGTCTTCTGCCACTGTATTTTGTACACCCTGCACGAAGTTCTCGCGGGTATCCTGTAACTCATGCATGGTCATTTGCGCAGCGGTGGCGCGTAGGGCATCGACGAATTTATCCTCGACCAGCATACGTAAATCTTCTGGTGATAGCGTGCGTTGCCCCAACGTCTGGGCCGCAGTGGCGATGCCTTCTACTGACGGTTTTACCCGTACAAAGAAAGCCACTACAACATCAACACGCATACGATCTTTCGTAATCAGGCTA
This sequence comes from Escherichia sp. E4736, assembly GCF_005781225.1. Taxonomy (NCBI): domain Bacteria; kingdom Pseudomonadati; phylum Pseudomonadota; class Gammaproteobacteria; order Enterobacterales; family Enterobacteriaceae; genus Escherichia; species Escherichia sp. E4736. Next base: position 46,947 of record NZ_VATT01000002.1, on the reverse strand, counting down.
TCAATAGTAGAACGGCTGACTTCCAGCTTAAGCGTATTCATATTGATAGGAATGATTTCGTGGAAGATCGGCATTACGATTGCGCCGCCGCTCATTACCACTTTTTGCCCGCCTAACCCGGTACGAACAAATGCCTGCTCGGCAGATGCCCGACGATAAAGTCGCGCGAAAATAATACCGATAATAAACAGAACACATACGGCAACAATCGCCATAAACATCCATGACGGTACTAAGTTAACAATATCATCCATTATTAAATTTCCTTTTGTTTAAATATTTACAATATATTTGGCCAGGGATTTTTTTCTGCTAAATATCGTGTTGCAGAAAGTCGGCAAATAATCAATACCTTGTCACCTTTGGTGAAGTTTTTTCCTTCTTCAGGTTCCAGTAATAAATAGTGTATTTGACCAAATTGATCGGTAAGTTTTCCTTCACAGGGTCTGCCTGATATTGCCTGATGACCGGTAATTAATGCCATGCAGCCAATATATTCTTCTTCTGTAATAGCAGAACTATGATCGCGAGGAATCCAGGGGGCGATCGCCTTGCCGATATAATGCACTGTAATAACAGTGAGCAGTAAACAAACAGGAACCACCAACAGGTTTGAGAGTGGAGCTTTCCAGACCGTCACGCAGGCATGCTGTAGAACGATGCCGATAAGGCCAAAAAAACCAGCCAACAGGCAGAGGATGACGAGGGCTGGTAGCCTTCCAATATTAAGATAATGAAGTGCCTGACTAATATTACCTGTGGTTATGGAATCGTAATGATCAAGATGTGCATCAAGAGCACCGGAGAGCATGTGACCGCAGACAATAGCAATAATTTCTAACAGGCCGATCAAAAGTACAAAGGAAATAGCGAAAAGATAAGGTGTGTTATAGTCGGCAAATAAAATCATCAGTCACTCCATCGTCCATTCAGTGACGCATTGTTTACTATGGTATGATTTCCTTTCTTACATTTATCTTTGCTAATAATAACATGCGTTAGTGAAATTTTAAAAGGGAAAGTCTTTTAACGTTGTAATTATTTTCAATAAAAAGTGTGATCCAAAACAATATATTTACGCACGTTATGTTTAAAGGCACTACACTGATTAAGGAATACTGAAATCAGAAAAAGCATATGGCCTTAAAAGGTATGCGATAACCGGAGGATGCGCTTATGGATCATGGTCTTAATTCTTTAAATAATTTCGATTTCCTGGCGCGTAGTTTTGCCAGAATGAATGCTGAAGGTCGACCGGTCGATATTCTGGCCGTCACTGGTAATATGGATGAAGAACACAGAACCTGGTTTTGCGCTCGTTATGCCTGGTATTGCCAGCAAATGACACAGTCAAGAGAACTGGAACTAGAACATTGAGATTACGGGCCGTCAGGCCCGTTTTTGTGGTGCTTTATTCTGCTTTATCAACTGGCGGGATGGCGGGAGGAGATTGAACTTCTGCTGCCGGATTACTACGAGCTTCCAGTTCACTGATGCGCTGCTCCAGTAACGCCAGTTTCTCACGAGTCCGTAACAGGACCTGCGTCTGCACATCAAATTCTTCGCGGCTTACCAAATCGAGGCGAGTCAGCTGTGCTTGTAGGGTTTGGCGGATTTTTTTCTCCACATCTTCCCCGAACTCCCTGATTCCTTTAGGCATTGATTCGTGAACCTGGCGAGCAATTTGCTCAATTTTTTTCGGGTCAATCATTGTAGTTTCCCTGTACTGATAGGTGTTTGGTGCCATTGTAGTGCGATAAGGGTAAGTCATAAACCAGAATTATGTGAACCTATGCGTTGCTGCCGTTAATCATTAGCGTTATAGTGAATCCGCTTATTCTCAGGGCGGGGCGAAATTCCCCACCGGCGGTAAATCAACTCAGTTGAAAGCCCGCGAGCGCTTTGGGTGCAAACTCAAAGGACAGCAGATCCGGTGTAATTCCGGGGCCGACGGTTAGAGTCCGGATGGGAGAGAGTAACGATTCTGTCGGGCATGGACCCGCTCACGTTATTTTGGCTATATGCCGCCACTCCTAAGACTGCCCTGATTCTGGTAACCATAATTTTAGTGAGGTTTTTTTACCATGAATCAGACGCTACTTTCCTCTTTTGGTACGCCTTTCGAACGTGTTGAAAATGCACTGGCTGCGCTGCGTGAAGGACGCGGTGTGATGGTGCTTGATGATGAAGACCGTGAAAACGAAGGCGATATGATCTTCCCGGCAGAAACCATGACCGTTGAGCAGATGGCTCTGACCATTCGCCACGGTAGCGGTATTGTTTGCTTGTGCATAACCGAAGAACGCCGTAAACAACTCGATCTGCCAATGATGGTCGAAAATAATACCAGCGCCTATGGCACTGGTTTTACCGTGACCATTGAAGCTGCTGAAGGTGTGACTACCGGTGTTTCTGCCGCTGACCGTATCACGACTGTTCGCGCTGCGATTGCTGATGGTGCTAAACCTTCAGACTTGAATCGCCCAGGCCACGTTTTCCCATTGCGCGCACAGGCGGGGGGGGTACTGACTCGTGGCGGTCATACCGAAGCGACTATTGATCTGATGACGCTGGCAGGCTTTAAACCTGCAGGTGTGCTGTGTGAACTGACTAATGACGATGGCACTATGGCCCGCGCGCCAGAGTGCATCGAGTTTGCCAACAAACACAATATGGCGCTGGTCACTATTGAGGATCTGGTTGCATACCGTCAGGCGCATGAGCGCAAAGCTAGCTGAAAATAACTGCTAAAACTGGTGCGATAATCAAAGAAACCGAAGCTGTTGAAGGCTTCGGTTTTATTTTGCCCTTACCCTGCTGAATGTAAATTTCACCGCTTTATCTATGAGTAAATTTCACTAATATCAGACAACCTTTTTCATTATGATCAAAATCATATAAATGTTCCGATATTATGCGACCATATAAATATATCCGAAAATGGATATGTGAAATTTATGCGCTAAATGTTTGGTATTGTTAAATATTAAGGGTAAAAAGGATGTTTATCTCCTGGTACTGGATTGTATTGATTGCGCTGGTTGTGGTGGGGTATTTCCTGCATTTGAAACGTTATTGTCGGGCGTTTCGCCAGGACAGAGACGCACTGCTTGAAGCGAGAAACAAATACTTAAACAGTGCGAGAGAAGAGACAGCAGAAAAGCTGGAGTAGTGCTTCTGCGATGCCTGCAGATGTTGTCCATGTTGGACAACATCTGAAGTTGTTTTCAACCAATTCCCGCCGTTTGTAACAGCACTAAACTAAATCCCATTACTGACATCCCACACAGTACGCCATAGCTGGGATTATTATTGGGATCAATCTCTTTGGCTAACGGCATTAATTCGTCCACGGAGAGCGCCACCATGATTCCTGCAACCGCCGCCATGATTGCCGCCATGACCACCGGGGAAATCATGCTACCAAGGATTAACCACGCCAGAACGCCGCCGAGAATTTCCGCCAGCCCAGAAATCCCCGCCCACAGAATTGCGGTGCGTTTCGACCCCGTTGCCGCGTAAACCGGCCCCGCAACCGCCAGACCTTCAGGAATATTGTGCAAAGCCACGGCCAGTGCGATGCCAAAGCCCAGCTCCAGGTTACTGCTTGCCGTAACAAAGGTGGCAATCCCTTCCGGGAAGTTATGCAGACTGATTCCAAGAGTGAGCAGAATAGCAGTGCGCTTGATTGATTTGGGCAACGGTTGCACCGATTTTTGCATTAAATCCTGCGGATGCGCATGCGGCAACATGCGGTCCAGACCAAAATAGCCCAGCAGACCAAAGATAAACATCCCGTAGCCCAGAACGGGGGACATTCCTTCGGCGGCTAATGCGGCAGGGAGCATCTCCATCAATGAGATAAGCAACATGATCCCCGCCGCAAACCCTAGCGAAAATGCCAGCAGTCGGTTCGAGGGTTTTTGCCCGAGAACGCCGAGAAACGCGCCAATAAATGTGGCTGCCCCCGCCAGTATGGTCAGAATGAGAGGTACTGACATCGACAACTCCTTATAAATCTTCACCTTCAGGCAGATCGTCAAAATAACTGATGATGATCATCATCGTTATCCGGGTTCTTACTCCGCCGAACAAGCGTATTGTGAGGATATCAAAATGACACCTTTAGTTAAGGATATCATCATGTCTTCAACACGTATGCCAGCATTGTTTTTAGGTCACGGTAGTCCGATGAACGTGCTGGAAGATAATTTGTATACCCGCAGCTGGCAGAAGTTGGGGATGACATTGCCACGCCCGCAAGCGATTGTCGTGGTTTCGGCTCACTGGTTTACCCGTGGTACAGGAGTGACTGCGATGGAGACGCCGCCAACGATTCATGACTTTGGCGGCTTTCCGCAGGCGCTGTACGACACCCATTATCCGGCTCCTGGCTCACCGGCTTTGGCTCAGCGATTGGTTGAGCTGTTAGCGCCAGTGCCTGTCACACTGGATAAAGAAGCCTGGGGCTTTGACCACGGCTCGTGGGGCGTACTAATTAAGATGTATCCGCAAGCGGATATCCCGATGGTGCAGTTGAGTATCGACAGTACCAAACCCGCCGCCTGGCACTTTGAGATGGGGCGTAAACTGGCAGCGCTGCGAGATGAAGGAATAATGTTGGTCGCCAGCGGTAACGTGGTGCATAACCTGCGCACGGTGAAATGGCATGGCGATAGTTCCCCCTATCCGTGGGCGACGTCGTTTAATGAGTATGTGAAAGCGAATCTGACGTGGCAAGGACCGGTGGAGCAGCATCCTCTGGTGAATTATCTCGACCATGAAGGTGGCGCGTTATCGAATCCAACATCGGAGCATTACCTGCCGCTATTGTATGTTTTAGGTGCATGGGATGGGCAGGAGCCAATTACCATTCCGGCCGATGGTATAGAAATGGGCAGTTTAAGTATGTTGTCGGTGCAGGTAGGTTAATAGATGAAGAAAACCGAAGCCAATTTCTGGCTTCGGTTTGCATTACCTTACTTTCTCAGCAGCTTGAGTCCCCATGCGCCGCTCATCACTAATAGCAGCAATAAGCAAAGACCAAAAGCCAACATACAGGCCTGAGCCATGTTCATAAAGTGCCACGGCGGTAGCAGATACCAGCCTTCAGATTGCTGATACATCGCCACAAACCACTGCTGCATACTGCTCAGAGTAACGCCATCGGGAACGATTGGCGCATCATAGCCGCAATCCCCGGTAGGTTTGAACCAGTTTGGTGCCCACTGTGCCAGCGGCAGGTTAAAGGGGAAAGTTGGATCGGTAGAGCAACCCTGAACGCCAAACAGTGAATCGGGATCCGGGTTATGCACCGCATGGTGGATATCGTTCAGTTTGAATGAAAACTTCAGCCCCATGATGCTGCCGTAAAATGCCATCACGCAGCCAATTAGCTTAAGGATGATGTTCTTCGGGTTGATCGCCGCAACCAATCCTCCAATAACCATCACAAACATGGCATAGCGAATGTATACACATTGCTCACAGGGGGCCATGTAGAGATAGATCTGGAAGAAAGAGTGCGCCAGGATAATTAACGCGCCCATCGCAACGGTCATTAACAACCACAAAAAGCGTTGCTCCTGCCATCTGACCAGTGTGTCGACTGGTGATGTGCGAAGGTCTTTCCACATTCCCTTAATACCCATAGCCTGTTTCCCTGTTATTTGCTTGCTAACTCACGGATAAGGTCTGCCATCGCGTCGATGGATTTGATACTCTTGGTGTAGATCAAGTACTTACCATTAACGACATAAGCCGGAACACCCTGGATTTTGGCGACTTCATAAGAGGCTTTCCATTTTTCCAGTGTTTCTTGTACCGCTGGCTCTTTCAGTGCAGCTTCAAAATCCGCCTGGCTCATACCAGCAGCATCCAGACCCGTTTTGATAAAGGCAGCGGGATCTTTACCGTCAGACCAGCGTTCTTTTTTGTCGTGATAAGCCGCGTAGTAGGCAAACTTGGCTTTCTTAAACTGAGAGTTAGCATCAAATAAGGAAATACCTGCTGCTTTATCTTTATTGATCAAGACAGCAAAGACTTCGCTCGCCTGTTTACCGTATTCGCCTTTGGTTTCCAGATGGAACGGCGTGAAAGCAACGACATCTTTCACTTTTTCCGATACCGGACCGGTAACCGCTTTGTCGTACTTGTAACAGAACGGGCAGGCGTAGCTGAATACCTTAATCAGCGTTTTGTCGGCATTCGGAATCGGTTTTTCCAGTACCATATAATCCGTGCCTTCGGTAAATGCAGAAGCAGTAAATGAAACCGCCAGAGCCGCAGTAAGCAGTACGCTTTTAAACAGTGATGAGATCCCTAATTTCGACATTTTTATTCCCTTCTTGATTATTTAAACATCTGTTTTGGACGGACTAACAGCGCACGGTAGTGAGTCTGGTTGGGTTTATCAGACATCACGTCGATTTCCACTTTCACTTCTTTGGTTTTGTAGTCGATCTCGTTCAACTTGCCGACGGTCGGCTGACCGACGTCAAACAGATGAATGGAGCCGCCGAAGCCGAACATGGTGTCACGGTCAGCCTGGTATTCGATAATGGAGGTGATTGGGCTATAGAAATCGTAACCACGTTCTTTACCGTATTCCCAAACTTGCTGAACGGTACCTTTCTTCTCATCAATCTTATATTCCACAAAACGGGAATATTTCATGGTTGGTAAGGCAGGTTGTTCCAGATGGCGACCGTCGCCGTTATCAAAGATAGTGAGTGTACCTTTGCTGGAGATCCATGCGGTATGCTGGGTATAGGTAAAGTCGAAGTCTGAGTTTTCACACAGGCCATTTTCGTTACAGGTGATCGGCTTACCGTTAGCGTCAACGGGTTTCAGCAATTTGCTGGCCAATGGTTTTTCCCAGCCTTTCGATGGGGCAAGGATCCATTTCACTTGTTTATCACGACCAATTTTCACAACGCCCTGGTGACGAGAAGAGAGGATAATTGAGTCATCTTTCGCGTCATAGGCGATGGAGTTGACGTGCGCCCAGTTACGACCTGGTCCTACACCCAGCGCGTCGCCAAACGGTGTATCTGGCTCCAGTTTTGCCTGCTGTCCGGCGTGAGCAAGGTCAACGTTGACGCAAACTGCGCCTGCATCCAGTGCACCGAGCAGAGCATCACGTTTCGGATCGAGGATCTTCGTCAGATCCCATACATCGACAACACGACCAGATTTATCGACTTCGAGGATATGGTCACGAATGGTGGTGACGTGTACGCCGTCATCGCGACGGTAGTTACTTTTACCTACGCGCAACAGTACCGTACCATTAGGCGTCTCAATGGATTCATGAGTGGCGTCAGCGAATCCGCGCGGCAGTTTATGATCTTCCAGCACCTGACCCATCATGTCGAACTCGTACCAGTGCTGGCCTTGTACTGCGGTAAAGGTGCCGCGTGGTGTTTCGCGGATACCCATCAGATAACCACGTTTGTTGATATTACGGTCACGGCCATCGTAGAAGGTGTCTTGATCCAGCCACCAGCGGTATTCACCTTCGGTATCGACAATGAAAGTAAAGGGCGCGATATCAAAGGGCAGTGCGCCGGTTGCCGGACCTGCATCGAGGATCCCTGCATTTTTATCTTTCTCACCGTGCCAGTGGAGATCGGAACCTTGTGCAGTAAAGGTGTGGGTATTAACCAGATAGAGGCGATCTTCAAAACCAGGTGCGACTTTAACGACTTTGGTCTGCTGTAGATCAGAGATGGAACGGTTATCCATGTAATTGTTGACGATGGCTGAAGTTTGCACCACGTAATCATCTTTCATGGCCTTGCCGTTTTCTTTCCACTCAACGGTCACTTTGTTGGCAAATTTCTGATAAAGACCAAAAATCGGTACACCATCGTAAGTTTTTAGTGACTCCTGGCCCACGGAATAGCTGATTTCAACGCCTTTTTCGCCCTTCCCGTGGACGGTAACTTTGACGTCAGAAATGACGTGGCTATCTAAGTCAACCAGAGCGGTCAGTGGTGCATTGCCGTAGGGATCGACAATGATTGCACCGAGTTGCCCGGCAGGTGGTGCAGGTTTAAAACCCGCCGCCATTACGCTAGTTGCAGACAACCCCAGGGCTAATGCTACTGTTCCGGCTACTAGTGTTTTTCTATATTTATCAAACATGGATATATCTCCTTATATAACGCAAATATATAATAATGATGAATATCGACTGTTGAGATGGTACTAATAAATTTGTTTTGTGAATAAATAATGTAACTCCAATAAAACATGAGAATGTTTTGCTGCTTTTGAATATGTTGTTATTTGTTGAAACAACTATTTATTTTTAATGGATAGTAGGGTGGCGATATATCAATAACAATGTTCAATATTGCGTAGTGTGATCTCTGCGACATTGTTTTTTAATTATTAAATTAAAATATGAAGAGGTAAATATAAAATATTTAATATATATCAATGTGTTGTGCGGTGATTTATTTACTTACTTTAATTGCAATACCACTTACATATGACGATTTAACATTAAATTGGTTATTAATGTTAAATAAAAGTTGGAGATGTATGGATTTATATATTGATGAAGATTATAAATGATGGATTATGAAAAGTTGCCCCGATTATCGGGGCAATATTAAGCAGTGTTATTCAACAAAAATATGTGGATAAAACCGAGACATATCCTGGGTGATCAACGCACGGTCTTCACGAATGCCAATTCCGGCGGGTTGATCGTTCACCAGCCAGCTACCAATCAGCATATAACTGTCGCCAAATTTTGGTAACGGATGGAATTGCTGAACAATCATGCCTTCTTCGCCATACGGACCTTCTGCTGCTTCAATGGTTTTGCCATTCTCGATAATCGACACGTTTGCGCCTTCACGCGAGAAGATTGGCTTAACCACATATTTTTCCATTTCTGGATAATCATCTTCAGCAAAATAAGCGGGCAACAGGTTCGGATGATTCGGGAACATCTCCCATAGTAGCGGCAGAAGTGCTTTGTTGGAGATAATGCTCTTCCACGCCGGTTCCAGCCAGCGTACGCCAGCATCTTCCAGCTTGGTGGAGAACATCTCGCGCAGCATAAATTCCCATGGATAAAGCTTGAACAGGTTAGCAATCACCTGATCCTGCAAATCCGTGAACTGACCTTTTTCGCCTAAACCAATATCGTCGATGTACAGGAACTCGGTAGCGATTTCAGCTTCCGTCGCGCAGTCCTGCAAATACTGGATGGTGCCACGATCTTCCACCGTGTCACGACAGCAGGTGAGATGCAGCAACTGGAAGCCATACTGTTCACGCAGCTCGACAAAGCGATCGATCAGCTTTTCTTGCAGACTGTTAAACTGGTCGCTGCCTTCCGGCAGGTTGCCCGCGTTAAGCTGATCTTCCAACCAGATCCACTGAAAGAATGCTGCTTCATACAGTGACGTGGGCGTATCAGCGTTATTTTCCAGAAGTTTAGGTTCGCCAGTGCCATCCCACGCCAGATCAAGGCGTGAATAAAGCGACGGCTGGTGCGTCAACCATGACTGACGCACAAAACTCCACGTGTGCTTTGGAATGCGGAATTTGGTCATCAGCTCATCGCTGGAGATCACTTTTTCCACCACTTTCAAACACATCTGGTGCAGTTCGGCGGTGACGTCTTCCAGCTTTTCAACCTGGGCGAGGGTCAACTTGTAGTAAGCATCTTCACACCAGTACGGCTCGCCGTACATGGTGTGAAAATTGAAACCGTATTCGTGGGCTTTTTCACGCCAGTCTGGGCGCTCGGTAATACTGACTCTTTCCATCGGTATCAGCCACCCATTGAACGAGAAGAGGTGCCGGTTGCGCTACGCTGCATAGTGCTTTGTTTGGCAACAGATTCACCAAAACCGCCACGGGTAACGGTAGTGGTGGTCGCCGGTTTTGGTGCCATTGCCGTCTTCGGTACGGTCATGGTGCGGCCTGGCTGGGCTGCGCCATAGTTTTTACCCGTCGCGTCGGTATATTTACCGTAAGCCGGGCTGGCTGGGTTTTTCGAGGAGAACAGCGGCTGCTGTGCAAATCCCGCGCCGCCGCCCATCAGACGTCCCATCATGTAGCCGGCCATCAGCGGCATCCAGAAACTCCCGCTGGATTGCTGGGCCTGCGCCTGGTTTTCAGGTGCCATGCCAGCCTGGGCTGGTGCTTGCTGGCACTGACCTTCACCAAATTCGGCAATACAGTCTTCACGAGTGGCGTATTTCGGCGCAGTACGTTCTGCTTCTTTCAGCGCATTGTTGTACGCGGTGGTACATTCGGCGCTTTTGCCTGGGTTTGCAGCTGAACAGTCGTCAGCATTTTGATAGAGAGACACTGTTTCATCACTCTTTTCACAGCCTGCCAGCATAAAAACAGTAGCAACAGCGAGAGCGACAGGTGTCAGGTGGCGTGCGCTCCAGTTTTTGCGGAACGATGCGTGGCGTATGGATTTTGTCCGTTTCATTTTTGTCTTCCAGGACCAGTGGTAAATACCCATCAGAATAGAGGATGGCTGGTCGAAATTGAAGCGAGAAGGGGGAAGAATACGGCAGATAACCTGTATCTTTACGTTGCCTTACGTTCAGACGGGGCCGAAGCCCCGTCGTCGTCATCAGTTACGGAAAGGGTTATGACCGTTACTGGTGTTAGTGCGTGCGGATGCTTGCTGAACGGCTGGAGCCGGGCTATCAGGTGCATAACCATCAGCAATAGCATTCTGTTCTGGCGTTTGCGGCGCGACGTTTTCCGGGTTAGTGGAAACCGGTTTGCTCAGCGCATTGTTCAGTGCCAGCAGATCCTGCTCGTTCAGCGTACCCAGAGCTGATTTAATATTCAGCTGGTTAATCAGGTAGTTATAACGCGCATTCGCCAGTTCTTGCTTGGCGTTGTACAGCGTAGTGGTCGCATCCAACACGTCAACAATGGTACGCGTACCGACCGAGTAGCCCGCTTCCATCGCGTCTAAAGAGCTTTGGGCGGAAACCACGGCTTGTTTGTAGGCGTTAATGCTACTAATAGATGCATTAATGTTGTTGAAGGAGGAACGCACGGTCTGCACGACGCTACGATGGGCGCTTTCCAGTTGCTCGCTGGCGCCGACAAAGTTGTACTGTGCCTGTTTCACCTGCGAGTTAACCATTCCGCCCTGATAAATCGGCAGCGAGAAGCTCAGGCCCACTTTGTTCTGACCCATATTGCTGTCGTCATATTGGGTACCTGTCGCACCACGGGTTTTTGAACCGCTGTAAGAGGTGTCAGAAATTCCGGTAGAGGCCGTCAAATCCAGAGTCGGTAAGTGACCGTCCTGCGCCTGGCGAATTTGCTCGCGCGCCAGATCCTGGCTCAAACGTGCCTGTAACAGCGACAGGTTGCGTTTTTCGGCTTCTTTCAGCAGCGCGTTAACCGGTTGTGGTTTGTCGGTCTTGAAGTTTTCGACATTCAGCGCCGCCAGTTCCGGATAGTAGTTACCGGTGATCTGACGCAGCTGCTCAACGGCGTTGTCGAGGTTGTTACGTGCGGTCACTTCGTTCGCCAGCACGGTATCGTACTGTGCGCGGGCGTTCTGCACGTCGGTGATCGCCACCAGGCCCACGTTAAAGCGTTGGGTGGTTTGATCTAACTGACGGTAGATTGCCTCTTTTTGTGCCTGAGTATAAGAAAGCACGTCAATGGCATTCAACACGTTGAAATAAGCGGTCGCGGTGTTGAGGATCAAAGTCTGTTGATCGGTCTGATACGTGACGTCCTGAATCCCTGCTGCTTTTTCCTGCAGTGTTAACGCACGCCATTTCGACATATCAAAAATGGATTGAGTTAACTGCAGGGACGCACTGGTCGCGTTAGAGTTGATGCCGTTCGCGTCGCGGTAGCCGTTGCTGTAGGTGTAATCTGCACCTAAACCTAGCTGTGGCAGTAATGGACTGCGTGCTTCATTAATTTTTTCAAAGGCAGCATCACGATCGGCGGCAGACTTACGCAATTCCGGGTTACTAAGGCGTGCTTGCTGATAAACTTGCATCAGGTTCTCGGCCTGGCTCAACGAACTGAACCCAGAAAGGCTCAGGCCGATAAGAATGGGGAGCAATTTCTTCATTTGCATTCCTTGTGGTGAAGCAGTATTTAGCGCGATCAAACTGTAAAATTATTGCGGATTCTAGCAGAAGCCGCTACCGCAAAAGGTTGGCGTTACGTGCCATAGGGCGTTAATGTGCCTCAATTTAACACATGACTGCTCAAACGGCAGTCAAACGTCGCTGAAATTCACATTTTATTCACTATTAGTGCCAGGACATTAGCCATGCTTAAGCCAGACAACCTGCCCGTTACATTTGGCAAAAACGATGTAGAAATTATTGCACGAGAAACACTTTATCGCGGCTTTTTTTCATTAGATCTTTATAGATTTCGTCATCGTTTATTCAACGGGCAAATGAGTCATGAGGTCCGGCGGGAAATTTTTGAACGCGGTCACGCCGCAGTCTTGCTACCCTTTGACCCAGTGCGCGATGAAGTTGTACTGATTGAGCAGATACGAATCGCCGCGTATGACACCAGCGAAACGCCCTGGTTACTGGAAATGGTTGCCGGGATGATTGAAGAAGGTGAGAGTGTGGAAGATGTTGCCCGTCGCGAAGCGATTGAAGAGGCGGGACTAAAAGTGAAACGGACCAAACCGGTGTTAAGTTTCCTGGCAAGCCCAGGCGGCACCAGCGAGCGTTCGTCAATTATGGTGGGCGAAGTGGACGCCACGACCGCAAGCGGTATTCACGGTCTGGCTGATGAAAACGAAGATATTCGCGTTCATGTGGTAAGTCGGGAACAGGCATACCAATGGGTAGAAGAGGGGAAAATCGACAACGCAGCGTCGGTCATCGCTTTGCAATGGCTGCAACTGCATCATCAAGCGTTAAAAAATGAGTGGGCATAAATGAAGCGTTACACACCTGACTTTCCTGAAATGATGCGCCTGTGCGAGATGAACTTTTCACAATTGCGCCGTTTGTTACCGCGCAATGACGCACCCGGTGAAACTGTAAGCTATCAGGTGGCAAACGCACAATATCGGCTAACGATTGTGGAATCGACCCGATACACTACCCTGGTGACTATTGAACAGATTGCGCCAGCGATCAGTTACTGGAGCCTTCCGTCGATGACTGTGCGTCTGTATCATGACGCGATGGTGGCTGAAGTGTGTTCAAGTCAGCAGATTTTTCGCTTCAAAGCGCGGTATGATTATCCTAATAAAAAGTTGCATCAACGCGACGAAAAGCATCAAATTAATCAGTTTTTAGCGGACTGGTTGCGATACTGTTTAGCACATGGAGCGATGGCGATTCCGGTTTATTAGCGTCGTGAAACCTAAGGACACCATTTGGAAAGCCTGTTAACCCTTCCTCTGGCTGGTGAGTCCAGAGTCAGGATTTTACAAATTACCGATACTCACCTGTTTGCGCAAAAGCACGAAGCCCTGTTAGGGGTGAACACCTGGGAAAGTTACCAGGCGGTGCTGGAGGCGATTCGCCCACACCAGCACGAATTCGACCTGATTGTCGCGACAGGTGATTTAGCGCAGGATCAAACGGCTGCGGCCTATCAGCACTTCGCTGAAGGCATCGCAAGTTTTCGTGCGCCCTGCGTCTGGCTGCCGGGCAACCATGATTTCCAGCCTGCGATGTACAGCGCGCTACAGGACGCGGGTATATCTTCAGCGAAACGCGTGTTTATCGGTGAACAGTGGCAAATCCTGTTGCTGGACAGCCAGGTGTTTGGCGTACCGCACGGTGAGCTAAGCGAGTTTCAACTCGAGTGGCTGGAACGTAAACTGGCTGATGCGCCAGAGCGCCATACCTTGCTTTTGCTGCATCATCATCCGTTGCCTGCGGGCTGTAGCTGGCTTGACCAACACAGTCTGCGTAACGCGGGTGAACTGGATAACGTGCTGGTGAAGTTTCCGCACGTCAAATATCTGTTATGCGGCCATATCCATCAGGAACTGGATCTCGACTGGAATGGTCGTCGCCTGCTGGCAACGCCATCGACCTGCGTGCAGTTTAAGCCGCACTGTTCCAACTTCACGCTGGACACTATCGCGCCCGGTTGGCGTACGCTGGAACTCCATGCCGATGGTACGCTGACCACAGAAGTACACCGCCTGGCAGACTCCCGTTTCCAACCAGATACCGCTTCAGAAGGTTACTGATGTCGACGCTTCTTTATTTACACGGTTTCAATAGTTCGCCGCGTTCTGCGAAAGCGAGCTTGTTGAAAAACTGGCTGGCGGAACATCACCCTGACGTTGAGATGATTATTCCGCAGTTACCGCCGTATCCTTCCGATGCGGCAGAACTGCTGGAATCCATTGTCCTGGAACATGGCGGCGATTCGCTGGGTATTGTCGGTTCGTCACTGGGGGGATATTACGCCACCTGGTTGTCGCAATGTTTTATGCTGCCCGCAGTGGTGGTAAACCCGGCGGTGCGCCCGTTTGAACTGCTTACTGACTATCTCGGTCAGAACGAGAACCCCTACACCGGGCAGCAATATGTGCTAGAGTCTCGCCATATTTACGATCTTAAAGTCATGCAGATTGACCCGCTGGAAGCGCCGGATTTGATCTGGCTGCTGCAACAGACGGGAGATGAAGTGCTGGATTACCGCCAGGCGGTGGCGTACTACGCTTCCTGCCGCCAGACTGTTATAGAAGGCGGCAACCACGCATTTACGGGCTTCGAAGATTATTTCAACCCGATCGTCGATTTTCTTGGTCTGCACCATCTCTGACGATCAACTCGAATTACTAACTTAAACCATGACGCAAACTTATAACGCTGATGCCATTGAGGTACTCACCGGGCTTGAGCCGGTTCGCCGCCGTCCGGGGATGTATACCGATACCACTCGCCCTAACCATTTGGGGCAAGAAGTCATTGATAACAGTGTGGATGAAGCACTGGCCGGTCACGCAAAACGCGTGGACGTTATTTTACATGCTGACCAGTCGCTGGAAGTGATTGACGATGGCCGTGGGATGCCGGTGGATATTCACCCGGAAGAAGGTGTTCCGGCGGTAGAACTGATTCTTTGCCGTTTGCACGCGGGCGGTAAATTTTCTAACAAAAACTACCAGTTCTCTGGCGGTCTGCACGGCGTGGGGATCTCGGTGGTTAACGCCCTGTCGAAGCGCGTAGAAGTTAACGTGCGCCGCGATGGTCAGATTTATAACATCGCCTTTGAAAATGGCGAAAAGGTGCAGGATTTGCAGGTTGTTGGTACTTGCGGTAAACGCAACACTGGTACCAGCGTGCACTTCTGGCCGGATGAAACTTTCTTTGACAGCCCGCGCTTCTCTGTTTCCCGTCTTACACATGTGCTGAAAGCCAAAGCGGTACTGTGCCCGGGCGTTGAGATCACTTTTAAAGATGAGATCAACAACACCGAACAACGCTGGTGCTACCAGGACGGTCTGAATGATTACCTGGCGGAAGCGGTAAACGGCCTGCCGACGCTGCCGGAAAAACCGTTTATCGGTAATTTTTCTGGCGATACCGAAGCGGTGGACTGGGCGCTATTGTGGCTTCCTGAAGGTGGCGAACTGCTGACCGAAAGCTACGTCAACCTGATCCCAACGATGCAGGGCGGTACGCACGTTAACGGTCTGCGTCAGGGGCTGCTGGACGCGATGCGTGAGTTTTGCGAATACCGCAACATTCTGCCGCGCGGCGTGAAGCTGTCGGCGGAAGATATCTGGGATCGCTGCGCCTATGTGCTGTCAGTAAAAATGCAGGATCCGCAGTTTGCCGGGCAGACCAAAGAGCGTCTCTCTTCGCGTCAGTGTGCGGCATTCGTTTCGGGCGTGGTGAAAGATGCCTTCACCTTGTGGCTGAACCAGAACGTTCAGGCGGCTGAACTGCTGGCGGAGATGGCGATTTCCAGCGCCCAGCGCCGTATGCGTGCGGCCAAAAAAGTGGTGCGTAAAAAGCTGACCAGCGGCCCGGCACTGCCTGGCAAACTGGCAGACTGTACCGCGCAGGATCTTAACCGTACCGAACTGTTCCTTGTGGAAGGGGACTCTGCAGGCGGATCTGCCAAGCAGGCGCGCGATCGTGAATATCAGGCGATCATGCCGCTGAAAGGTAAGATCCTTAACACTTGGGAAGTTTCTTCCGACGAAGTGCTGGCCTCACAGGAAGTACACGATATTTCGGTAGCGATCGGTATCGATCCTGACAGCGACGATCTTAGCCAACTGCGTTATGGCAAGATCTGTATCCTGGCAGATGCTGATTCCGATGGTCTGCACATTGCCACGTTGCTCTGCGCCTTGTTTGTAAAACACTTCCGTACGCTGGTGAAACATGGTCACGTATATGTAGCGTTACCACCGCTCTACCGCATTGACCTTGGTAAAGAGGTCTATTACGCCTTGACGGAAGAAGAGAAAGAGGGCGTGCTCGAACAATTAAAACGCAAGAAAGGCAAGCCAAATGTCCAGCGTTTTAAAGGTCTGGGTGAAATGAACCCGCTGCAACTACGTGAAACCACGCTCGACCCGAACACTCGCCGTCTGGTGCAGTTGACCATCGACGATGAAGACGATCAGCGTACCGACGCGATGATGGACATGCTGCTGGCGAAGAAACGCTCAGAAGACCGCCGTAACTGGTTGCAAGAGAAAGGTGACATGGCGGAGATTGAGGTCTGATGATCTTCCCGTCAGGAGAATAAAACATAGCCCGGTATACACGCGTATACCGGGCTTTTTTTATCAAAATTCCATTTTCACTGTGAATTGTACTTCACGCGGATCGCCAATCTGATTACCCAGATTATTTGTGGCGATGGAAGAGGTGTAATACGTTTTATCAAACAGGTTTTTGACGTTTAATTGCAGAGTGACTGGATACTGCAATTTCATTTTGTATGCGGCGAAGGCATCAGCAACAAAATAGCTTGGCAGATAATAGTCAGCCCCATTGGTTGCCGAACGACGGCTTACGCCATGTCCGCCACCGCCAAACGTTAGTGTGTTATTGCCAGGCATGTTATGAATGTCATAGGTCAGGAATAGCGAACCGGTATGACGAGGAACATTCGGCAATGGTTTTCCTGCATAATCAGGATCTTCCAGAACCTTAGCATCGGTATAGCCGTAGCTGGCAATGATATTAATGTTTTCTGTTAATGCTCCTGCAAGGTCGACTTCTACCCCTCTTGAACGAACGCGGCCCGCCGTTTTGGCGATGGTTTCATCACCAATACTTTCGGTATACAACACGTTACGTTTATGGATATCAAACAGCGCAATATCTGCGGTTATACCATCGAACAGCTCGAATTTTGCCCCGACTTCGTAAGCATTAGATGATTCCGGTGGAAGATCGCCGATGTAGCTGGCAATTGACGATTGCGGCATAAATGTTTGCGAATAATTCGCAAATAAGGATACCGATGGCGTCAGTTTGTAGACTAACCCCAGTTTGGGCGTCCATTGTTCATCGCGGCTGTCAGTATTGACATTAAAAGGACGGCCTTTACCCGCATATTGCGTGTAATACTGATAGCGGAGCCCGGCGACAGCAATCCAGTTATCTGTCAGATAGAGCGCATCCTGTACATAAGCTGAGTAGCTCTCCTGTTTGATCGTCTGATCGCTGTCCGACGCCGAAACCGTTGTGCATTTGCTGGTATTGCCATAAACAGGGTTGTAGATATTGAAATCTTTAGCGTTTTTACAGCGAATCATATCTGTGCGCAGAAGATCATAATATTCATATGACACCCCACCCAGAATCTCATTATAGAATCCAGCAATATCAACATTCCCTTGCAGATCCGCACGAGTAGAATGCATACGCTGGGTAGATCCCTGAGTTGCATCAACACGCCGTGTCAGCGTTCCTGTCGTTGCATCATACGCGGTAACACGAGCCTGATTATCGCTGTATTTATCCTGGCTGTAGCTGTAATCAAAGCGCGCTGTCCACTGGCTATTGAGATGATATTCTGCGTTGAGTTGCGCCAGATCGGACTGACCATCTGTAATATTAAACGGTTCGTCGAAACGTATTTTTCGATCAACGTTGACGGGCTGTTTCGTCGTAAGGTCGAAAATCGTTCCACGATCGAACGGCGTTTTATAATCCCGATGTGAATAGAGCATGGTTACTGTTGCATTATCACCAAACCAGGTGAGTGATGGGGCAATAAATGTGCTGCGCTCTTTACCGAAATTCCGCCAGTAATCTTCATCTTGCACTTCCCCCGTCAGGCGATATGCCAGCTGAGTACCTTCAATGGGGCCTGTGATATCCAGTTGCCCAGTGCCTCCGCCAAAACTGGAGGAAGTGGCTGAGACAGTACCATGGAATGTTTTTTCCGGGCGCTTTGTCACGACGTTAATCAGTCCGCCAGGATCGAGAATGCCATACAGCGTGGAGGCCGGACCTTTTAGCACTTCCACACGTTCTGTTGCAGCGTTGAAGCTACGAGGAAGTACGGTTCGCAGACCATTGGTCATGATGGAGCCATCCCGGTTAGCACCAAACCCACGACGTACAAAGGCGTCCTGAGTTCCGCCTAATGTATTGGTCTGTACCACGTTACTGACGTTATAAAGCGCCTCATCCAGCGTCGTCGCATTCTGATTTTCCAGAACCTGATCGCTAACCGTATTGACCACCTGCGGGATATCCAGCATCGGCATATCGGTTAATGTCGCCGTGGAGGTGCTCAGGGGTTGATAACCATCGGTCGCCTCAGTTGCGGTATTTGCATCCGCTGTAACAGTGATTGTTTCGCCATCTTTGGTCGTTACAGTGTCGGTTGCATGAATCATCGGTGCTGCAAAGAGCAGTGAAAAGAGCGCCCGACCTTTGATTCCTGAGAATGAAGGTGTGAACTTAGCCATTTAGTCTGTTATCCCAAAAACTCACGGATTGTCGCGAGTGAAAATTGTTTCTTGTTGCTCACTAAGCACTATCCGTTTGTTATTTCGCCATCGGATATGTAATTGAGAATCATTCAATCATGCGGTGATGTAGTAGTAAATGAGAAATAACAAAAAATTGCTACATGTGTTTTTATGAGAGGTTAATGCAATTAAATTGATATTAACCTGTTAATATTTAATGATTTTATTTTTATTTTTAAAAATATTTCACCTGTTGTTTACCTTGTTTTTGTATGGCTTTTAACTTCTTGACTACTACATTTTGTGGCGTCAAACTCTCAAAGGAGAATGAGTTTTATTTTTGTTTGTCTTTGATTAAGTTGGCGTACACGTGGCACATAACGCAAAAGGGCAGGGGCTGATCCTCGACAATGTTTCTGCCGGGTATCACAAGAAAATCATTGTTGATGGTGTTTCTTTCTCCGTTCCCACAGAAAAAATGACCGTTCTGGTTGGGGCAAACGGCTGTGGAAAGTCGACGTTGCTCAGCACCATTGCACGTATCTTGCAACCCATGGGCGGCGCGATATTGCTGGATGGTAAAGCGATTCACGAGCAACCAACGAAAGCGTTATCCCGCAGACTTGGGATCTTGCCGCAGTCGCCATTATTGCCGGAGGGCTTAACCGTTTATGAACTGGTGTCGCGTGGGCGTTTTCCCTGGCAAAATTTCATACGTCAATGGAGCGACGCCGATGAGCAGGCGGTAGAAGAGGCTCTGAAATTAACCGGTACGCAGGAGTTTGCACATTTACCTGTTGAAAAACTCTCTGGTGGGCAGCGCCAGCGTTGCTGGATTGCGATGGTGTTGGCGCAAAAGACGCCTTATATCCTGCTGGATGAACCCACAACCTGGCTTGATTTACGTTATCAGGTTGAAATTCTTGAGTTATTACATGATTTAACGCGTCATCACGGGCGTACTGTCGTCGTGGTGTTGCATGATCTGAATTTTGCCGTGAATTATGGCGATACGCTGATATTTTTACGCCAGGGGAAAGTGGTGCGTGTGTTAAATGAGGGGGAACATTGCACGCCTGAGCTGGTAAAAGCGGTTTTTGACGTTGATGTTCACGCATCAATAAATCCTCTGACGGGGAAACCGTTCTTCATGCCGTTTCGTGGTGTAGAAAAAGTATGATGCGCACGGGGCTGGTTACTGTTTTTTTCCTCGCCTTACTGTTGGTGGGATGCGTGGTATATCCAGGGATTGGTGCCCGATTTATTGCACCACAAACGGTGTTGCAGGCATTTCTTCATTTTGAACCGCAAAACTTCGATCACAACGTGATTGTAAGACTCCGTTTGCCGCGTTTAGCTGCAGCATTGCTCACCGGTGCTTCTCTTGGTGTTGCTGGTGCTTTGTTGCAGGCTGTCATTCGTAACCCATTGGGAGAGCCACATATTTTAGGCTTAAATGCCGGAGCCGCCCTCGCTGTCGTTGCCGCCAGCGCGCTTGGACTGGCCTTTCCGGTTGGACGCCCACTGCTGGCATCTGCGGGAGGCGCGTTATTGTTTCTGTTGATATTGCTGCTTTCCTCCGCAGGGCGTTCAGGGTTAACGCCAATGAAAGTCACCTTATGCGGCGTGGCGCTATCGGCGTTTGTTTCTTCAATAACGGCTGCAATCCTGATTCTTGACGAACAAACGCTGCTGGCGATGCGGACATGGCTAGCAGGTGATTTAGCAGGGCAGGATTGGGCGACGTTGGGTACGTCCGGCTGGTTTTCTCTGGGGGGATTTGTATTAGCCCTTTACCTCGCGCCCTCTCTTAATATGCTGGCTCTGGGCGATCGCATGGCGCAAGGTCTGGGCGTCTCGGTACTACGCACGCGAACATTCACCCTGCTTGCGATCGCGTTGCTCTGTGGCGCAGCCGTATCGATTGCTGGCCCCATTGGCTTTGTCGGCCTGTTGGTACCGCAGATTGTCCGGCGTCTGGTATCAGCGGATCTGCGCGTTCTGCTCCCTCTTTCAGTTTGTATCGGCGCCTTATTGTTATTACTGGCAGATATTATTGCCCGGACGCTTTTCACGCCCCATGAGTTAGCGACCGGTGTCATGACGGCGTTAGTTGGTGCGCCCGTTTTTGTCATTATGGCGACGAGGATGTTCAAATGAGTCGGATAATGAACGTCGGGCTACGCCCACTACGTGTTGGTAAGTTTTCGACGCTGGTACGCCCTAAAAATCTGGTGTTGCTTGGTGGGCTGTTTCTGTTTGCGGTTGGAATACTGATATTCGGTCTGATGCATGGCTCTTTCTCTATCCCGGCATCGGAAGTAGGGCGAGCGTTGTTTGCTCCAGAAAACGTAAGCACAGACGCACGTTATATTGTGCAGGATATTCGCTTGCCGAGAGTCATCATGGCATTGCTATGCGGAGCCATGTTAGGTATGGCGGGGGCAGCGATGCAATCCATTGCGCGTAACGGCCTTGCCGATCCCGGTTTAATCGGCGTCAAAGAAGGATGTAGCGTGGCGGTGCTGTGGCTGATCTTCCAGTTTCCAATGCTGGGAATGTTCTGGCGTCCAGTGGCTGGTCTTGCTGGTGGCTTGTTGGTGGCTTTAATCGTGATTTTTTGTGCGCGCGATATTTCCCGCCCGCGATTTGTTCTGATTGGCATTGGTGTTTCCTGGTTTTTCGCCGCCGGTATCGGTGTATTTATGACCACTGCAGATGTTCGAGATGTACAAACTGCATTGATGTGGTTATCGGGAAGCCTGCATGCAGCTAACTGGATGTTAGTCGGTATTTCAGCCTGTTGGATGTTGCCAGCCGCTCTTTTATTGCTGTTCACCGCCAGGACGGCGGATATCGCTCTGCTTGGTCATCAGGTTGCAACTGGGTTAGGGGTGAATAGTTCTCGTCTGGCGTTGTTACGTGTAGCCGCACCAATAATCCTGACAGCCGTCTGCGTTTCGTGTGTTGGTAACATCGGTTTTGTCGGATTGATAGCACCCCATGTATCACGTTTTATTCTACGTGGCGGGCAGACGACATTACTGCTGGGGAGCGCCGTATCGGGGGCGTTGTTAGTCATCCTGGCGGATAGCATTGGTCGTTTGGCTTTTTTGCCTTTGCAACTGCCTGCCGGAATCATTATTTCATTGATTGGTGGACCATTCTTTTTGCTACTGCTCTGGCAGCGCAGGAACAGTTTTTAACGGGAGTTATATGCGTTTATTTTTTTCTCTGCTGATACTGTTGTCATTTTTTGCCCGCGCGACAGAACCTGTTCAGGTGTTTACCGATGATTTAGGGCGCAAAGTCACAGTGCCCGCACATCCAAAGAGAATTGTCTCTTTACACGATCTTGATATCACTATTCCTCTGATTGAGCTTGGTGTACCTCCTGTCGCCAGCCACGGGCGAACACGGCCTGACGGTAGCCATTTCATTCGATCAGGCGCATTACTGACAGGTATCGACTTCGATAATTCATCGATCGCCTTCATTGGAACAGCCGACATTGATATTGAAGCGATTGTGGCGGCAAAGCCTGACCTGATCATCACAGAACCGACCCGTAATACGCCTATTGAACAACTGGAAAAAATTGCGCCCACGGTGAGCATTGATCATCTCAAAGGGGGCGCGCCAGAAATCTACCACAAGCTGGCAGAACTTACAGGAACGCAGGCGCAGCTGGCGATACTTGAACGCCGCTATCAGGCACAAATCAATGCGCTGAAGGCGACGCTGGACAGCCAAAAAATAACGGTATCGGTGATTCAGGCAAATCAGGGAAAAATTAATGTGATGCATAGCTATCATTCGCTGGGGCGGGTATTACGCGATGCTGGTTTTCGCTTTCCACCGCTGATTGAGAGCATTCCTGAAGGTGGGCGAATGGATGTGAGCGCGGAGCGTTTGCCTGAACTGGATGCCGATTTTGTTTTTGCAACCTGGCGCGGTGACACCGGTGGTAAACCTCAGGATGAGCTGGCAGCAATGGAAAAAGTCATGCCGGGGTGGTGTCAGTTTTTGACGGCCTGTCGTTCAGGGCGCTATGTGTTGATTTCTCGTGAAGAGGCGATTTCTAACTCCTTTGCATCTCTGGGGCTGATGGCTGCGCAGATACAATCACAAATTGCGGGACGACCTCTACCGGAGGCCAAATGATTCAGAAAGACAAAACGCGGGTTGATATTTATGGTGAGCGTTTTCGCACTCGCGCGAGTCAGTTAACGCCTGGGTTAAGAGCTGTCGCCAGCTACATTAATGAGCATCGTGAAGTGGTACTCGAGCAAACGGCGATGGAAATTGCGGCCACGTTGAACACTTCCGATGCCACAGTTATCAGGGCTATACAGGCTCTGGGGTTTGCCGGGCTGCGTGATCTGAAACGCACTCTGGAACAGTGGCTTGGTCCAGCCCTTAGTTCCAGCGAAAAGATGTCTACGACGGTGAGTAACTTGACGAGCGATGTTAACACCGCAATCGACTTTGTTCTTGAAGGGCATTTGTATACCTGTAATGTCCTGTCAGAGCCTGAAAACCGCCACGCGCTTGCGCAAGCGGTAGCGTTGTTGGTGCAGGCACGGCAAGTCGCAATTTTTGGCATTGGCGCTTCGGGGATTCTGGCGGACTATACCGCACGACTATTCAACCGCATAGGCTTGCCTGCCACGGCGCTAAACCGTACGGGTATTGGCCTTGCCGAGCAATTGATCGCGCTTCAGCGAGGTGATGTTCTGATCATGATGGCGCAAAAATCTGCGCATCGGGAAGGGCTGACAACGCTGCGTGAAGCGAGACGGCTGGGGATCCCTGTTATTTTGCTGACAAACGCGCTGGATTCACGTTTTAGCAAAGACGCCAGTATCGTGATTCATGTTCCGCGCGGGGATGAAAAGGGGAAAACGCCACTACATGGTACGGTATTGTTGTGCCTGGAAATGATTGTCTGGTCGGTGGCTTCCGCGATGCCGCAGCGTGCGGTTAAAACCATTAAGCGAATTAACGATTTCCATCGGGGTTTGAAAACGGGAAGAAAGAATGGCTAATCTGACCTGAGGCCGGTAGCAACACCGGCCTCTTTTCAGGAATGTTAAATCCCCGGTTGCAGGATGCGGATATTCATCTCCAGCACATCGCCTTTTACGGCCTCGCTGTACGCTTTCATGTGCGGGGTCTGCAAGTGCGCTTCAAGATGCGCGATGCTTTCCCACTGCTCAATCATCACGATAGAGTCCGGCGCCATAGACTGGAAACTCACGCCAGCAGCGCAATCCACCATCGGCGCATAGCCGTGGCAACCTTCTTCCTTCAGTACGGTTGGAACGATTTTAGCAAACTGATCCAATACCGCCTGACGGTGATGTTGACCAGGACGAGTACGGATTTCTGCGATTACTGTAATCATGGTTAACTCCTTCTAAAGCCAGAGCCCTAGTTAACCAAAAATCTCTACAAGATGCTTGCGATATTCTTCAGTATAGCGGGGAACATCAGGCATTTTTATCACATCATTAGCGATAAATGTCGGCAGCGGTTCCATACCCAGGAATTGGTTTGCTTTATGGAACGGCAGATACACGCCGTCAACGCCAACGCCGTGGAAGAATTGGTCTTTTTCGGTGAAGGCTTCCATTGGTGCGTTCCAGGTCAGGGAAAGCATATATTTTTTGCCCTGTACCAGGCCGCCAGAACCGTATTTTTTCGACGGATCTTTGCGGGTACGACCATCGCTGGCATACAGCGTGCCGTGACCTTCGGTGAACACATCATCGATATATTTCTTCACCGTCCACGGTGCGCCCATCCACCAGCCTGGCATCTGCCAGATCACCACATCAGCCCAGAGAAAGTTTTGTACTTCGGCTTTGACATCGTAGTCGCTGTCGGCGCGAACGATGCGGACATCATGCCCGAGGTCGCGCAGCGTGCCATCCGCGACTTCGGTCAGGGTGTCGTTCAGTTGACCATTGGAGTGGGCGAATTTTTTCGCGCCGTTGATAATCAGGATGTTGCTCATTTTTTTATCCTCAAGGTGAGACGTTTGCCGACTATAGTACGTCACAGAGCGGTGCGGTGAAATTAGCAAAATGTGCAAAGTCTTTTGCGAATTTTGCAAAAATTTGATTTTGCTCTGACTCACCGATGCAGGATAAATATTTTCTGAAAATGACAATACTGATAGCAATTTCTCATAATTCCCCTTGGTACAGGATTAACTTACAGGTTTGGTGCAGATTTTCTGCGAGCTGATAATTATGGCGTTGAAGGTCGAATAAGCAAAAATGAAATTATCAGCGTGTGATGCAGATAATTATAAATAGATTTACTGGAGGGTATCGAAAATCAGAGTTCAGATTGGACTTTTTTAGAGAGTGCTAACATATGTTAAAGCAGAAAATTCAAACAATATTCGAAGCTCTGTTATATATTATCCTTTCTTTTTGGTTGGCAAAAAATTTCTTTGCTTTCAATGAGTATGACTGGATGCTTGAGTCGGGAGACAATATTTGCAATATACCTTCCGTATCAGGCGAAGAACGTATATTACAAGCAGTGATAGCCGCGTTTTTTCTTCTGACGCCACTTATTATTATCATCTTAAGAAAACTCTTTGTGCGGGAAATGTTCGAGTTTTGGCTATATGTATTCTCGCTCGTTATTTGTCTGGTTTGTGGTTGGTGGCTTTTTTGGGGACAGCTTATATTTTGCTATTAAGAATATCTATGAGAGCTGTTTAAACGGCTCTCATAGACATATGCACTACCAGCGCACCTTCGCCTCAAATCCACCTTGTTCCGCATTCCCAAACACAACATTCATGCCATGCAATTTGGCGATTCGCTGGACAATCGACAGCCCAAGCCCGCTGCCGGTAGCGGTTTGTCCAGGGGGGCGGTAGAAACGTTCACCAATTCGCGCCAGTGCCTCTGGCGTCACACCGGGGCCGTTGTCTCTTACGGTGAAATTATCTGCATTCAGAGTGACGTCCACCACGCTGCCCTGTGGACTGTAACGTACTGCGTTATCCAGCAGATTTCGGACCAGTAGACTTAGCAATAGCGGTTGCCCGGTGCGTTTGATGCCGTGGGCATTGAGCGTCAGCCGCACGTCAATTTTTGCCTGCTGCGCCGTGTGGTAAATATCCATCACTGACGATTGCAGGAGGTCTTCAAGCGGGATCTCCGCGACGTCCTGAAGGTTATCCAGTGAGTCGAGCCGCGACAGGGTGAGCAACTGATCAACCAAGCGGGTAGCGCGATCGATCCCCGAATGTAATTGCATTAGTGCTTTTTTCCGTGCCTGTGGATCATCATCGGAAAGCTGTGCGACTTCGGTTTGCACTTTCAGCGCCGTTAATGGGCTGCGCAGTTCGTGAGCTGCATCAGAGGTAAAGCGCCGCTCACGGATCATCATCGCATGTGTACGATCGAACAGTTGATTCAGCGACTCGACCAGTGGACGCACTTCGCTGGGTACACCTGCGGTGTTAAGTGGTTTTTCTGAGTCGGGATCGCGCAAACGTAGCGCAAGCGCCAGTTTGTTCAGCGGCGAGAGTTCACGACCCAGCAGTACCATCATGATGATTAACATAATGGGTAACGCAACGAGCCACGGGATCAATTGCCCGGCGACAATCGCCAGCGCCATGTCTTCACGGTATTCCCATTCCTGACCTACAACAATGCGGTATTTACCATCAGACGACGTCATCCAAACAAAACGCCAGGGATCATCTTCATCTACCAGTTGACCGTTAGTAAATCCTTCACGTTGATAGTGATAGGGAATATCCTCCCCGTTGTCGCCATCGTTGAGCACCATTTTTCCATCGTGGGTAAAGATGGCAAAGGTTAGCGCATCATCATCTACATGACCGTGTTTGAATTTCTTCGGCGCTCTTGCCATACGATCTGCCGCATTGATTTCGTTGAGATCGAGCGTACTTAACCGTTTGGCAAACAGCATTAACTGGGTATCGAACAACTCGTCGACGTTATCCGTTGTTTGCTTCCAGGCGACAAAACTGGAAAGCAGCCAGGTCACCGAGGCCAGAATCAAAAAGATCAGCGTCAGCCTGACTCGCAGACTAAGGCGTTGGGTAAATTTCATTTCTCACCTAATGTGTAGCCTATACCGTGAACGGTACGAATAAAGTCACTGCCGAGTTTGCGCCGCAGATGATGCACATGCACTTCGACGGCATTGCTGGTGACCTCTTCGTCCCAGGTATACAGTTTTTCTTCAATCAGTTTGCGCGGCAGTACCCGACCGGCGTTGCGCATCAGGAGTTCCAGCAGGGCAAATTCTTTTGGTTTTAACGTTAAGGGTTCACCTGCCAGGGTGGTGATACGTTTGCCGGGGTCGAGCATGACGTTGCCGTGGTGTAACTCATTACTGACTTGCCCGTTGCTTCGACGCATCAGGGCTTCCAGCCGGGCGGCGACTTCTATCAGCGCAAAAGGTTTGCACAGATAATCGTCGGCCCCCAGGCGCAAACCTTCTACGCGCTCCGCCAGTGCGTCGCGCGCGGTCAGGATCAGTACCGGCTCACGTTGACCTTTTTCTCGCCATTCGCGCAAAATATCGCGGCCATCCATGCCCGGTAAGGTTAAATCCAGAATTACCGCGTCGTAAGGTGCGCTATAGAGCGCCTCTTTTCCCTGACGACCTTCCGTAAACCAGTCGACGCTAAAACCCATCTTACTCAGACCTGTTTTGATGCCATCGCCAATCAGCATGTCATCTTCTATCAGTAAAATTCGCATCTTTTCATCCCTGCGATAACTGTATTTGTTGCAAGTAAACCGTGTTGTAACGTGCTCTGTACAGCCCTAAATTTTCTTTTTTTTCCTTAAGAAGTTGTTAAGGACTATCTTGTTTAATGCTCGGAAACAGACATTAAAGGGAGTAACAAACATGAAAAAATTCGCAGCAGCAATTGCAGTAATGGCCCTGTGCAGCGCACCGGTAATGGCAGCAGAGCAGGGTGGTTTTTCTGGCCCATCGGCAACACAAAGTCAGACCGGAGGATTCCAGGGGCCGAACGGCAGCGTAACTAACGTAGAAAACGCGAAATCTCTGCGTGACGACACCTGGGTAACCTTGCGCGGGAATATCGTTGAGCGCATCTCTGACGATCTGTACCTGTTCAAAGATGCCAGCGGCACCATCAATGTAGATATCGACCACAAACGCTGGAACGGTGTGACGGTAACGCCGAAAGATACGGTTGAGATTCAGGGCGAAGTGGATAAAGACTGGAACTCTGTTGAAATTGACGTTAAACAGATCCGCAAAGTAAACCCGTAATTTTACCGCTCCCGGGACGCGTTCCCGGGAATAATTTCGCAGGGAGGCAAAATGAAAAACCAGACCTTGAATGTAAGTGTTATCGATTTTCCATCCACCCATGTGGCGATTTTGCCGCATCGCGGTAGTCCTGAGTTGCTCAACTACAGCGTGGCGAAATATATCATGTGGCGCAAAGAGACGGGGCTTTCCCCTGTTAATCAAAGCCAGACCTTTGGCGTCGCCTGGGACGATCCTGCCACCACCTCACCAGATGCGTTTCGCTTTGATATCTGCGGCAGCGTTAACGAACCGATTCCGGAGAATCGTTATGGCGTGAGTAATGGTGAACTTACTTCGGGACGCTATGCCGTTGCCCGCCATGTTGGCAATCCGGATAACATATCTCATACCATCTGGGCCATCATTCGCCGCTGGCTTCCTGAAAGTGGTGAGAAAATGCGTAAAGCACCGCTCCTGTTTCACTACACCAATCTTGCCGAAGGGATGACAGAGCAGCGACTGGAAACGGATGTTTATGTGCCGTTGGTGTGATGGGGAATCTTGTGAGCCAAATGTGTCTTTGTGCTTGATAAGTGGTCGTTAACGAAAAGATTACTGCTCGCAAAAATTCTAAGTACCGCGATGCAGAGCATACCGTTTTGCAGCAGGTCGAGTATCTGGCCCTGGATAATTCGGTCACTGGCTATAACCGCTATCGCGCGGGAGAGGTCGATCTGACCTGGGTTCCGGCGCAGCAAATTCCTGCTATCGAAAAATCGTTGCCAGGCGAGTTGCAGATTATCCCGCGTCTGAACAGCGAATATTACAACTTCAATATGCAGAAAACGCCGTTTGGCGACGTACGTGTGCGGCGGGCGCTATATCTGACGGTCGACAGGCCGTTAATCGCGCAAAAGGTACTCGGGCTGCGAACGCCTGCAACCACGCTGACGCCGCCAGAGGTAGAAGTTTTTAGTGCGACGACGTTCGATGAACTGCAACAGCCAATGAGTGAGCGCGTCGCGATGGCAAAAGCATTGCTGAAACAGGCGGGATACGACGCCTCTCACCCGCTACGCTTTGAACTGTTCTACAACAAATACGATCTGCATGAGAAAACGGCGATAGCCTTGTCTTCCGAATGGAAAAAATGGCTTGGCGCACAGGTGACGCTGCGCACGATGGAGTGGAAAACGTATCTTGATGCCCGGCGTAGCGGTGATTTCATGTTGTCGCGGCAGTCGTGGGATGCGACGTACAATGATGCTTCCACTTTCCTGAACACGCTTAAAAGCGATAGTGAAGAGAACGTCGGTCACTGGAAAAACACGCGGTATGACGCGATATTGAATCAGGCGGCGCAAACCACTGATGCGGGGAAACGTAACGTGCTGTATCAACAGGCCGAGGCCATTATCAACCAGCAGGCTCCGCTCATTCCCATCTACTATCAACCGCTGATCAAACTGCTTAAACCCTACGTTGGCGGTTTCCCGCTGCATAATCCTCAGGATTATGTTTACAGCAAAGAGTTGTATATCAAGGCACATTGATGCCTTTATCGCCGCCGGAGCACGTCCGGCGGCGCTAATGACGCTGATCTCCTGTGACTCGACGCGGCAGATAATGTAGTATCTCCAGCAATATTGCCCCTTTGAAGGCTGGCGAATAAGTTGAGGAATCAGAATTAATGAGCGATATGGCAGAGCGCCTTGCGCTGCATGAGTTTACGGAGAACGCCTACTTAAACTACTCCATGTACGTGATCATGGACCGTGCGTTGCCGTTTATTGGTGATGGTCTGAAACCCGTTCAACGCCGCATTGTGTATGCGATGTCAGAACTGGGCCTGAATGCTACCGCCAAATTTAAAAAGTCGGCTCGTACTGTCGGTGACGTACTGGGTAAATACCATCCGCATGGCGACAGCGCCTGCTATGAAGCGATGGTGCTGATGGCGCAGCCATTCTCTTACCGTTATCCGCTGGTGGACGGGCAGGGGAACTGGGGGGCGCCGGACGATCCGAAATCGTTCGCAGCAATGCGTTACACCGAATCCCGCCTGTCGAAATATTCCGAGCTTTTATTAAGTGAACTGGGGCAAGGAACGGCGGATTGGGTGCCAAACTTCGACGGCACGTTGCAAGAGCCGAAAATGCTCCCTGCCCGCTTGCCGAATATTTTACTTAACGGCACCACTGGCATTGCCGTCGGCATGGCGACGGATATTCCGCCGCACAACCTGCGTGAAGTCGCGCAGGCGGCAATCGCCTTAATTGAGCAGCCCAATACCACGCTCGACCAGTTACTGGATATCGTGCAGGGACCGGACTACCCGACCGAAGCGGAAATCATTACCTCCCGAGCAGAGATCCGCAAAATCTACGAGAACGGTCGCGGTTCTGTGCGTATGCGCGCGGTGTGGAAGAAAGAAGATGGCGCGGTGGTTATCAGCGCACTACCGCATCAGGTTTCTGGCGCGCGCGTACTGGAACAGATTGCTGCGCAAATGCGCAACAAGAAGCTGCCGATGGTTGACGATCTGCGCGATGAATCTGACCACGAGAACCCGACCCGTCTGGTGATCGTACCGCGTTCCAACCGCGTGGATATGGAGCAGGTGATGAATCACCTCTTCGCCACCACCGATCTGGAAAAGAGCTATCGTATTAACCTCAATATGATCGGTCTGGATGGGCGTCCTGCGGTGAAAAATCTGCGGGAAATCCTCTCCGAGTGGCTGGTGTTCCGTCGTGATACCGTACGCCGCCGTCTGAACTATCGTCTGGAGAAAGTCCTCAAGCGCCTGCATATCCTCGAAGGTTTGCTGGTGGCATTTCTCAACATCGACGAAGTGATTGAGATCATTCGTAATGAAGATGAACCGAAACCGGCGCTGATGTCGCGCTTCGGCATTACGGAAACTCAGGCGGAAGCGATTCTCGAACTGAAACTGCGTCACCTCGCCAAACTGGAAGAGATGAAGATTCGCGGTGAGCAGAACGAGCTGGAAAAAGAGCGCGATCAATTGCAGGGCATTCTGGCTTCCGAGCGCAAAATGAATAACCTGCTGAAAAAAGAGCTACAGGCCGATGCCCAAGCTTATGGCGACGATCGCCGTTCGCCGTTGCAGGAACGCGAAGAAGCGAAAGCGATGAGCGAGCATGACATGCTGCCGTCTGAGCCGGTTACCATTGTGTTGTCGCAGATGGGCTGGGTGCGTAGCGCCAAAGGTCATGATATCGACGCTCCTGGTCTGAATTACAAAGCGGGTGACAGTTTCAAAGCTGCGGTGAAAGGCAAGAGTAACCAGCCTGTGGTGTTTGTAGACTCTACCGGACGCAGCTACGCTATCGACCCCATTACGCTGCCCTCAGCGCGTGGTCAGGGCGAACCGCTCACCGGTAAACTGACGTTGCCGCCAGGTGCTACCGTTGATCACATGCTAATGGAAAGCGACGATCAGAAACTGTTGATGGCTTCCGATGCAGGTTACGGATTCGTCTGTACCTTTAACGATCTGGTGGCGCGTAACCGTGCAGGTAAGGCACTGATTACTCTACCAGAAAACGCGCATGTTATGCCGCCAGTGGTGATTCAGGACCCTTCCGATATGTTGCTGGCGATTACTCTGGCTGGACGTATGCTAATGTTCCCAGTCAGTGAGCTCCCGCAACTGTCGAAGGGTAAAGGCAACAAGATCATTAACATCCCGTCGGCAGAAGCCGCTCGTGGCGAGGATGGTCTTGCACATCTGTATGTCCTGCCCCCACAAAGTACGCTGACGATTCATGTCGGGAAACGCAAAATTAAACTGCGCCCGGAAGAGTTACTGAAAGTGACCGGTGAGCGTGGCCGTCGCGGCACCTTGATGCGTGGTTTGCAGCGTATTGACCGTGTCGAGATTGACTCCCCGCGGCGTGCTGACAACGAAGAGTAAAATGCAGGAGAGGGCCGCACCTTCTCCTGTCAAAAAGGTGAACCGGATGAAACGTTGAAGTCGTCATCCGGTGCCGCATTTAGTCTGTATAAACAATAAAAATTCCCTTGAAACCGTTGTTTATTCATGCGTTGCGATTAACAATACGTTTTTCCAGAGAGCGGCTTTTAACAATGCCCTAACCTGATTTCAGGTGACGTACAATGCCAGTCTCTCAGATCTTCAGAGGGTGTTATGCTATATATCTTTCGTCTTATTATTACCATTATTTACAGCATCTTAGTCTGTGTATTCGGCTCCATCTACTGCCTTTTCAGCCCGCGTAATCCGAAGCATGTGGCTACCTTCGGGCATATGTTTGGTCGTCTTGCGCCGCTGTATGGCCTGAAGGTCGAATGTCGCAAACCTGCTGATGCTGAAAGCTATGGCAATGCTATCTATATCGCTAACCACCAGAACAACTATGACATGGTGACGGCATCAAACATCGTGCAGCCGCCGACAGTCACTGTAGGTAAAAAGAGTTTGCTGTGGATCCCCTTCTTTGGGCAGTTGTACTGGTTAACCGGTAACTTATTGATCGACAGAAACAATCGCACTAAAGCGCACGGCACGATCGCCGAAGTGGTGAATCATTTCAAAAAACGCCGTATCTCCATCTGGATGTTTCCGGAAGGAACGCGCAGCCGTGGTCGCGGTCTGCTGCCGTTTAAAACAGGGGCATTTCATGCTGCGATTGCCGCAGGCGTTCCGATTATTCCCGTGTGTGTTTCCACGACTTCGAATAAGATTAATCTTAACCGACTGAATAATGGTTTAGTGATCGTAGAAATGCTGCCGCCAATTGATGTCAGTCAATATGGTAAAGATCAGGTTCGCGAGCTGGCTGCCCATTGTCGTTCGATAATGGAACAAAAAATCGCCGAGCTCGATAAAGAAGTCGCAGAGCGCGAAGCCGCCGGAAAAGTTTAAGTCGGCAATCTGTTTTTTGCGGGAACACTTTCCTGCACGGTATTACTTTAGCCAGTTTTACATGGAGCAAATATGTCACTCAGTCGGCGTCAGTTCATTCAGGCATCGGGGATTGCACTCTGTGCAGGTGCTGTCCCCCTGAAGGCCAGCGCAGCCGGTCAACAGCAACCATTGCCCGTTCCGCCGCTGCTTGAATCTCGCCGTGGGCAACCGCTGTTTATGACCGTACAGCGTGCGCACTGGTCATTTACGCCAGGAACGCGCGCGTCGGTTTGGGGTATCAATGGTCGCTATCTTGGGCCGACTATCCGCGTCTGGAAGGGCGATGATGTTAAGCTGATTTACAGCAACCGACTGACAGAAAATGTCTCAATGACGGTGGCCGGGCTACAGGTGCCAGGCCCACTGATGGGCGGTCCGGCACGCATGATGTCGCCAAACGCTGACTGGGCGCCCGTACTCCCCATTCGCCAGAACGCAGCGACCTTGTGGTATCACGCCAATACCCCCAACCGCACGGCACAGCAGGTCTATAACGGCCTTGCCGGAATGTGGCTGGTGGAAGATGAAGTCAGCAAGTCGCTGCCAATCCCTAACCATTATGGCGTGGATGATTTTCCAGTCATTATCCAGGATAAAAGGCTGGATAACTTTGGCACGCCGGAATACAGCGAGCCAGGAAGCGGCGGCTTTGTTGGCGATACGTTATTGGTCAACGGTGTGCAAAGCCCGTACGTTGAAGTCTCGCGTGGTTGGGTGCGCTTGCGACTGCTGAACGCGTCGAACTCTCGTCGCTATCAACTACAGATGAGCGATGGTCGCCCGTTACATGTGATTTCTGGCGATCAGGGATTCCTGCCTGCGCCAGTGTCGGTGAAGCAACTTTCGCTGGCACCGGGCGAGCGCCGCGAGATTCTGGTGGATATGAGCAACGGTGATGAAGTGTCTATCACCTGTGGCGAAGCGGCGAGCATTGTTGATCGTATTCGTGGCTTCTTTGAGCCATCCAGCATTCTGGTTTCCACGCTGGTGCTAACGCTGCGCCCAACCGGTCTTCTGCCGCTGGTCACAGACAGTCTTCCGATGCGCCTGCTGCCAACCGAAATCATGGCCGGTTCGCCGATTCGCAGCCGTGATATCAGCCTGAGTGATGACCCGGGTATCAATGGAAAGCTGTGGGACGTCAACCGTATTGATGTCACCGCGCAGCAAGGAACGTGGGAGCGCTGGACCGTACGAGCAGATGAACCGCAAGCGTTCCATATTGAAGGCGTGATGTTCCAGATCCGCAACGTTAACGGCGCAATGCCGTTCCCGGAAGACAGAGGCTGGAAAGATACCGTTTGGGTCGACGGACAAGTGGAGCTGCTTGTCTATTTCGGTCAGCCTTCCTGGGCGCACTTCCCGTTCTACTTTAATAGCCAGACGCTGGAAATGGCCGATCGCGGCTCGATAGGGCAGCTGTTGGTCAATCCGATACCGTAATGGACCAATTAAATCTCCCGGCGATATGCAGTCCTCACGGTGAGGAAAGACGTAAACAGACGGGCCTGAATCATTCAGGCCCGTCTGTTTGTCAGGTTGAAAATAACCCAGGCAGCATCAGACTGAGCTGCGGGAAATAACAAATCATTGCCATCACCACAAACAATGCCAGAAACATCGGTAGCAATGGTTTTATTACCTTGTCGATACTGACCTTGCCAATACTGCAACCAACAAACAGAATGGTACCGACAGGAGGTGTGCAAAGACCGATGGTTAAGTTGAAAACCATAATAATGCCGAAGTGAATCGGATCTATCCCCAGATGTTGGGCGATCGGCAGAAAAATAGGTGTAAATATCAGGATCGCTGGTGTGATATCCATAAAGGTGCCAACGATCAACAGAATGATATTAATAATAAGAAGAATGACCCATTTGTTATCCGAAACGCTGGTAATCAATTCGTTGATTAACTCAGGCACATCAGCATTCGTCATGGCCCATGACATCCCCATCGAACAGCCTACCAGTAACAGAACAATTGAACTGGTTACCACCGAATCTAACAGAATATCATTGAGCTTCTTAAGGGTGATTTCCCGGTAAATCATCGCCAGGGATAAACTATAAATTACTGCTATTGCCGATGCTTCTGTGGGCGTAAATACCCCCGCGATAATACCGCCAATAATGATAAAAATAAGCATCAGGCTGGGTATTGATTCACGGAATATTTGCAAAAACTGACGAAAATTGATGCGTTCTGCCACTGGATAATGGTTACGTCGTGCATAAAGAGCCGCCACAAACATTAAAGCAGCAGCGGTGAGAATGCCTGGCAAGTATCCAGCTAAGAACAACGCTGCAACAGAAGTGCCTCCACTGGCGAGGGAATAAACAATCAACACATTGCTCGGTGGGATCATCAGACCAATGGGGGCAGAGGCAATATTCACTGCCGCAGAGAACGCCGGATCATAGCCCTCTTTTTCCTGCAGTGGTGACATAATCCCACCTACCGCGGCGGCTGACGCAACAGCAGAACCTGAAATAGCACCAAACAGCGTGTTTGCAAGGATATTACAATGAGCCAGTGAGCCAGGCAGACGCCCAACTAATGCTTGCGCCAGGTTAACCAGCCGTCGGGCGATGCCTCCGGTATTCATAATGTTTCCGGCTAACACGAAAAAGGGAATGGCTAGTAACGTAAAGCCATCCAGTCCCACTGTCATTTTTTGCGAAATCACAGAAATGGCGGCATCGGGAGGTAAGGCAGTAATAATAGATAACAGTGAAGAAAGGCCAATAGCAAAAGTAATTGGCACACCTATTGCCAGCATGACGGCAAAACTGCCAAATAAAATTAAGACGGGGTAGATATATTCAAAGTCCATACTTCCCTCGTTAATGAGAATTCCGTTTACGATAGTTGTCAATAATATTCATCACTGAATACCAGACCAGAATAAGCCCACTGGCAGGCATAACCCAATAGACCTTATCCATCGGCCATTTTAATACAGGAGAAATTTGTCCAACATGTTGTGCTTTTTCAACAACAATGTTTCCTCCATAGATCATAAAAATAACTGCAAAAACGGTAATAATAATTTGGATAAAACTGTCAAGCGTCAGAACAGATGCCGCAGGAAGTTTCTGAGCCAACAAATCAATCGCCAGATGTTTTTTTAACCCAGCGGTATATACACCGCCAAGTAAAATCATCCACATAAATAAAATCTGGGTAAATTCATCAAGCACGGTGCTGGGAGCGTTAAAAATAAAACGAGCAATAACTTGCCATGTTACGCAGAACACCATAATGGCGAGAATAATACAGCAGCATCCGGCAAGGATCTTATTAAGAATATGAGTGAGTGTGCGCATAAGTCTTCCATGAAAGGGCAGGGATTACCTGCCCATTAGGGTTACATACTTTCTACTTGCTCAAGGTTTTTGGCCGATTGTGCATCTTTCGCTTTAAATTCATCGTATAGCGGTTTTACGCGTTCTTTGAAAGCGGATTTATCAACATCAACCACTGTTGCGTTCATCTCTTTCATTTTGTCGTAGGCTTCTTTTTCAGCGGCAGGCCAGATGACATCTTTCATTTGCATCATTGATTCATCGGCTGCCTTTAATAATGCCGTACGCTCTTTGTCGCCAAGTTTATTCAACACATTGGTGCTAATAATTAACACATCAGGCACCATGGTGTGTTCATCACGTGAATAGACTTTTGCAACCTCGGCGTGACGCATATCAGAATAGACAACGGTATTGTTCTCTCCGCCATCAACAACACCTTGCTGGAGCGCAGTGTAAAGTTCTCCCTGAGCCATCGGTGTGGCGACACCGCCAAGCGCTTTCATCATTGCAATGGCGCTGGGGCTTTGTTGAACCCTAATTTTCATTCCTGCTAAATCTTCAGGTTTTGTAATCGGTTTATTGGAATAAAAACTTCTCGCACCGCCGTCATAATACGTAATACCCACAAAACCTTTGCTTTCTGATGACTTGAGTATTTGTTTACCTAAATCGCTTTGCAGAACGCGATAATAATGCTCACGGTCGCGGAATAAGAAAGGCAGACTGAAAAGACTGTAATCCGGGGCGAAAGATTCCAGTGACGCAGCATTCACTTTCACCATCTGCAATGCGCCAGAGTTCATTAGTTCCAGTGATTCGCGCTCGTTACCCAATGTCGCATTTGGGTAAATACGAATAACTAGTTCACCATTAGAATATTCTTTGGTTTTATCAGCTAAATAGCTTAATGCTTTATGGACAGCATGGCTTTTATCCTGATTATGACTGAGTTTTAATGTTGTTTTTGCCAGTGTGGTATTGGAAATTAATAAACAACTGGTCAACAGCATAAGCGATGCCGTCAGAGGACGAAGTGCTTTCATATCCTGCTCCTGGTTAATATAACAGAAACGATAAATACAGCGCTTTTCTATCGTTAGAATAAAAAGAGATTATTAATTCTCTGTCAGATAATGGAAAATCCCTGCCGGAACGGGAATACCTTCCTGCTGACATTTTTCTTTATAGTGCATTTGTGGATCGTTCGGTGCTAATACTTTTTCAACGCCGGGAACCGGTTTAACGGCATGAAGTTCCGTGACCATTTGCGCCATAGTTTCAGCAAAAACAGGATTGCCGAGCTTTTTCGGATCGATGGCAATAACCAAACTTGCCAGCTTACGCATCTTGTCATAATCGCCATACATGCGAACAATATGGTTACCAAAATTCGCATTCATCAGCACGCCAGTCAGTGCATCTATAGCCAGCGCAATGCCTGAACCTTTGTGCTGACCGAAAGGTAACAGGTTTTCAATTTTATGCGGATCAGTGGTGCCATTACCGTCTTTATCTATCGCCAGTCCTTCACCAATATGTTTTCCGGTTTCCTTTGCATGAAGTATTTTGCCGAAAGCCGTGGCACTGGTCGCCATATCAACAATCATCGGATGGCTGTTTTCCACCGGAAAGCCAAAGGCGATGGGGTTAGTTCCCAAAAAGCGCCCGGCACCGCCATGAGGCGCTACGCAGGTATCGGTTTGCGTCATTACGATAGCAATCAATCCTTGGTTGGTGAGCATCTCTGCAAAATAAGACAACGCGCCACAGTGAGAGGCGTTTTTAACGCTAACAAACCCAAGACCTTCTTCCTGTGCCAGTTTGATGGCGTGCTCTGTGGCGCTAATTAATGCTGAATGCCCCATCCCGTCATCAGAGTCGAGAATGGCCACTGACGGTGATATTTGCTCAATACTAAATTGCGCGGTTTTATTTAACCCTCCGGCAGCAAGGCGAGTGCAATAATGTTCGACACGCATAACACCGTGAGAATGCACACCGGTAATATCGGCATGTACTAAAACATCCGTAACTTGTTGTGCGGTGTTAGTATCCAGCCCGGCAGTATATAATTTGTGGTGTACCAGTGATTTTAAATTTGCTTCACCGACATAAACTGTTGTCATCTTTGTTCCCTTAAAAAGTGATCACACCCTTGACCATATTTTTATTTTCTACAACGTTACGTTGGTAATTTTCGCCAACATTAAAGAAATCAAACTCCTGGTTTTTCATTAAGTTTTCATGAATTTTATTGCTGCGCATCAGTTCAATAACTAACGCGAAATCTTCCCGTGTGGCATTACGACTGCTGAGTAACGTTGTCTCTTTTTTGTGGAAGGTTGGATCGTCAATAACGAGCTCACCGATATACAAACCGATGAAAACAATTTTGCCGCCATGACGAATAAGATTGACATCCTGACTCATCGAGGCTTTATTTCCCGTAGCATCAAGTACGACGCAAGCCAGGTCGCCGCCAAAGGTTTCACGAAGCGCGGCAATAAAATCTTCCTGTGTGGGATCGAAGGCATTAATAGCAAGATTATCCACAACGTGCTGGCGACGTTGACTATCAATATCAGCAACAACAACCTGTGCCCCTTTAGCCTGGGCGATGGATGCGGTAGCCAGACCAATTGGCCCGGCGCCAATCACCAGTACGTTTTGTGCAGCCTTGATCTCAGCCCGACGAACGGCATGTGCCCCAATGGCGAAGCATTCAACCAATGCGCCGGCGCTGTCGCTGACCTCGTCAGGGAGCGGCACAAGGTTGTCTTCACGTACCGCAAGGTACTCACTAAAACCCCCATCCTGATGCACGCCATACAGCGAAACACGTTCACAGCAGTTCGTTTTCTCTTCCCGACAGGCGGCGCACTCGCCACACGGAATGCATGGGATAACGGAATAGCGCTGGCCTGATTGTGCCGTTTGACACTGACTGCCTTGTGAAACTGCTTCGGCGCATATTTCATGACCTAATACACGTGGGTAGCTAAAAAAAGGCTGTCTGCCGGCAAATGCGTGAATATCCGTACCACAGATACCCACGGCTTTAATTTTTAATAGCACTTCGTTATCTGCTGGCACGGGAATATCTTTTTCCACATACTCCATAACGCCAGGCTGCTGACAAATTAATGTTTTCATTTCTGCTCGTCCGATAATAATTGGCTGATTGTGGCCTTGATGCCCTTGTTTTTTATATTTGCAAAGGCAATTTTTATTTCATTTATAAAGGGCTGATGATTGCTTAATTCACCAAATATGGCGCTAAGGTGCAGTAATGCGAGCGCCTGTTGCCATGCGTCTTGTTGTTCCTTTATTAGCGCATGAAATTGTTCACTCATTGGATCAGCGACAGACTGGATTTTCTCAACAGCTTCAATGACATAATGCAACCAACCAGCAACGAGCAGTGACAGAACAGCATTGTTTTGCTTTTGCTGATGCAATTTCAGCCAGGGAGTCAGCGCACGCTGGGGAAGCTTTTGCGAACCGTCCATAGCGATTTGCCCGGTACGATGTGCAACATTACGGTTGCTAAAGCGTTCAATTAACAGGTCGGCGTATTCCTGGACGTCGATATTTAAATCAGGATTAAGTGTTCGGGCTTGTTCATTGATCATCAGATGGCGGGTAATGGAACGAAAATTAGCGTCTTCCATGCATTGCCAGATAAATTCATAGCCTGCCAGTGAGCCGTTATAAGCCAGAAATGAATGGCTACCGTTTAGCATGCGTAACTTCATCTCTTCATAAGGCTGAACATTGCTGACAAACATCGCGCCTGCTTTATCCCATTCCGGTCGCCCATGCACAAAATTATCTTCGATCACCCACTGGCGAAATGATTCGCAGACGATCCCGCAGGGATCGGCATAACCGGTTTTAGTTTCCAGTAAGGCGAATTGCGATTCGGTCATTGCCGGAACAATGCGATCGACCATCGTGCCTGGAAATGAGACATTTTCTTCGATCCACTGAGCCAGGGACTGGTCCAGTTGGCGGGCAAAACCGAGAACGGCATTTCGCGTCAGATGCCCATTGTCAGGCAAGTTATCGCAGGAGAGCACACTAAAAGCGGCAAGTCCGGCTGCTTTACGTTGTTGCAAAGCACAGACGATCAAGCCAATAGCCGACTGAGGCGCATCCGGGTTTTGTAGATCGTGTTTGATTAATCCATTGGTGAGATCAAGTGATCGCGTTTGCGAATCGAGGCAATAGCCTTTCTCGGTGATGGTTAATGAAACGATTTTTACCTGAGGTTCAGTCAATTTCTGGATTGCTGCGGCAATACCGTCCACGGGGGTATGGATACCGCCAGTCACCGAGCGTACAAGGCGTGAGGTAGATTGCGATGCAGACGTTTCCACCACCGAAAACAGCCCATTTTGCGCATTTAAGTTTTCGATCAGTTGAGCATCACCAAACAGGTTGATCTCAAAGATCCCCCAGCGGGTGTTCGAAAGCTGATTAGTAAGATCAGTATAGACAGCCTGGTGTCCGCGATGAAAAGCGCCAAAACCAATATGGACAATATCAGCCTGTAACCCGTCTCGAGGCCAGGTGGTGACCTGATCATGGTGGGCGACAGTGATGCTCTCGTTCCCTGACATTATGTGCTTACTCCTGGTAGTTGGTGTGTTTAGACCAATTTACATAATTCATTAGACCAAAAACAGAGAGATGCATCACGCTTGCAGAGAAAGGTAAAAGTACGGAACAGAACAAGAGGAAGTGATTTGAGATGGATGACAAACGTAAAACTGCCTGATGCGCTACGCTGATCAGGCTGGCGATGATTGTGTAACGTATTTAATTTTAATTTTTTATGCCAGATTAGGTATTCACGCTGCATTCGGCACGAGCAAAGCGCGCTTTATCATCAGTCCGTTGATAATTTATTAGACCAATTAACAAGATAGAGTGTACCAGATGAGGGGGGATGCAGAGCCAGCGTCATTTTTCACGTCAGCTCTGGATAAATGAAGGTTAACGAGCGAAGAAAAAGTCATCAAAGTCGCTAATGGAAGCGTCTTGTTTGAAGATTTTGATCAGTTCATTTTTGCTGTTTTCCAGATGGTTCCAGGACGCTTCTCTGGCAAGCTCTGAATCTTTCTGTTGCAGCGCAAGGACAATAGCCCGGTGATCTTCCAGCCATTGCAGACGCAAAGGCTTTTCGTGCAAATACTTGTAGTTCAGCTTCTTCCAGCGGGGGTTTTCTGTGCGCACTGCCCGCCATAATTCGGCGGCTTGTTTGATCAGCACACGATTTTGCGTTGCTTCGGCAATAAGGCTATGAAATCGGTGATCCAGCTCTTCAAATTTATCACTTTCCGCTGCGATTGCCTTTTCCTGCAAACTAATGATTTTCTTTAATTCTTGTAATTCGTTAAAGCTGATCTGGCTGGCTGCAAAACCGGTAATATTGCTCTCGATCACCTGGCGCGCCTGCAACAGTTCGAACGGGCCAATTTCTGAATAAGGCATTAATGATTTCTGATTGAGCTTATCGGTGGAATCGACAAAGAAGATCCCTGACCCTTGCTTCACATTCAGTACGCCTTTGAGTTCCAGCATAATGATGGCTTCACGAATGGTAGTCCGGCTGGTATTAAACCGCTCGCTCAGTTCACGTTCTGAAGGTAAGCGCTCTCCGGCTTTGAATACGCCTGAATACAGCAACTCTTCAATTTGTAGACCAATATCGTAATAGCGGCGCTTTGTAATAACCTGTTCCATACCTTGCCTTACTGTGGGTGTCCTCGGATAGCCGATCGTCGTGCAACATGACCTGAACGTTGCTGATCGGCATAAATAGTAGCGGCAGTTGCCACGATACCGCTAGCCTTAAATGTGTTTGCCCCGATCGGCAGTGAAAACTTCACCAGGGTATTTCGTCACCGTTTATCAACATCACTTCATTTCCGCGCGTGATACAGCGTATAATCCCCGGTCTTTGATTATTTTTTTACCATTTCTGGAAGCAAAATGAGCTCTATCTCCCTGATCCAACCGGATCGCGACCTGTTCTCCTGGCCGCAGTACTGGGCCGCCTGTTTTGGACCGGCACCGTTTTTGCCGATGTCTCGTGAAGAGATGGATCAACTTGGCTGGGATAGCTGCGACATCATTTTGGTTACTGGCGACGCGTATGTCGATCACCCAAGCTTCGGGATGGCGATTTGCGGTCGTATGCTGGAAGCGCAGGGCTTTCGCGTTGGGATCATCGCCCAGCCGGACTGGAGCAGCAAAGACGATTTCATGCGTCTGGGTAAACCGAATCTGTTTTTCGGCGTTACCGCAGGCAATATGGACTCGATGATCAACCGTTACACTGCCGATCGCCGTTTACGTCATGACGACGCTTACACGCCGGATAACGTCGCAGGTAAGCGTCCGGATCGCGCCACACTGGTTTATACCCAGCGTTGTAAAGAGGCGTGGAAAGATGTGCCGGTGATCCTCGGCGGTATCGAAGCCAGCCTGCGTCGTACCGCACATTATGATTATTGGTCCGATACCGTGCGCCGTTCCGTGCTGGTAGATTCGAAAGCCGACATGCTGATGTTCGGTAACGGTGAGCGTCCGCTGGTGGAAGTGGCGCATCGCTTGGCAATGGGCGAGCCGATTAGTGAAATCCGCGATGTGCGCAATACCGCGATTATCGTGAAAGAGGCGCTGCCAGGCTGGAGCGGCGTGGATTCCACCCGTCTCGATACCCCGGGGAAAATCGACCCGATCCCGCATCCGTATGGCGAAGATTTGCCGTGCGCGGATAACAAACCGGTGGCGCCGAAAAAACAAGAAGCCAAAGCCGTTACCGTGCAGCCACCGCGCCCGAAACCGTGGGAAAAAACCTACGTGTTGCTGCCTTCTTTCGAGAAAGTGAAGGGCGATAAAGTTCTGTACGCTCATGCTTCGCGCATTTTGCACCACGAAACTAACCCAGGCTGCGCCCGGGCATTGATGCAAAAACATGGCGACCGCTATGTGTGGATCAACCCGCCAGCTATTCCTCTTTC
The DNA here is from genome assembly GCF_005781225.1 of Escherichia sp. E4736. Lineage (NCBI taxonomy): Bacteria > Pseudomonadati > Pseudomonadota > Gammaproteobacteria > Enterobacterales > Enterobacteriaceae > Escherichia > Escherichia sp. E4736. Next base: position 3,438 of record NZ_VATT01000002.1, on the reverse strand, counting down.
TACCGAAGAGATGGACAGCGTCTTTGCGCTGCCGTATAAGCGCGTGCCACATCCGGCTTATGGTAACGCCCGTATTCCGGCTTACGAAATGATTCGTTTCTCGGTCAATATTATGCGCGGCTGCTTTGGCGGCTGCTCTTTCTGCTCTATTACCGAGCATGAAGGGCGCATTATTCAGAGCCGTTCGGAAGATTCGATCATTAATGAGATTGAAGCGATCCGCGACACCGTTCCTGGCTTTACTGGCGTGATTTCCGATCTCGGTGGGCCAACTGCCAACATGTATATGTTGCGCTGCAAATCGCCACGCGCCGAGCAAACTTGTCGCCGTTTGTCGTGCGTTTACCCGGATATTTGTCCGCATATGGACACTAACCACGAACCGACCATCAATCTCTATCGCCGTGCTCGCGATCTCAAAGGTATCAAGAAGATCCTGATCGCTTCCGGCGTGCGTTACGACATTGCCGTGGAAGACCCGCGCTATATCAAAGAGCTGGCGACCCATCACGTAGGTGGTTATCTGAAGATTGCCCCGGAACATACCGAAGAAGGGCCGTTATCGAAGATGATGAAGCCGGGCATGGGCAGTTATGACCGCTTTAAAGAGCTGTTCGATACCTACTCGAAACAGGCAGGTAAAGAGCAGTATCTGATCCCCTATTTCATCTCCGCGCACCCGGGTACGCGTGATGAAGATATGGTGAACCTGGCGCTGTGGCTGAAAAAGCATCGCTTCCGCCTCGACCAGGTACAGAACTTCTACCCATCGCCGCTGGCTAACTCGACCACCATGTATTACACCGGGAAAAACCCGCTGGCGAAGATTGGTTATAAGAGTGAAGACGTCTTCGTACCGAAGGGCGACAAGCAGCGTCGTTTGCATAAAGCGTTGTTGCGTTATCACGATCCGGCAAACTGGCCGTTAATCCGTCAGGCGCTGGAAGCAATGGGTAAAAAGCATCTGATTGGCAGCCGTCGCGATTGCTTAGTGCCTGCGCCAACCATTGAAGAGATGCGCGAAGCTCGCCGTCAGAACCGCAATACCCGTCCAGCGTTGACCAAACATACGCCGATGGCGACCCAGCGTCAGACGCCTGCTACGGCAAAAAAAGCGTCGTCTACGCAATCTCGTCCGGTGAATGCTGGCGCGAAGAAACGCCCTAAAGCAGCGGTCGGACGTTAAAAAAAATCCCCGGTAACAGAATGCTGCCGGGGATTGTTTTATCATTCCGCATACATACGCAAGCAGCGCAGGCAATCGAAATAGTCCTGCGCATCAAGACGCGTATTGGCTCTGTTAGCTTCAGATTTTGCCGCATAGATTTGTGGACGTAATGCTTTCATATCCTGCTCAAGTCGGGTGATTTTGGCATTTAATGTTTGCACATTGCTCGCCAGTTGATTGACCTTTTGCTCATTGACGCACCCATTTAATAAGCCAGTTACCAGAATTAGTGTTCCCACGCTGAAAGTCTTTTTCATTATTTATTTCTCCCTGTTTTTTATTGTTATGATTAATAGTTGATTGATGTTTAGTGGAGTATTACCACCGTGGCGGGTGCGCCCAAATTCCGTCTGGCCATCTTCCGGCATCATCCAGCCGTGTGTTAACTTTTTCTGCCGCTTCTTTCGCTACCTGAATTTCCTGACGTAAAGCGTTGATATCCTGTTGGAGTTGATCGACTTTTATATTTATCAGATGAATATCATTTTCTACATGACTGATTTTTTCATTACTGACGCAGCCTGTGAGTATGAACATTAGAAAAAAGAGTAACAGTTGATTATTCATTTCCAGTTTCCTTTATCTGGTATTAATTATTCCGCTCACCGCTGTAATCTGGCGGCAGTCTTCGCTTCAATCTGTTTAAGTAAACTTCCGCCGCCTGGGCGGATAAAATCGGCAATTTCCCACTTACCCTCACGCCGCTGTAAAACAATTTCTTGCTCTTCGCTGTTGCCATTGGTCAATGCAAAACGAACATAAATACGAGCGGAGTCGGCAGTTTTCTCCAGCACACGAATTTCATCAACGCGTGAAAATAACGACTCTTCGCCAAAACAGATTGGGTTGTCGTAGATAAATTGCCGCTCTAATTGCATATCTTCATCGGAGTTACTGTCAGTCTTGAAGGTAGTTTTATAGAAGGCATTAACAGCCTGGCGATAGGTGTTGGAAACAACCCACGTCCAGGGCCAGCTATAATGAGTGATATGGTCAAACTGACCCTGGCCCAAAATCAGTGCAGTGCTAAATCAGAGATCTTCGTCTTTCCGGAGACTTCGGATGAATTCAGCCGGAGTCATGTCATTTAATGATGAATGTGTCCTTTCATGATTATATTCCCTGCGCCAGCTGTCGAGTTTGTCCTGCGCATCTTCCAGTGACAGGAACCAGTGAATGTTCAGGCATTCATCCCGCAGACTGCCGTTAAATGATTCAATGAACGGGTTATCTGTCGGCTTTCCGGGGCGCGAGAAGTCCAGGGTCACGCCGTGTTCATACGCCCATTTATCCAGACTTTTTGAGATAAACTCGCTGCCGTTATCTGTCTGAATACGTACTGGCAGGCGCTTACCCAGCACCCGCAACCCTTCCATCACACCGACCACATCCTCGCCTTTCAGCGACTTTCCGGCATGGATCGCCAGACACTCCCGACTAAAATTATCGACTACAGTCAGCGCCCGGAAACGCCGTCCGTTAAACAGATTATCCGACACGAAATCCATACTCCAGCACTGATCGATATGCGTCAGGACCGGACGTTGCTGGCGATGTGCTGCACTGACATGTCTGCGGGGGCGCTTTCTGCGCAGGTTGAGGCCTTCCAGACAGTAAATCCGGTGTGTTTTCTTATGGTTAACAAGCCAGCCCTCCCGCCGCAGCTGGATATGAATACGCGGACAACCATACCGTATCCGGGTTTCCGCGATCTCCCGGATACGCTGGGTTATCGCCCGATCGTCACGCCGGCTCTGCCAGTGGTAGACAGTTCTGCTCTGCATCAGCAACCCGCATCCCCGGCGGACACTGATGCGGTATGCTTCCTGCAGGAAATGCACCGCCTGGCGCTTCTGAGCCGGCCTCAGAACTTTTGTTTCAGTACCTCCTGCAACATCTCCTTATCCAGACTCAGATCGGCCACCAGTTTCTTCAGCCGCTGATTTTCATCCTCCAGTTGCCGCAGACGCCGCAGTTCCGTCACGCCCAGACCGGCAAATTTCTTCTTCCAGTTGTAAAAGGTGGCCTCAGAAATACCCATCTTTCTGCAGACTTCCCCTACGCGGGTGCCGGTTTCGGCCTGTTTCAGCGCAAACGCAATCTGTTCTTCGGTATAACGGGTCTTTTTCATGGTAATAAGCCTCTCTGTTAGCAGGAAGAAAGACCGGAGACTTCAGTTTAGACTGGTACTGTTTTCAGGGAGGAGATCA